>NZ_JBBOUK010000001.1:155000-472500 GCF_038006045.1 Exiguobacterium sp. FSL W8-0210
CACCATTTCCATTATAATTTCAATCCTGGGGCCTTAGCTCAGCTGGGAGAGCGCCTGCCTTGCACGCAGGAGGTCAGCGGTTCGATCCCGCTAGGCTCCATTTGTCTTGTCCTTTGGATAAGGCACTCGCACCTTGAAAACTGAAGACATCAACAAGACATCAAACTTTTAATTAACCATGTCATTTAAGACGTGTGTTCTTAGAATACCAACGCTAGATCAAGGTATGAAGGGCGTACGGTGGATGCCTTGGCACTAGGAGCCGATGAAGGACGCGACGAACAGCGATATGCTTCGGGGAGCAGTAAGTATGCTTTGATCCGAAGATTTCCGAATGGGGGAACCCACCATCCGTAATGGGATGGGACATGTTACATGAATACATAGTGTAGCGTGAGGCAGACCCGGGGAACTGAAACATCTAAGTACCCGGAGGAAGAGAAAGCAAATGCGATTCCCTGAGTAGCGGCGAGCGAAACGGGAACAGCCCAAACCGGAGAGCATGCTCTTCGGGGTTGTAGGACACTCTATACGGAGTCAAAAAGGAAGACAGTAGGTGAAGGACCTGGAAAGGTCGGCCGAAGAAGGTGACAGCCCTGTAGCTGAAACTGTTTTCCCTCCAGAGTGGATCCTGAGTACGGCGGGACACGTGAAACCCCGTCGGAATCCGGGAGGACCATCTCCCAAGGCTAAATACTCCCTAGTGACCGATAGTGAACCAGTACCGTGAGGGAAAGGTGAAAAGCACCCCGGAAGGGGAGTGAAATAGATCCTGAAACCGTATGCCTACAAGTAGTCAGAGCCCGTTAACGGGTGATGGCGTGCCTTTTGTAGAATGAACCGGCGAGTTACGATAACGCGCGAGGTTAAGCCGATGAGGCGGAGCCGTAGCGAAAGCGAGTCTGAACAGGGCGTTCAGTGCGTTGTCGTAGACCCGAAACCAGGTGATCTACCCATGTCCAGGATGAAGGTCAGGTAACACTGACTGGAGGTCCGAACCCACGCACGTTGAAAAGTGCGGGGATGAGGTGTGGGTAGCGGTGAAATGCCAATCGAACCTGGAGATAGCTGGTTCTCCCCGAAATAGCTTTAGGGCTAGCCTCGAGGTTGAGAGTTCTGGAGGTAGAGCACTGATTGGACTAGGGGCCCCCACAGGGTTACCGAATTCAGTTAAACTCCGAATGCCAGCAACTTATACTCGGGAGTCAGACTGCGAGTGATAAGATCCGTAGTCAAGAGGGAAACAGCCCAGACCGCCAGCTAAGGTCCCAAAGTGTATGTTAAGTGGAAAAGGATGTGGCGCTGCCTAGACAGCTAGGATGTTGGCTTAGAAGCAGCCACCATTCAAAGAGTGCGTAATAGCTCACTAGTCGAGTGGCGCCGCGCCGAAAATGTAACGGGGCTAAACATACCACCGAAGCTGCGGATTCCGTAAGGAATGGTAGGGGAGCGTTCCAAACCGCTGCGAAGCTGTACCGGAAGGAGCAGTGGAGCGTTTGGAAGTGAGAATGCCGGTGTGAGTAGCGAAAAGAGGGGTGAGAATCCCCTCCGTCGAAAGCCCAAGGTTTCCTGAGGAAGGCTCGTCCGCTCAGGGTTAGTCTGGACCTAAGCCGAGGCCGAAAGGCGTAGGCGATGGATAACAGGTTGATATTCCTGTACCGCCGATCCACCGTTTGAACAATGGGGGGACGCAGGAGGATAGTGACGCATGCGGATGGAAGTGCATGTGCAAGTTTCAAGACCGTCTGATTGGCAAATCCGTCAGGCACCAAAGTCAAGGAACGACGCGGAGTCCCGTAGGGACGTAGGTCACGATTTCACACTGCCAAGAAAAGCCTCTAGTGAGGGGGAAGGCGCCAGTACCGTAAACCGACACAGGTAGGCGAGATGAGAATTCTAAGACGCGCGGGATAACTCTCGTTAAGGAACTCGGCAAAATGGTCCCGTAACTTCGGGAGAAGGGACGCTCTACATGAGTAGAGCCGCAGTGAATAGGCCCAAACGACTGTTTAGCAAAAACACAGGTCTCTGCTAAATCGCAAGATGACGTATAGGGGCTGACGCCTGCCCGGTGCTGGAAGGTTAAGGGGATGGGTTAGCGCAAGCGAAGCTTTGAACCGAAGCCCCAGTAAACGGCGGCCGTAACTATAACGGTCCTAAGGTAGCGAAATTCCTTGTCGGGTAAGTTCCGACCCGCACGAAAGGCGTAACGATTTGGGCACTGTCTCAACGAGAGACCCGGTGAAATCATAGTACCTGTGAAGATGCAGGTTACCCGCGACAGGACGGAAAGACCCCATGGAGCTTTACTACAGCCTGATATTGAGGCTTTGTGCATGATGTACAGGATAGGCGGGAGACGTCGAGCCCGGAGCGCCAGCTTCGGAGGAGTCACCCTTGGGATACCGCCCTTCATGCATAGAGTCTCTAACTCGCAGCCGTGATCCGGCTGGAGGACCGTGTCAGGCGGGTAGTTTGACTGGGGCGGTCGCCTCCTAAACAGTAACGGAGGCGCCCAAAGGTTCCCTCAGAATGGTTGGAAATCATTCGTAGAGCGCAAAGGCAGAAGGGAGCTTGACTGCGAGACCTACAAGTCGAGCAGGGACGAAAGTCGGGCTTAGTGATCCGGTGGTTCCGCATGGAAGGGCCATCGCTCAACGGATAAAAGCTACCCTGGGGATAACAGGCTGATCTCCCCCAAGAGTCCACATCGACGGGGAGGTTTGGCACCTCGATGTCGGCTCATCGCATCCTGGGGCTGGAGTAGGTCCCAAGGGTTGGGCTGTTCGCCCATTAAAGCGGTACGCGAGCTGGGTTCAGAACGTCGTGAGACAGTTCGGTCCCTATCCGTCGTGGGCGCAGGAAATTTGAGGAGAGCTGTCCTTAGTACGAGAGGACCGGGATGGACGCACCGCTGGTGTACCAGTTGTTCCGCCAGGAGCATCGCTGGGTAGCTACGTGCGGACGGGATAAATGCTGAAAGCATCTAAGCATGAAGCCCCCTCCAAGATGAGATTTCCCTTTGAGTAATCAAGAAAGACCCCTCAGAGACGATGAGGTAGATAGGTCACGGGTGGAAGCATGGCGACATGTGGAGCTGAGTGATACTAATCGGTCGAGGCCTTGTTCTAGCAGATGCTTGTTGATGACTTCAGTTTTGAGGGCGCGAGCCCGATCGTCTGGTGACGATAGCCAAGTGGTCACACCCGTTCCCATGCCGAACACGGAAGTTAAGCACTTGAACGCCGAAAGTAGTTGGGGGCTTCCCCCTGTGAGGATAGGACGTTGCCAGGCATATTTATTCCGCAATAGCTCAGCGGTAGAGCAACCGGCTGTTAACCGGTAGGTCGTAGGTTCAAATCCTACTTGCGGAGCCAACGGCCCGTTGGTCAAGCGGTTAAGACACCGCCCTTTCACGGCGGTAACACGGGTTCGAATCCCGTACGGGTCACCATTATACTTTTTGTGCCGGTGTAGCTCAGCTGGTAGAGCAACTGACTTGTAATCAGTAGGTCGCGGGTTCGACTCCTGTTGCCGGCACTGTTTTTTCTCAATTGTATAAGTTCCTAGACAAACTGGGGGGGTAGCGAAGTGGCTAAACGCGGCGGACTGTAAATCCGCTCCCTCGGGTTCGGCGGTTCGAATCCGCCCCCCCCCACCATGTCGAGCCATTAGCTCAGTTGGTAGAGCATCTGACTTTTAATCAGAGGGTCGCAGGTTCGAATCCTGCATGGCTCATTTCTTGCGGAAGTAGTTCAGTGGTAGAATACGACCTTGCCAAGGTCGGGGTCGCGGGTTCGAATCCCGTCTTCCGCTTTTTCTTTCGGGGCCTTAGCTCAGCTGGGAGAGCGCCTGCCTTGCACGCAGGAGGTCAGCGGTTCGATCCCGCTAGGCTCCACCAATTTTATTTAAAGATCTTAAGCGAGTTTCGTTCGTCTTAAGTTTTTTTTATATGAAATGCCAAGCATAACCAGAGTACGTACGCAAGAACACCGTGATTCCCTTCACGGTGTTTTTTTGTATATTCATGCGTTTTTTTGTTGAGTTGAACCACTTGTTTGTTACCGCTTACAATATATGTAGAAGTGACTATGACATAGGGGGAATATCGTATGAACATCGCGTATATCAGCGTACCGTACCGTTATGGACAAGGAAAGCCAGGCACTGAACACGGACCTGCTGCTGTCGAAAAAGCGGGTCTACTCGCGACACTCGAAGCACGGGGACAAGAAGCAGTACGCTACGGGGAAGCGGCTGTTTTATCCGAGGATGCGGCCCGAGAAGAAGATCCGAAGCTGAAACGTCTTGAAGGCGTCGTCCATACGACGAATGACTTGCATCTAATTGTACATGATGCGTTATCGGAGCAACGTTTTCCGTTATTAGTCGGTGGTGATCACAGCATGGCGATCGGAACGATTGCAGGGTTACGTCAGACTGTACCACGTCTTGGAGTCATCTGGTTCGATGCACACGGTGATTTGAATACACCGGAAACATCACCGTCTGGTAACATCCACGGTATGCCGCTCGCTGTAGCCCTTGGGGAAGGACATCAGCGTTTAACCGAAGTCGGAGGAACCGATATCAAGTTGCAACCGGAACATCTCGTCTTCATCGGATTACGTGACGTTGATCCAGGAGAACAAGAGCTGATTGATCGTCTTGGTATTCGTGTCTATGATATGGAAGCAATCCGAACTCGGGGAATGGACGCGATCATGGAAGAAGCGATTGCCTATTTGAAGGAAACGACGGATGCGTTCTATCTTAGCTTTGATATGGATGGTCTCGATCCATCACTCGTCGTCGGTACAGGAACACGTGTCGCTGACGGTATTTTCTTAGACGATGCGAAGACAGTGCTCAAGCATTGCGCAACGGCAGAAGATTTCATTGCAGCTGAATTCGTTGAAGTGAATCCGTTGCTTGAAGAAGGAAACGGAACAGCAGAACTTGCGAATGAACTGATCGGAGATCTACTTTTGGCAATGGAAACACATCGCTTAGTAAAATAATGGATAGAACTTGAACTCTTTTCATCGGGGTTCAAGTTTTTTTTGTTACAATTTAAAAGGAGATGAAACATTTATCGGTCGACTTCGTATAAGAGATTGACCGCATAGAGCGGGGGGTATTCAAAGTGGAAGAAACGACACTACGCTTAATTGAGCGAGTGAAGCAGGGAGACCGTGATGCATTCGCGGCACTTGTTGATCTATATAAGGAAGGTGCCTTTCTTGTGGCTTTCCGCGTCTTGCGCGATCGAATGGAAGCGGAGGATGCGACACAGGAAGCCTTCATCCGTGTATTTACGAAGATTGATTCGTATAATGCACAATGGAAGTTCCGGACTTGGTTGTACCGAATCGTCACGAACGTATCGATTGACCGATTACGGAAAAAGAAACCTGACTATTCTCTTGATGCTGAGATGTCAGGTACTGAAGGACTGACATTGTATTCACAACTCGAGAGCAAGGACACCTTGCCGGAGGACCAAGTGGTCGATAACGAGCAACGAAACGAAGTTGGGGACGCGATTGCAGCTTTACCAGAAAAATACCGTGTCCCACTCGTCCTGAAATATGTAGAAGATCTTTCGCTAAAGGAAATCAGTGAAATGATCGAATTACCTGTCGCTACTGTCAAAACTAGAATTCATCGTGGACGAGAAGCGCTGAAGAAGCATTTTGCTAAACGATGAGAAGGAGGAACTCACCATGTCACGAGAGCATGTACATGAACGGATCCAGGATTATTTAGACCAAAACCAACCACCTGAGGAATTCGAGCGATTAGAAGCAGAGTTACGAGAAGTAGACGCGATGGACGAGTTCGAAGAGTATCGGCTCCTTGATGCTCGACTGCGTCAACTTCCAGCGCCTAAATTATCGGCAGATTTTACATCCCGCGTGCTGGCACAATTGCCTGAACAGGTGGAGACGCCAAGCGCTGCTTTGCTACACCAACCGCAACCGTCTCGTTTTGGAGGTAAGATGAAGCAGTACCCATTGCTCGCGGCAGCGGCTGTTTTCTTACTCTTGTCGGTCGGTAGCCTAGGTGGTTATATGGCACAAGAAGAACATGACTTATCCTATACGAATGCACCAGGTATCGTCGCTCAAAATGGCGAGGTCGTCGTCCCGAAAGGCGTCACGGTCGATCAAGATCTATATGTCGAAGGTGGGAACGTCCGAATCGAAGGGAAAGTCAATGGCGATGTCATGACCGTTGACGGGAAAGCTTACACGGCGAGTGCTGGTAGCGTGACCGGAGAAATCAAGGAAATTGATCAATTATTCGAACGCGTTTGGTACGGAATCAAGCGTCTATTTCAATAATCAGCTGGGACGAGTCGAACTCGTCCCTTTGTGCTATAATGGAAACTGTTTAAATCAGATGAGTTAGGGGGCACGGTTGGTGAATTACTTCAGCTGGCAACCACTTCAATTTCAATTGTTGAAACTGGGAGAAAACGTACATTGGTACGATTATATTAATGACGTGATTGATATTGCGGTCGTGACTTTCGTCATTTACCGTCTCATGATCATTGTCAAAGGAACAAAAGCAGTCCAGCTCATTAAAGGGATCTCGGTCATTTTGATCAGTTGGTTCTTGAGTGGCTTTTTTGGACTCAAAACATTGCAATTCTTATTGAATCAAATCATCACCTACGGGTTACTGGGGATTATCATCATCTTCCAACCCGAACTAAGGCGTGGACTGGAACACTTAGGACGAACGAGTAAATTCTTCTCACGTAGTGCCATCAGTGATGAAGATGAACAAGTTCGAATCGTCGATGCACTCGTATCGTCTGCCCAGTACATGTCAAAACGTCGTATCGGAGCACTCGTGACGATTGAACGCGAGACAGGACTAAGTGAATACGTGGAGACGGGCATTCCGCTCGGTTCACAAATCACGAGTCAGTTGCTGATCAACTTGTTCATTCCGAATACACCCTTACATGATGGTGCCGTCATCGTCCAGCAAGGCAAGTTAGCAGCAGCCGCTTGTTACTTACCGCTGTCTGAGAGTGCACATATCTCAAAAGAGCTTGGAACACGTCACCGTGCTGCCATCGGTGTCAGTGAGGTGACGGATAGCGTCACGCTCGTCGTCTCGGAAGAAACGGGTGGTGTCTCACTCGCTATCAATGGACGTCTGTACCGGGAACTCGACGAAGAATCATTACGGACAAAGTTACTTGAGTCGATCGTCAAGGCCGAACCGACGAATACTTCCTTCTTGAACTGGATGGGGGCGAAAAAATAATGTTCGAAAAGTGGTTCAATGAACGCTGGTTTTTACGCATCGTTGCCGTCGCCTTAGCCGTCATGTTGTATTTGATGGTCGCAGGTTCGAATACGACGGGAAAAAGTGATGCTGCTAGTCTATTACCGATCGCAGGACAAGGTTCGACGAAATTTGACGTGCCGGTCACGGTCCAGTATGATGAATCGCAGTGGGTCGCCTATAATATTCCAGATAGTATGGAAGTGACCGTCAAAGGTCCGTCGAGTAGCTTGACGATGCTCCGGCTCGTCCAAGATTTTGGATTATCGATTGATTTGAAAGGACTCGACCCTGGCTATCATCGTGTCCGTGTCACAGCAACTGGCTTCGGAAAAGATGTCGAGGTGACACCAAAACAGGAGACGATCGAAGTTTTCCTCGATAAGAAGATTACAAAGGAAGTACCGGTACAAGTCGCCTTACTCAATAAAAATAAAATCGCTGAAGGATATGTCGCTGGGGAAGCGCAGCCGAACCAACAAACTGTTGAAGTCACGGGAGGCGCAGAGAAGTTACAGGCGATTTCAGCGATCCAAGTACCGATCGATGTGACCGATCGGGCAGAGACGTTCAAAGAGACGTTCAATGCTAAAGCGACTGATACGAACGGGAATACGATCAATGCATCTTATCAACCGGAACAATTAGAAATCACAGTACCGATCTATAAGGAAAGTAAGACGGTACCGATTAATGTGAAGACAAAAGACAACGTCAAAAAGGGGTATACCGTCGTCAAGATTGTTCCTGTCACGACGGAAGCTCGTCTATATGGAACAAAAGAGGAATTAGAGCGCATCGGTTCCGTCGATACGGAAGCGGTCTCGCTCAAAGGATTGACGAAGACGACGGAAAAAACCGTCAAACTCGTCGAACCGGAAAACGCGACGGCGATGGATCCGACACAGGTCACCGTCAATATCGTCGTCGAAAAAGAAAATGCCAATTCGACGACAGAAACCGTCGAGGATCGAGCGGAGAAAACGATTCCGGGTGTGACGGTCACGTTGAATGGATTCGATGAATCAAAGTATACGATTGATTATAATCAAACGATTGATGTCGTCGTCCGTGGGAAAGAATCTGATTTAGCATCGATTGATGCGACGGATATCAAAGCGGTCATCGACGTGACAGGATTAAAAGAAGGAACGCATGGATTGCCGATCTCGTATCAGACATCAAAAGCCTTTGATGTCCTGCGTCCGGATAATATGGATGTCACATTAAAAGCGATTCCCCTGACATCGATTCCGACCAATTAAAACAAATTAGTGAAATGAGGAAATAACACATGGGTAAGTATTTTGGAACTGACGGCGTACGCGGCGTCGCAAACGTAGAATTGACACCGGAACTAGCATATCGCCTCGGTCGAACAGGTGGTTACGTGTTGACGAAACACGAAAGCACACGACCAAAAGTCTTGATTGGACGCGATACACGTGTTTCTGGTCAAATGCTTGAGAACGCACTCATCGCTGGTCTTTTATCAATCGGTGCAGAAGTCATGCGTCTTGGTGTCATCTCGACACCGGGTGTCGCGTACCTGACAAAAACGATGGATGCGACAGCCGGAGTCATGATCTCTGCATCGCACAATCCAGTTGAAGATAACGGGATCAAGTTCTTCGGTTCAGACGGCTTTAAGCTCGATGACGCAACAGAACTTGAAATTGAAGCATTGCTCGACGAAGCAGAAGATACATTGCCACGTCCAGCCGGAAAAGAACTCGGCTTCGTTCATGATTACTATGAAGGGGCTCAGAAATATCTCCACATGCTTCGTCAGACATCGGATGAAGATTTCTCAGGCATCCATGTCGCGATCGACGGCGCACACGGGGCGACGTCAAGCCTCGCACCACGTCTATTCGGTGACTTGGAAGCGGAAGTATCGACGATCGGTACAACTCCGAACGGACTCAACATCAATGATGGTGTTGGTTCGACACACCCTGAACATCTTGCTGCCTTCGTTAAGGAAAAAGGCGCAGATGTTGGTTTATCGTTTGATGGAGACGGCGACCGCTTGATCGCAGTCGATGAGAACGGCGATATCGTGGATGGCGATAAAATCATGTTCATCTGCGGGAAATACTTGAACGAACTCGGTCGTCTGAAAGACAACACGATCGTTGCGACGGTCATGAGTAACCTCGGTTTCCATAAAACCGTCGAAGAAAACGGGATGACGGCGCTTCAAACAGCGGTCGGTGACCGTTATGTCGTCGAAGAGATGCGTAAGAACGACTATACACTCGGTGGCGAACAGTCTGGTCATATCATCTTCATGGATTACTCAACGACAGGGGACGGCATGTTGTCGGGCGTCCAGTTGTTGCAAATCATGAAAGCGACAGGGAAGAAGTTATCGGAACTCGCAGCTGAGATGCCGATCTTCCCACAACGTCTCGTAAACATCCGTGTTTCAGACAAAAATGGCGCAATGAGCGGTCCTGCCGTGCAAGCGATCATTGCTGAAGTCGAAGCAGAGATGGCGGGGAACGGACGGATCCTCGTTCGTGCGTCAGGAACAGAACCACTCGTTCGTGTCATGGCAGAAGCTCCGACACAAGAAGCATGTGATGCATACGTCGAACGGATCGCGAACGTCGTTCGTGAGAACTACGCGTTACAAGAAAACTAAGTAGCCCGAAGCAGAGCGATTGCTCTGCTTCTTTTTTTACAATTATTTTAGAAAAACAGATTGAGATTTTTACAAAATATAGGGATTATACGTATTGATTAGAAAAATATCGGGAATAGTTACAAATACGTTACCTTTCTTGCTTTTTCAGATTAAAGTTCGTATGATGGTGAAGTCGGACAGAAACGGGGTCAGACGGAAACAAGAAGCGCCAGGGCTTTCTTCATAGGATGAAAGCTGACGAGGTGGAGGTTTATCGAATCATTCGGCGGATGCCTCCCGGTACCAGATCCATACCGTAAATCGTTCTGAAATCGTTCAAGTGATTGGACGGACAAACAGACCGATCGGGATCCTCTCAACAAGAGCCGTTTCCTCTTTAGGGAAATACTTGTAAATGGAGAGATGTAACATGTGCGGAATCGTAGGTATGATCGGACAGGTCAACACGAAGGAAATTTTATTAAAAGGTCTCGAGAAGCTCGAGTACCGCGGCTATGACTCGGCAGGTCTTGCGTTCGTCAACGACGGCGTCCAAGTCCACAAAGAAGTAGGCCGGATTGCTGCGCTACGCGAAGTCGTTCCTGCAGATGCAGACGGCACAGTCGGAATCGGACACACACGCTGGGCGACACACGGTGTCCCAAGCGTACCAAACGCGCACCCGCACCAAAGTGCGTCAACACGTTTCACACTCGTGCACAACGGTGTCATCGAGAACGATGAGCAGTTGAAAGCAGAATTGAATGTCGATCTCCTCAGCGACACGGATACAGAAGTCATCGTTCAGATGATCGAAAAGAACTTCAACGAGACAGGTGACGTCGCGGAAGCATTCCGTCAAACACTCCGTGTCTTGCACGGTTCGTATGCCCTCGCATTGATCGATGCTGAAAATCCAGACGTTTTGTACATTGCGAAAAACAAATCACCACTTCTCGTTGGTCTCGGTGACGGTACGTTCAACGTCGTCGCATCAGACGCAATGGCAATGTTACAAGTAACGGATCAATTCATCGAGTTGCATGATGGCGAGATGATCATCTTGACGCGTGATAGCGTCACGATCCAAGATCTCGATGGGAACGTTCAAGAGCGTGAAGCATACACGGCTGAAATCGATGCATCAGACATCGAAAAAGGAACGTACGCGCACTACATGCTCAAAGAGATGGATGAGCAACCAGCGGTCATCCGTAACATCGTTCAAAAATATCAAAACGAAGCAGGCGACATCACACTCGACCAATCGGTCCGTGATCTCGTACTCGGTCGTGACCGTGTCTATATCATTGGTTGCGGAACAAGCTACCATGCTGGTTTGATCGGGAAACAGTTGATCGAACAAATCGCAGGCATCCCGACAGAAGTGCACATCTCTTCTGAGTTCGGATACAACATGCCATTATTGACAGAGAAACCGCTCTTCCTCTTCCTTTCACAATCAGGTGAAACAGCGGATAGCCGTGCCGTTCTCGTCGAAGCGAAGAAACTTGGTCACCCGGCACTGACGATCACGAACGTTCCAGGATCAACATTGTCACGTGAAGCGAACGCAACATTGTTGCTCCACGCGGGTCCAGAAATCGCCGTTGCTTCAACAAAAGCGTATACAGCTCAAATCGCTGTCCTTGCTGTCCTTGCGTTTGACCTTGCTCAAGCGAAAGGGGTTGCCGTCAACTTCGATCTCATGAAGGAACTCGGTAAAATCTCAAGTGCGATGGAATCGGTCATGTCTCAAAAGGATCGTTTCCAAGAAATCGCGACAGAATACTTGTCTGAGTCACGTAACGCGTTCTTCATCGGTCGTGGACAAGATGCATACGTCGGGATGGAAGGTGCATTGAAACTCAAAGAGATCTCGTATATCCAAGCAGAAGGATACGCGGGTGGAGAGCTCAAGCACGGTCCGATCGCTTTGATCGAAGACAACACACCGGTCATCGCGCTCGTGACACAACCACATGTTCACCTCAACAACCGTGGGAACGTCAAGGAAGTCGTCGCACGTGGTGCAAACGCGTGTGTCATCGCAGCAGAAGGTCTTGAATTGCCGACGGATGCATTCGTCATCCCAGCAGTCGAGCCACTCTTGTCACCGCTCTTGTCTGTCTTGCCACTTCAATTGATTTCATACTACGCGGCACTCGGTCGCGACTGTGACGTCGATAAGCCACGTAACTTGGCGAAGTCAGTAACGGTTGAATAAAATTTTTAAATGTATGTAAGGAAAGTGTAGATTTTAAATAAAGTTATACCGTTTTGAAAAAAGTCATACTGTTTTTAAAAAAGTTGCACCGTTTCGCCCCTTTGGATCAAACTAATTCAAAGGGGTGTTTTTATGTGACGGTTTGTCAAATTAAGCGCAACACTTCTTCGGAAAAGACCTCGTATGCAGTTTTCCAATCCAAACACTTTCTTGGGCGATTGTTGATTCTAGAAAGTGCGTATTCTAATTCTGTCTTGTTGATCATTCCAAAGTTGGTTCCCTTTGGGAAGAACTCACGGAGAAGACCATTGGCATTCTCATTGCTGCCACGTTGCTATGAAGAATAGGGATCCGCGAAGTACATCGGGATACCAAGAGAGTCCTGTATCCGTTCGTGACAGCTGAACTCCTTACCGCGATCCGTCGTCATGGTTTGAAACGCTCCCGATGGGAAAGAAGAGTAAAGTGTTCGGATGGCATGTTCCATCGAGTGAGAAGAACGATCGACCATCGGTAGTACGATATAGAACCGACTTTTACGTTCGATGAATGTCGCGACACATGCCTTTGTCTGCCCTCGTCCTGATACGACAGTATCCAACTCCCAGTGCCCGAACGTTTCTCGACCCCGGACGTCCGATGGACGTTTACTGATCGGAAGCCCGATGTTGAAGCGACCTCGTGTCTCACGTGGCTTTTGGCGCTTTCCTTTTTGTCGTAAGACGCCTAAATCGCTCTTGATGAATCCTTTATATATATGAATCCTTTATATATCCATCGATAGATTGTACTGTACGATGGTCCCTGTTCGTGAAAGAGCCGTCAGGCGATCTGTTCGGGAGACCATGTCTCTCGCAGTTTCGAAAGGATGCGTGAGCCAAGCGAAGCGCTGAACAGCGTGCGTGCTCCACAATTCTTTTTTTGCATCTCATAACGCCGTTCGGCGTTGATCGCATTGTAGGAGGGATTCCGTTTTAGTTCACGTGAAATCGTAGACGGCTGTCGACCGAGATGCTGAGCGATCTTTCACATTGAAAATCCAAGCTCTAGATAAGTTTCTATTTTGACTCTTTCTGATGTGGTAAGATGAACATAGCTCATAACGAATCCTCCGTTGAATTTTGTGTGGTAACTCTATTCTACACGAGGTTGTTATGGGTTTTTTTGTGTTTTCAGCTAGGTGTTGCACTTAATATTACAATTCGTCTAATGGTAAAACAGAAAAGCTTTTATTAGATTGGGGAATGCTACCGTTTCTAGCTATCCAGCACTCATATGTAGATGGAATAGTTAGCGAAAGTATTGCTCCTGCACCTACAGAAGAAATAGAAATAACGATTTATCCTAATCAAGTTAAATATTTTGAAAGTGAATGGAAGATTTTAAATACAGAAGAAAAGACTAAATCAACTGGTTTTAAATTTAAATACAGAAACCAGATTTATATATTGCCATTAATTGAAAGTATTCGAAGTATATTAGCACCCAATCGTTTTTTACTTTATCGTTTGCTAGAGATGAATAATTCTTTTTTAAATTATTTTATAGAAAGTCAGTGTGACAATCATCTTCATATTGATTTTAATTCTACGTATGAAAAGAAGTACACAAAAAACGATTTTTTATTTCAATTGTTATGGGTCATTACAAATCCTGATATACGTAATTTATATATGAATATTGGCTATACCTTTGTAGATACGGGAAAGCTGAAATTTGAATGGACGATAGATCAACCAATTGTTATTAAAGCTGTAATTAAAAAAAGAATGAGCAGTGATTTAATTCTAAGAATTCTTTCTGTGCGAAATAAAGAAATTCCGTATGATAAGGTATCTTTTACACATCCAGAATTCACAACAAAAGAGAAAAGTAGTGAAACGAAGAAACACACATTTGTAAAAAGTGATTCAGTAGAAGAACCATATGAACTTGATCATGAAGATGCAGGTGCTAGTGAAGAATTTGATTTGATTCCAATAGATAATCAATATCATGATTACACGAATTTACCTCAACTAAAAAAAATGACGACTAGCACAAGTAAACTTAGAGAAGACAAGAATGAACATACAAAGCAATTTAGGATAGAAGATACCAACAAGCGTACCGTCGCAGGTACGGGAGGAAATAGTTTAATAAGGGGAATCGAATTAATTGGTATACATGAAGCTTCAATGACGGGGGAACTAGGAGAGTTTATAAAAATATTAAACAAATTAAATGATTTTCCTGACGTTCAGACAGTCGACGTGGAAATTGAAGAGTTACCAACTTTTGAAGACAGTAGAAAGTTTAGTTTTTTAGATGATGGAATCACAAGAAGAAAATATGCTTTAGGAAGTGTTCAACTTTTTAATGGACATCATTATTTCATTGTGGAAATTGAACGTGAGTATAAATCTCTCGCGATGCTTATTTTAGAAGCCCAACAAAGAACTCGGTGGGATATCGTTATTGAGCAATTACTAGAGAATTTGGTCAAAGATAATGGTGCATGGTTGAAAGAATCGCTGAAAGAGGTTGAAGATAAGGGAGTGACTGTACAAAAGGCAAAGCATAGTAAGAAAAATTATGAACATAGGGCCAAATTATTATTATCTAAAATCATATAAATTAAAAAAATTGAATATATGTCGACGTCAAGTAGAAATTGACGTTTTCTGCTCGATTGATATTTACACTTCTGTTGAAAATAAATTCTTACGATTTCTCATGCGATGACTGTCGTCATCGCTATGAATCACTTCGACACGATGTAAGAGACGGTCTAATATTGCAGTTGTGATTCCTTGATCACCAATTAGTTCGCCCCATTGATCCGGACTTTTATTCGAGGTTAGAATAATTGAGCTTCGTTCATACAGATGATTGATAAGATGGAAGAATAGATTAGCTTCTCTCTGATCCATCGCCATATACATCAAATCGTCAACGATGACGAGATCGGATTCTCTCAAACGCTTTAGTTGAACTTTAGACTTATTAGAAAACTCCTCCGATTTCAATAAGTGAATCAACTCACCCATCGTAACGAAAAATACTCTGTATCCACGTTGGACAGCTTCTAATCCCAAGCCGACTGCTAAAAACGTTTTGCCGACGCCAGGCGGACCGAGTAGGATTAAGTTATAATGCTGCTCGAGCCAACTCAATTCGATCAACTGCTTCAATTGTCGGCCCGTCAGGGCCGTTTGTTCATCAATTTTAAATTCTGATAATGGCTTCAAAAAAGGGAAGCGAGCCCATTTCATACGTCTTTCTAAGCTCTTCGCTTCTCGTTTCTCCCGTTCATGACGTGTGATGGCTTCGAGAAACTCTAGATACGTCCAAGATGATTTCTCAGCTTCTCGTAAAATCTGTGGAAGCGCATCGGCGGTCTCCGCCAATCTCAACTGTCTGAACTGCTGTTGTAAGTCTGTCACGGTCTGATTCATCACACGTCTCCTCTCAAGATACTGACATACGTACTTAACGGACGTGTGTTCACTTGGATATCAGAAACATGTTTTCCGATGGAATGGACACGTGATTCCGCGATCGGACTCGTATTCGAACTCAGGTAACGTGCGACGTCTCGAAAGTCATTCGCGCTGTATAGCTTCTCCTGTGTACATTTCTCGAGTGACTGGTCCAATTGCGGACCATAGTCATGGATGACATTTTCGATGATCGCTAACTGCTCACGCTTGTAGCGCGGAAATTTTTTGCAGAGTTCTTCCAAGTAATGCGTGGCTTTTTCCTCATCCGTAAAGTGGCCGGTCAGATGTTGTTTAAGCTCGTCGATGCCATGTGAACGATCCCTTAGATGATGACGGCTCTGAATCAATTTCCCTCTTTCTGAACTGACGGGATGATCCGCAATCACTTTCCCTTCCGGCTGTGTCCGGATGAGCAGTCGGTTAGCGTCAGTCAACTCGATAAAGACGGTGTTGGCCGCATAGGAAGAATAGGTCCCGAGAGGGACTGAATAACGGTTGGAACGGTATCGAATCGTATTGTCCTTGCTAACGTTCCTTGCTATACTCGACACATGGGTACTTTCATATGAGAGTAACGAACGGACCGGTTGTAAGTGTTGTTTTTCGAAGGAGAACACTTCAGCTGGTCTTTTTTTCGTTGTCTGATGGACATTATGATTTCCTGTCCGTGCTAGCCACTGCGACGCCCGTCGATTCCAATCTTCGATGTTCGAATACACACGGCTATCCGCAAAGTTTCCTTTGATATACTTGACGACGTTCTCGATCATTCCTTTAGATTCTGGGTCCGCACGCCTGCACAAATGGACGTTGAATTTTCTTTGCTGCACATATTGTTGGAATTCAGAGGTCAATAGGAGTTCACCTGCATTTTCACTGACCGCAATCAGATGATCTTGATCGTAGACAATTTCGGTTGTCCGTCCGCCGTAAAACTGGAAGGCATTCTCATGACAACGTATAGCGTCTCGTGTCGTGAATGGTCTGTTCTGCCACTCCATATACTTCATGCGAGAGTGAGCGAGCACGAAAGCGATGAAGTATAACTTGATTTCTTTGTTACTCTTCGTTCTTTGCTTCGTTTCTCCCCAGTCAACTTGGAGTTGTTTTCCCATCGGTTGTTCAGGAATCGCCTCGTATTGGCGTACCTTCCGTTTTTTATCGATTTGATTTACTTCGCGTATTTCTCTGACATACGTCCTGACGGTGCTTCCACCGACTAGAAGTTCCGGATATCTTTCCAGTAACCAATCATGGATTTGAGCGCTGCTGAGGTGTGGGAACTCCTCTAACCAGGCTACTATCCAGTCTTTGTACGGATCCAACTTTTTGACCCTCGATTGCGATAACTCTTCTGAATGACTTTTCACTTCTTCGAAAGTCATGTTCAAATACTTATAGACCGTAGGTCTTGAGATTTTAAGTTCTTTTGCAATTTGAGCAATCTTAAATTTTTTTTGATATAACTGATGGATTTTGATATGTAGCATTAACTTTTCCTCCAACGTTTTTCCCTCCAGATCAAATAATGACAATCACTATTTTACTAGAGTTCTAAATAAATTGAGCAAAAGTGTAAAGCGTCATCGAGCAAAAACCGTCAACTAAATTCTAGCGGTTACAATATATTGTTATTTGCAATTTTTCATGCTGGAAAATTGATATAATAGGCATAGAAAATACATGGCTACAGGAGAAAACAACATGGCGACAGCAAACTTAGGATTTGAAGAAAAGTTATGGAAAATGGCAGATAAATTGCGAGGGTCAATGGATTCTGGCGAATATAAAAATGTGGTATTAGGGTTATTATTTTTAAAATACGTATCTGATGCATTTGAAGAAAAATATGCGGAGTTAAAAGCAGATGAATGGGCAGACGAGGAAGACCGTGATGAATATGTTGCGGAGAATATTTTCTTTGTACCAAAAGAAGCGCGTTGGTCATTCATTAAAGACAATGCAAAAAAACCCGAAGTAGGTCAATTAATTGATGCTGCAATGGTTGCAATTGAGAAAGAAAATCCATCATTAGTGGGGGTATTACCTAAATCATTTGCACGCCCAGAATTAGATAAAACACGCCTTGGCGAAACAATCGACTTATTTTCATTCAAGGTCGGTGATGAAGAGAGCCGTGAAAAGGATGTTATCGGTCGTGTTTACGAATATTTCTTAGGTAACTTTGCAAGCGCAGAGGGCAAGAATGGTGGCGAGTTCTACACACCATCTTCAGTCGTTCGCTTACTAGTTGAAATGCTAGAACCATACAAAGGCCGTGTATATGACCCTGCATGTGGCTCTGGTGGTATGTTTGTACAATCATCTAAATTCATTAAAGAACATCAAGGTCGTATTGATAACCTGTCTGTATATGGTCAAGAGTCTAATCCAACGACATGGAAACTTTGTAAAATGAACTTAGCAATTCGTGGGATTGATGCAAACTTAGGCCCACATCACGCAGATACATTTTTAAATGATCTACATAAAGGCTTAAAAGCTGACTACATTATGGCGAATCCACCATTCAATATTAAAGATTGGGGTGGCGATAAGCTACAAGATGATATGCGCTGGCAATATGGTATTCCTCCAGAAGGTAATGCCAACTATGCTTGGGTACAACATATGATTTCAAAATTAGCACCGGCTGGTGCAGCAGGTTTCGTTTTAGCGAATGGCTCGATGTCTTCTAACTCAGGTGGCGAAGGGGAAATTCGTAAAAACTTAATTGAAAATGACTTAGTGGAATGTATTGTTACACTACCAGGTCAGCTATTTTACTCAACGCAAATTCCTGTATGTTTATGGTTCGTATCGAAAAATAAAGTGAAGACAGGCAAACGTGAACGCAATAATAAAATTCTCTTTATTGATGCACGTAATTTAGGATTTATGGCAGATCGTACGCATAAAGAATTTAGTGATGAAGACATTCAAAAAATTGCTGGTACGTTCCATGCGTGGCGTGGTACGAATGAACAAGAATATACGGATGAATTAGGTTTTTGTAAAGAAGCAACAGTTGAAGAGGTACGAAATAACGATCATATTTTAACACCAGGACGTTATGTAGGTTTAGCAGAACAAGAAGATGATGGCGAACCATTTGAAGAAAAAATGGCACGTTTAACAAGTGAATTATCAGCGCAATTTGCAAAATCGAAAGAATTAGAAGAACAGATTCGTAAAGCATTAGGTGGTATTGGGTATGAGATTTAAATTAGAATGCTATGAATTACAAGAATTAATGAAAATAAAGTACGGAAAGAATCAAAAAAAAGTGGAAGATGAAAATGGTGAGTTTCCCATTCTCGGAACAGGTGGTGTGATGGGGTATGCTAATAAATTTTTATATGATAAGCCTTCTGTTTTGATTGGTAGAAAAGGTAGCATTAGTAAAGTTAAATATATCGATAAACCTTTTTGGACAGTAGATACATTATTTTATACTGAAATAAATGAAAATAAAGCGTTACCTCTATATATCTATTATTATCTTTCACAAATAGATTTTAATTATTATAACGAAGGTACTACCATACCTAGTCTTAGAACAGAAACTTTAAATAAAATCGAAATTTATTTACCAAATATTAAAGTTCAAAATAAAATAGTGGATTTCCTTTCAAATATCGATAAGGAAATCGAATTAAATACCAAAATTATATCTAATCTCGAACAACTTTCTCAAACTCTTTTCAAACACTGGTTCATCGACTTCGAATTTCCAAATGAAGAAGGAAAACCGTATAAATCAAGTGGTGGAGAAATGGAGGAAAGTGAGTTAGGGGAGATACCTAAAGCATGGGAAATTTACAATGTAAATGAATTTGCAAAAAGTATTTCTAATAGTATTAATAAAAAAGAAAAGCAATATGCAAAATTCCTTAACACCTCTGATGTGTTAGACGGAGAAATAGCTGATGTCGATTTTCTTCCTACTAAAAACATGCCGGGCCAAGCAAAAAAGTTAATTGAACAAAATGATATATTGTATAGCGAAATTCGTCCGAAAAATAAAAGATATGCATATATACAAATAGAAAATGCTGATGATTACGTTGTGTCTACAAAATTAATGGTATTGCGAACAAATGAAGAAATTCTTTCAAGTAAATTATTTTATATATGGTTAACTATGCAGAGCACTATCAATGAATTAAATCAGATTGCTGAAAGCAGATCAGGAACTTTCCCTCAGATTACATTTTCTATTCTTTCAAAGTTCAAATTAGCATTACCACCTAAAAATCTTATGGATGCTTTAACTGCTACTGTTACCCCATTATTAAATGAAATCTATGAATTAAGGTCAGAAAATAAAAAGTTAGTCGAACTCCGCGATATCCTACTCCCAAAACTATTATCGGGTGAAATCGAAATCCCTGATAATTTGGAGGTATAAGACATGTTTAAATACAATGAATCAGAGTTAGAAGGGGCAACACTGGAATGGTTAGAGGAACTAGGGTATGACATTGTGGAAGGTCCAGATATTGCACCGGATGGTGATAATCCAGAGCGTGATAGTTTTCAAGATGTTGTCTTAGTTGATCGTTTACGTGACGCTTTGCGAAAGATAAATCCAACACTTGCTGTAAAAATCATTGAAGAAGCTGTTCAAAAGATTGTGGCGAATGCTTCGCCAAATTTAATCTTGAATAATAAACAATTCCACAAGCTTGCGACGGATGGTATTGAGATACAAGTACAAGGAGAAGATGGTTATAATCCGACTGTTTCTGTCTATGTGTTTGATTTTGAAAATCCACAAAACAATGATTTTATGGCAGTTAATCAGTTTACGATTATTGAAGGACAATCAAATAAACGTCCCGATGTACTTGTCTTTGTTAATGGCTTACCTATTGTTGTGATGGAGCTCAAAAATGCGACAAATGAAGATGTTGATATTTCAGATGCATACAATCAAATCCAAACGTATAAACAAGCAATCCCTACACTATTCCGTTACAATGCCTTTTTGATTACGAGTGATGGTATTAATGCGCGTGTTGGCTCTCTTACTGCGAATGAAGAACGTTTTATGAAATGGCGTACGGTTGATGGTACTTCATTAGCCAGTCCTGCTGAACCGCAACTTGAAGTAATGATTAATGGAATGTTAGAACCTCGTCGATTACTGGATATTATTCAAAACTTTATTTTATTCCAATCAGATGGTGAAAACACATTCAAAATTTTAGCTGCCTATCACCAATATCATGCGGTGAATAAAGCAGTTGAAAAAGCACAAGTAGCAACTGCGGAAGATGGTGACCATAAGATTGGTGTCGTTTGGCATACGCAAGGTTCTGGTAAAAGTTTATCGATGGTGTTCTATGCAGGGAAACTGATTAAAGTGATGAATAACCCAACATTGGTGGTTTTAACAGACCGTAATGATTTAGATGATCAGCTGTATAAAACATTCTCGATGTCGGAGGATATTTTACGGCAATCACCAAGCCAAGCGCAGTCTAGTGATTCTTTACGTGAATTACTAAATGTAGAATCAGGAGGCATCATTTTTACGACATTACAAAAATTCTCACCTGATGAAGAAACAGGTGAGATGCCATGCTTAACAAACCGTACAAATGTTATTGTCATGGCTGATGAAGCACATCGTTCACAATATGGTTTCGGTGCAGCATTATCACAACAGAAAGATCACGAAGGTGAAGTGAAGTATGGCTATGCGAAATATGTTCGTGATGCATTGCCGAATGCTTCATTCATTGGATTTACTGGGACACCAGTAGAATCAACAGACCGTAATACACCAGCAGTATTTGGTGAATACATTGATGTGTATGATATGTCACAGGCTGTAGAAGATGGTGCGACAGTTAAGATTTTTTATGAGTCACGTGTTATTCCTTTAGAATTACCAGAGGGATTAGCAATTGATGGTGATTATGAAGATATTACAGAAGATCAAGAACTATCGACAAAAGAAAAACTAAAGTCAAAATGGTCCCGTTTAGAAGCAGTAGCTGGTGCTGGTTCGCGTGTCGAAAAAATGGCACAAGATTTAGTACATCACTATGAAGAACGTGGAAAAGCGATGTTTGGTAAATCAATGATTGTCGTCATGTCGCGTCGCATTGCGATTGATTTATATAAAGAAATTATTAAACTACGACCAGAATGGCATTCAGATGACGATGATAAAGGTGCTATTAAAATCGTTATGACAGGTTCATCTAGTGATCCTGTAGAATGGCAGCCGTTTATCGGTAATAAAAAGCGTCGCGAATTTTTAGCGCGTCGTATGAAGGATAATGATGACCCATTAAAAATCGTCATTGTGCGAGATATGTGGCTAACTGGATTTGACGTACCTTCAATGAATACGATGTATATTGATAAACCGATGAAAGGCCATAACTTAATGCAAGCTATCGCACGTGTAAACCGTGTGTTTAAAGATAAACCAGGTGGCTTAGTTGTTGATTATATTGGTATTGCAGATAATTTAAAACAGGCATTAAAGCAGTATACAGATAGTGACCGTGAAACAGCCGGGGTTGATACAGCTCTTGCAGTAGATGTCATGTTAGAAAAACATCAGCTTATTTTAGAATTGTTATACGGTCATGATTATTCAGGCTTTAAATCCGAAAAATCATCGCAACGGATTAAAGCAATTGTCAATACAATGGACTATGTCATTGGACTAGGTGAAGAAGAAAAGAAACGCTTTTTAGATACCGTAACGGAATTATCGAAAGCATATGCTTTATGTGCGACGACACAAGAGGCAGAGGAATTAAACGATGAAATTGGTTTCTTTAAAGCTGTAAAAGCGAGTATTGTGAAAACAATCGGTGATGGTAGCAAAAAGAAAACAGCTACTCAAATGGATGCACAAATTAATCAATTGATTTCAAAATCGGTTATCTCTGAAGATGTTATTGATATTTATAAAGAGCTTGGACTAGAGAATCCCGATATTTCGATTTTATCCGATCAATTTTTAGAAGATGTTCGAGCGTTACCACAAAAGAATTTAGCAGTAGAATTACTGAATCGTTTATTGAATGGCAAAGTGAAAAATGTGCAGCGTAGTAACTTAATCAAGGCGCGCAAGTTCTCGGAAATGTTAGCGAACTCACTAAACAAATATAATAAACGCACAATTGAAACGTCTAAAGTTATTGAGGAATTAATTGAATTAGCGAAGGAAATGGACGGGGCTTATAAACGTGGAGAAGATAATGGCATGGTCATGGAAGAAGTCGCATTCTATGACGCATTAGCTTCACATGATACAGCCGAACAAGTTTTAGGGGATGATACGTTAAAAATCATCGCCCATGAATTAACTCAGTCCATCAAAGAAAATATGAGTATTGACTGGAATCTACGTGACTCTGCACGCGCAAAAATGCGTGTGATGGTCAAACGATTACTGAAGAAATACGGCTACCCGCCAGAAATCAGTAAGCAAGCAGTTGAAACAGTAATTGAACAAGCAGAGCTAATGTCAGAACAGTTGGCGTTGGAGTTATAAAGTTAGAAGGTCATTAATGTAGTATTAAATAAATACTTACAATAATGATTTTTTTGGAGGGTAGATATGCAGAAAATTATATATTTTGATGAAGGATCAGCAACAGATATTTTACAAATTGAATATGGTGGAGAACTAATTTCAGTTGATGAGGACAAGGGTACATTCCATTTTGGAGGTAAAGCAGAAGTGTCAGCGGAAGTAGGTGCAGGTACTAGTTTCTTTACAGCAATCAAAGCGGCTTTTAGTACAAAGGTAAGTACTGATATATCTAATTCAAAGGATTCGCTTGTTAGCAAAACTATTTCTAATACTATATTGGCTGATTTTTATAAACTAAGTAATAAGTTAAAAGAAGAAAATAAAATATCAATTTTTGAGAATTACAAAATTAGACCTATAAAGAATTCTTTTGCATTTTTAAAAATGTACACTCCTTATATGAAGATAATAAAAGAAGGTTCACCATTACTAGCAGAAATGGACGATTTTGATATTCTTAATTTTGATGAGATATTAGAAAGTGCAAAAGGATATTATGAATTACTTGCGTATAAAGATGAAAAAAAAGTAATATTTAGATTTAATATTAAAGAGTTTAAAAATGCTTATAGTTTAATGGATTTATTGAGAATGCAGCTTAATTATTATGCAGTTGAAGTGGGATTAGCAAAAGAAAAAGAATTTAATATTGAAAATGAAATGGACATTGATTCGCAATCTACTAGAATTACAGCGAGTGAAATTTTAGAAGGTGGACAAAATAATTCGGAAGAAACTTTAAAAGTTTATGATGTTATTTTAGCCGGTGTGGAGGCAAAAATAATTGAAGATTAGTATTTTTAATGGTCCTAAAAAGGAATTTGACAAGATAATACCTAAAGAAAACTATTTAACTCTTGCAATGTTAGTTAGACTAATTGATTCAAAAGAGAGTTCAACGGAGGATTTGCTAAATCAGTATGATTTTCTTGTAATACATTCGGATGAGTATGCAGGTGTAGCAGATTTTTTTATTGAAGGATTTTTAATTTATAGTTTATTATTTGCTGAAAAATTAGGTTATGATGAGATACATCTTCATAATCCACCAGCAAAAATATTACATCAGATAGAAATTTCCAAAAACAACTTAGATGTTACAGTATGCAATCATGAATATAAAAAAATAAAGATAGAGCATTTGAAATCTATAAAAAATGATTTTGATAAAGTTATTTATGGACAACAAAATGTGAAAAACGAACTTTTAACTTCATTATATAGTTTAACAAATGAAGGGACAAAAAAGCCTACAGTGATTATGTTTTATGGTCCAACAAGTGTTGGGAAAACCGAAACAGCTAAGTTTGTAAATAAGGTTATAAATTCAAATAAAACTTTGTTTAGAAAACAATTATCTATGTTTCATAGCGAAAATTTTATGAATTATATATTTGGGGATAAAAGTAGTTCTTTCGCTAAAGATTTATTAGATAGAGAAACAAATGTTATTTTATTAGATGAGTTTGACAAAGCACATCCTATGTTTTATAGCGCATTTTATCAATTGTTTGATGAAGGAGTATATACCGATAAATTTTATGATGTGAATTTAGAAAATATTGTTATATTTTGCACTTCTAACTATTTAAATGAAAATGAAATAAGGAAAAACCTGGGGGATCCGATATATTCTAGATTTGATCATTTTATTAAATTTGAAGAACTTAATAGGGCAGCTAAAGAAGAAATTATTGATAGCGTGTATGCAGAAGAACTAATCAAATACAATAAAGAGGATCAAAAGCTGATTAATGAACAAAACATAAAAAATAAATTAAAGGAACGATCATCAGCGTTAAATAATGCAAGAGAAATCAGGAAAATTATGATTCAAGTAATGTCACATATACTTATTGAAAAACTTTAAATATAATTTTGAAATTTTTGATTATAAAAATAAAAGTGGGTGAAATTATGAATGAAAGCCAATTTTTGAGAACAATGATAGAGACTTTAAAATGGGATGGAGAAGACTACGAGCATAGAGAAAAAATACTTAGCATTTTACGTTATGCCGAGATAGATTTTGAAAAGACAACAAATTTCACCAGAAAATCTTATCAGTATTATGAAAATATAATCATTAGAATAAGAATACCGATGTTGAAAGAAGCAAAAAGATTAATTGAATCTTTTAGAAAGTTAGTATCTTATATTTATAGAGAGACAGAAGAATATGCTTTAGGAAGTGTGCTTATTAAGCCTAAACCTGTTGAAGGGCAAGATATTGATAGAAATGAACATTCTGTTGCGTTTGAAGAAATCCGAGAAGAAATTATACAAGGTATACGAATTGCAAAATATGTTATTTGGGCGTCTATTGCATGGTTTACAGACAGAGTAATTTACGAAGAGCTTTTATCTAAGAAAAAAGAAGGAATACAGATTAGAATTGTGACTTCAGACGTGTCTAACAATGATAGATTAAAAAACGAATTAATACGTGACTTCAATGCTTTATTTGTACCTGGATTTGGAGCTTATGGATATAATCTTGTACATAATAAATTTTGCATTGTGGATTTCGAATTTGTAATGCATGGCTCGTATAATTGGACCTATGCTGCTGAGTATAATGATGAAACTTGGATTACTTCAATAGATAAAGAACTTGTTGCCGAATTTGCGGAAGAATTTAAGAAACTATATATAAAATATCTTTAGTTTAAATTTGTATACATTAAGATTTTAATCAATCTTTTTTATAAAAACAAAATGTCTTAAATAGGAAACCCACGCATTTTGATCAAACTTTGTTCAAAACGTGTGGGTTTCTTCTATATATAAAACCAACGTTTGCCACATCCTTTTAATCAAACTTTATTCCAAACCAACACGATAGGCGCGAAAGTGTCTGCCGTTTGGGGTTTTTTATATAGGAGGACAACAAGATGAATCGATGGATCGCCGCATTTCCTAAACGATATGAACAGGACGTCCGAATCGTCCAAGCGTGTCTACCGTTTGCTTGGACGCGTTTATCACCCGGGGCGATCGAAGTAAATACAGAGCACGACCAGATACAGATTCCGACTCGCTTATATGTACCAGAGGTTGACTCGGAGCGGATTAAACAACTGACGTCGACTCAAAAAACGATGTTATTTTGCCTTTACACCCGTCACCATGATGGTCACATCCGTGAACGTTATCTCCGTCAGTTACTCAAAACAAATCAACAAGATGAATGGATACTCATCTATATTCTTGAACTTGCTAGTGAATACGTCTGTGAAATCGTTGATATCATCGTACCCGCAATCGAGCAATGGGATCTGGAAGTGAAGCGGCGATTCGTCTCCAATGATCCGGCATACATGAAGCGGATCGAAGACCGGATGATCAGTTACTGGAATGCTTATTACCGCTCAAATAGCGAACGACGATCTGAAGCGAACTACCCTGGCTTTCAGATTATAAAATCGTTACGGGAGAATACTTCGGTGGAGGAAGTGTGAAGAGATAAAAAGGAGATGCGCGCATGATCACAAAATCAAAGGATCTGTACTTAGAAGGACCCGGACCTGCTGTTTTGCTGTTACATAGCTTTACCGGGAGTGCGAACGAGATGCGGGGACTAGCTCGTTTTTTACATGCAGCCGGCTATACCTGTTACGCGCCTAATTATGCTGGGCACGGGGAATCGCCGGAGCGCTTGTTTGCGACGACGATCGAAGACGTCTGGCAGTCCGCGCAAGACGGATGCGCCTTTTTACATGAGCAAGGGCACAAAGACTTCTTTTTGATTGGGCAATCACTCGGTGGGGTGATGGCTCTTCGACTGGCAGAACAGTCAGGATGTGCCGGACTCATCATACTCTCGACGCCGATTCTTGAGCGGACGATTGCCGGACTCGAGCACCGCGTCCTTCGTTATACGGAACGGTATTTTCAATTTGACGATCGTTCGCCGGAGTGGATCGCAGACTTTGTCGACCGTCATTTTCCACGCCCAGAAAAAGACTTACGAGCACTGCAACAGTTCATCCTCGACACAGGAGTCGTCTTGCCGAAGATCACACAGCCCATCGCTCTATTCCTTGGCGCCTTAGATGATGCCGTCTATCATGCAAGTCTCGAGCGAATCGAAACGACAGTGCCGAGCCGAGATCAGAAAAAGGTCCTTCTTCCGAACAGTAAACATCTACTGACACTCGATCGGGATAAACAACGTTTGTTCGAAGAAATCCTCATCTTCTTGAAGACGCATCCGGTAGAATCCTTGAAACCATCATCTGCTGTGCAGTAGGCTAAATAGGTAAGCGATACGTGAAAGGGGAAGGGATCATGCGAATTTTAGTAGTAGGAGCAAGCGGAACGATTGGGCAGGCAGTCGTCGAACGGTTGAGTGAGCGTCATGACATCATTCGTGCCGGACGAAGCGGAGCGGATGTGCAAGTCGACATCACATCAGAAGAAAGCATTCGGGCGATGTATGAAACAGTCGGTTCTGTTGATGCTGTTATCAGTGCCACAGGTGGCGCTCATTTTGGTCCATTGCCGGACTTAACACCGGAGCTTAATCAAATTGGAATCGACAGTAAACTAAAAGGTCAGGTCAATCTGGTCCTACTTGGTTTACCGTCAGTACGAGACGGAGGAAGCTTTACGCTGACGACCGGCATCATGATGGACGATCCGATTCGCCAAGGCGCATCTGCTGCTCTTGCGAACGGTGGGGTTAAAGCGTTCGTTCATGCAGCAGCAATCGAGATGCCACGAGGTATTCGAATCAACAGCGTCAGTCCGAACGTACTGATTGAGTCGCTCGAGAAGTACGGACCCTTCTTCCGTGGTTTTGAAGCCGTTCCGGCGTCACGTGTCGCGACCGCGTTCGAAAAGAGTGTCGAAGGGGCGCAGACGGGGCAAAATTACGAAGTCTATTAAATAAAAAAGCAGGTAGCGAAAATAAACTGTACCCTGAGTAGTAGACACTAAAAAAAAGTCTACTGCTCAGGGTTTTTGTGTACACTGGACTAAATCATATTGGGAGTGAATTCGAGTGTCGAAGAAGATGTTTACGTCAAAAGAAATAGATGCGCTAGCCGCAAATCCTTACGTTAAATCTGTGAGCCCGAAAGGGATCACGTATACAGATGAGTTCAAGGAACTCTTTATAGCACAGACGTTGGAAGGGAAGTTCCCTGTGGAAATCTTCCGGGGATGTGGATTCGATGTGGAGGTACTCGGTGAACGGCGTATGAGTTCTTGTAAAAATCGCTGGACACGGGCTTACCGAAAAGATGGGGTAATGGGGCTACGCGATACACGATCAAGTAATTCAGGAAGGTGGAGAGATAGAGAACTGTCTACAGAAGAACGGTACGCGAAGCTCGAGGCCGAAAACAAGCTGTTGAAAGCAGAGGTCGAACTATTAAAGGAGATCCGCCTGGCGGAAGGGAGAGGAAAGCTGGACTAAGCACATCGCAAAAATATGAGCTGATTCAAGGTGTCATCATCAAGCACAAAATGAAGGGGATGGTCAGCCATCTCTGTCAGGTGGCCGGGGTGTCACGTCAGGGATACCACGCCTATTTCTCGGAACGGAGGAGACAGATCAGACAGGAGCGCGAATCGAGAGACATGGCTCTTCGTGACTTCGTTCTGAAGGCGTTCCACTTCAAGAAGCGCAAGAAGGGTGCTAGGCAGATCAAGATGGTGCTGTCTGGTCATTTCGGTGTGACGATGAACCTGAAGTGCATCCGACGTATCATGCGGAAATACAACATCGTGTGTCCAATCCGTAAGGCGAAACCATACAAACGGCTCATTAAGGCGACCGCCGAGCACCGGGTGGTGCCGAACCACCTCAAACGCGAGTTCAAACAGGGCACGCCCTATAAGGTGCTTCTCACCGATATCACCTACATATTTTACGGGAACGGTAAGCGGGCCTATCTTTCGACCATCGTGGATGGTTCGACCAATGAGGTATTGGCGCATCAACTCTCTGAGAACATCAATCTCGACATTGTATTGGACACGTTGAAGCGTTTACGGAAGAACCGGAGGATTCGCTTGGACAAGGACGCATTCATCCATTCAGATCAAGGAGGGCACTACACGAGCCCGACCTACCAGAAAGAGGTGAAGCGTATGAAGCTAGGTCAATCCATGTCCCGACGGGGCAACTGTTGGGATAACGCTGTCCAGGAATCATTCTTTGGGCATTTCAAGGATATCGTCGAGTTAAAGGCCTGTACCACGTTCGATTCACTACAGCGTGAAATCCGAAAAGCCATTAACTATTACAACCATCATCGTTATCAATGGAACATGAAAAAGATGACTCCCGTACAGTACAGGAATCATCTCCTTGAAGCAGCATAAGTTTTTTTATTAATGTCCTTTACATGGGGTACAGATTAAAAAATCGCTATCTGCTTTTTTTACAGACCGGATAGGACATAACGTTCGATCCCGAATAGTAATAGAGTGATCCCGAGACAAATGAGTAAGTTGCGTACGAACCAGCGACCTGTCATCGTCCGGTTCATGATCAGTTTCTCCAGTGTCAGATTGACGAGAAGCACACATAAGAAGATGACGCCAAACCAAATCATCCAGACACATCCTTTCCTTCTTCTTAACGAATCCAACAGCTAAAAGGTTTCGCGTCTGTCAGGAGCAGGAAATCATTCAGATGAACGGGAAGGAAACAAGCAGTCGATTTTACAAGGAGGAACATGACGATGAAACAAGCGGTGCTAGTGATTGATTTTCAACAGGAACTTGTTGACGGGAACACGGAAGAACGTCCGGTATACTTAAAAGAACAAGTCGCGCATGTCATCGAAGCGGTCGTACTCGAAGCAGACGATCGGAACATCCCGGTCGTTTTCATTCGGGATCTGGACGTCGCTGGCGGAACAGGACCCGGGTTTGCAGTCCATGACTCGATTCCCGTTCCAGCGTCCAGTGTCACGTTCGATAAAGCGGCGACGAATGCGTTTCATGGCACCCCCTTGCTCGATCATCTACAGCAAGCATCGATTGAACATCTGATCGTCTTAGGCTGTAAGACGGAACACTGCATCGATACCGCGGTGCGCAGTGCGACGGTGCACGGCTTTGATGTCACACTCGTCGCCGACGGGCATACGACGAACGGCTCCGATGTCCTGACGCCGGAGCAAATGATCGCCCACCACAATCAAGTCTTGCATGGTCATTATAACGTCGAACACTTTGCGATCGTTCGTCCGTCAACGGAAGATGTCTTCACCCCAACCCACAATGACTACCGGACATGAAGAGGAGAATAAGATGATTGAATTACGAAAAATGACAGCGTCCGATTACGATCGCTACGCAATGCTCGTTCAAGACGATCGTGTCATGCGTTACATCACGGAACAGGCATTAACAGACGCAGAAACGAAACAACGCTTTGAGCGAATCCTTGAACAACAGCAGCACGACCGACTCGGATCGTATTTGATTTATGCCGAAGAGACATGGATTGGAATCGGGCACATGACCCGAAGTCAAACGCAACCGTTCGAAGCAGAGCTCGGTTACATGCTACTACCCGATCAGTGGGGACGCGGATACGGCACAGCGATTGCAGAGCGTCTCTTACAGTTAGCGACAGAAGAAGAGCTACAGGTCGTCACGGCGACGATTGATCCAGCACATGAAGCGTCGCGCCGTATTTTGATCGGATTAGGTTTTGAATCGACCTATGTTGGACCGATTGACGGTCTACCAGGTGAAACGCTACAGAAAATAGTGGGAACGACGGAATGACGCGAGACGAATGGATTGAACATTTTCAACTCGACGTCGCAGCATGCGCGACTGTCGACGAATCGTATAGTTCTGAAGTCGATCGTCTCATCCTAACGGATGGTCAGGTCGTCTTCTTGAAGCGCCCGTATACGGCTGAAAAGTGGTACCGGGAACGTGGCTGGATTCATGCACTAGAAGAATTTGTACCCGTGCCGCACATCTTAGCTGAAGCAGCTCCCGGGCAGACGACCGGGGCGTTCGTACTTGCTGCCTTACCGGGACAGGCACCGGTCACGATGACTAAAAAATTGGCGTACGAAATTGGTCGAACGCTCGCAATGCTGCATACGTGTACAGGAGAAGCTTACGGCGAGTATACGGAAGATGGATTTTATGCCTATCCGGTTCAGGACTGGCGACGCTTCCGGAATGAAAAACTCGATGGATTCATGCCGTTCATCACGTCCGAACTCGACCCCGTTTTTTTAGAGAACATCCAAACAGAGTTAGTCAGACGAGAACAGTCGTTACCGGAGCCGTCACGTCCCGTTGCCACACATTGTGACTTCCGCCTAGCAAATTTACTGACGGTAGGTGATCAAGTCACAGGGGTGATCGATTTCGAGACGACCCGCTACGGGGCCGTCGAGATGGACTTCACGAAGATCGTCCGTAATCTCAATACGTTCGATTCCATTTACGTAACGGCATTTCAAGAAGGATACGCGACGCTACACCCAGACGTGCCAATCGAGACGTATTTGGCATACTATCGTTTGTGGGAAGCACTCACGGCCGTCGGGTGGTGCATCAAACGTGGACTAGAAGAGCACCAGGCGTTCTTTGAGGAGAACATCGTGCTCATCAAGCAGGAATTACAGACGACGAGCATATCGGACGGGTATTGATTCACCCATGTCTTGGAAGAAACCTCTATACTTAGGGAAATGAGGAATATGAGGGGGAAGTAAGATGACAGGGAAACGAATCGGAATCATCGGCGGTGGACTCGCCGGGATTTTTGCGGCACGTCAATTGCAGGCAGCAGGACATGCTGTTGAAATCATCGAAAAAAGCCAGAGCGTCGGGGGGCGAATGGCGACTCGTCGGATTGATGAAGGAACAGCTGATCATGGTGCCGTCTTCTTCACGGTTCGGACGGAAGAGTTGGGACACGAAGTCGACGGATGGCTTCAGAAGGGATGGGTTCGTAAGTGGTTTGGAACGGATTTTCCACGCTATGTCGCGACGAACGGCATGAATCAACTCGTACAAGCGATTGGTCGAGGGATTCCCGTCCAGTTGAATGAACAGGTCACGCATATTACGGCAATGGAGGACGAACTCGTCACACAAGCGACGGATCATCAAGGTGTGTATGATGCGTTACTTGTGACGGCGCCTGTACCGCAAGCATATGAACTGTTGCAGGCTTCTGATCTGGCGCTCGGAGAGGACGATCATGAGCAGTTACGCCAAGTGACGTTCGAGCCGACATTCGTGGGTCTGTTTGAAATCGAAGAGCGACTGACGATCGGGGAAGTTGGCTTACAAGACGAACAACTCGTCGATGGGATGTTAAAGCTCGTCAATAATGCCGAGAAACAGATTTCGAAGACGACACTCCTGAGCGTCTATATGACAGCTCGCTTCAGTGAAGACTGGTACGAGCGCCCAGAAGAAGAGACACTCGCGGAAGTCGAGCATCTGTTACAACAGCAACTCGGACCAGTGACGATTATCTCCCGCCAGCTCAAGCGTTGGCGTTACGCTCAGGCACGCGCAGTTTACCGGACACCGCATTTGAAACTGTCGTCACATCCACTTTGGCTTGCTGGTGATGCGTTCCTTGAAGCCGATGATGCATCAGGGCGGACGCGCGTCGAGAGTGCTGTCATCTCCGGATTACGCGTCGCAGAAGCGATCGACACCCACTTACGTCAGACGGTGACAGCAACGGAATGAGAACGACAACATGCATTTCTTTTCTGAATCGAGAAGAAGCGCATGTTTTTTTGTTACTCACGATCATTTCACCTGAAAGTGTTGTTCACTCCAGGCTGCCATGTGATCAAGAATTGGTAAAAAACTATGACCAGCATCCGTTAGAGAATATTCAACACGAGGGGGAACTTCGCCAAAGACGTGCCGTTGAATCAACCCATCCGCTTCAAGCTCACGTAGCTGACGTGTCAATGTTCCCTTAGAGATACCTGTTAATTGTTGCAGTTCATGAAAACGATGTGTCCCGTGTGTCAGGTGCCACAGCAAGATGATCTTCCATTTGCCAGCGACCATCTGTTGGACCCGAGTGACTGGACAGGCAGTGCGTTGATTGGTCGTTGTATCGAATACAGCCACATTCATCCTCTCCCATTGGTTCGTTTTGAGGGACCTAGTTTCAGATAAGTGCCTACTTTTTTTAGTGTATCACCTAGCGTATCATGAAGAACAACATCAAACTTCAAAGGAGTGGTTTCATCATGAAATGGTTAATTACTGGAGCAACCGGAAAATTAGGCGCGCGGATCGTGCAGCACCTCAGTGAACAAGTCGGCAACGAACATGTAGCGGTTAGTGTCCGCGATGTCGAAAAAGCAACAGCGCTTGCAGCACAAGGAATCGATGTCCGATACGGAGACTTTGATCAGCCCGAAACACTCGGACAAGCGTTTCAAGGAATCGATCGATTGTTGATCATTTCGACGGACGGTGAAGAGGCGACTCGGATCCGGCAACACCAAGCCGCTGTCACGGCAGCAAAAGAGGCAGGCGTCAAGCTGATCGGCTATACGAGTATCGCCAATGCAGCACACAGTACAAACGGACTTGCTCGAACGCATCGTGTCACAGAGGAAGCGATTCAAGCGACAGGTATCCCGTATGTCTTTTTCCGTAACAACTGGTATCTCGAAAATGAACTCGGAACGATTGACGCCGTCGCGCAAGGCGCAGACTGGTTAACGGCAGCAGGCGAAGGGAAAGTCGGATGGGCGTTACAAGATGAGTATGCGCTAGCAATTGCGACGGGACTGACGCTTGAGCATCCAAACCCTATCTATGAACTATCGGGTCCGTTGCATACACAAGCAGAACTCGCGACTGCAGTCGGAACAGTGCTTAACCGATCGGTCGCTTTAGATGAAGTAGATGGCACGACCTATAGTGAGCGGATGCAAGCAGCTGGCTTACCTGACTTCTTGATTCCAATGCTGACTGGTATCCAGGCAGATATCGCAGCAGGGACTCTGGCAGTAGAAAGTACTGATTTTGAAGCATTACTTGGTCGTCCCGTGACGACACTTGAAGAGGGAGTTCGCCTTCTTTTGAAAAAATAAGTTCATCTGAACGTTTTCAGGGTGAGTGAGTTGGGTAAACCCCCTTTAGAAGCAATTAAAGGAGGAGTCCTACCATGAAACTGTCATCCTATCGTGTTAAGGAAGGCGAGCAAGTCTCGTTTTCGAATTACCCGACATCAGAAGAACATAAAATTTCGGAAGCAGAATTGCGAGAGAAACGGATTCCAAAAAGTGTTGAGACGTTACAAGAGTTACATTGGCGTTTGCATGCCGAAGAGAAAAATGGCGTCCTCGTCATCCTGCAAGCGATTGATGCAGCAGGGAAGGATGAGGCGATCAGCTATATCTTTTCTAACTTGAACGCACAAGGACTCCGAACGATTTCCGTCAAAAAACCGTCGGATACGGAGCAAAAACATGACTACCTATGGCGAATCCACGAAGGACTACCGGAAAAAGGGGAAGTCGGCATCTTAAATCGCTCCTATTATGAGGAAGTCATTGCACCACGAATCCATGATTTGCTCGAGGAGGAAGAAAAGCCGGATGACGGAGATGTGTGGCAGATGCGCTACCGTCAAATCAATGACTTTGAACGCTATCTCGTCGAGAACGGCTTCCGGGTCGTCAAGTTTTTGTTTCATGTCTCAAAGGAGGAGCAACGGCAACGGCTGTTGACTCGTCTGAAAGATCCAACGAAAAACTTCGAATTCTCGTTTAATGACATTGAGGAACGCAAGCACTGGGACGAATACCATGAGATTTTTGCTGAGCTTGTCTCAGCGACATCGACATCGTATGCACCGTGGTATATCTTACCGGCAGATGACGAATGGTATTCCCGCTATATCGTCACTGAAGTCATGAATGACGTCCTGAAGGAAATTGATCCGCAATATCCGAAGTTGTCGGAAGAGGATCAGGAACAGCTGGATGAAGCGATTAAACGACTGGAAGAAGAAGCATAAAATATTTAAACACATCAAAAGCGATTGTTCTCTTGCTGAGAACAATCGCTTTTTTGATACACTTGGAGTTGTATGAAATTGTATTTACTCATCATGATTTCTAAACTTCTGAACATCTCAGGACAAATGTCCTGTTCAAATCAGAAAGACTCTCGTTAAATGAGAGTATCATGGAACGAGAGAGGAGTATGTACATGCGTGGTGTCTTATTTGCGATTGCTGGTGGCTTTTTCTTAACGCTTCAAAGTGTTGCCAATGCCCGGATTAGTCAAACGATCGGGACGTGGCAAGCGGCAACGATCACCCAAATGACCGGGTTCATCGTTGCGATCCTCTTAGCGATCGTCTTACGGGATCGCAGTTTTTCAGCGATGCGACGTGTCAAACCGCTTTATCTGGCAGGAGGTGCCTTTGCAGCGATCATATTATTCAGCAACATGACGGCTGTCCACCGGATGGGCGTGACCTTGACGATTTCGCTCTTTTTATTGGCGCAATTAGCGCTTGCACTCTGGATTGACGGAAGAGGCTGGTTTGGTGTCATGAAACGTCGACTGCGGGGACCGCAGATCATCGGCATCTTGATGATGATTGCGGGGATCTTCATCTTAAAAAGCTAAGGAGGAGAAAGCGTGACGAACATTGTAACCTATTTGGAACGGTATCAGTTAACGCATGTCTTTGATGCATCGTTACGCAAAGCGATGCACATCCAGACGTTCGCACCGGGAGAGACCTTATGTCGGCAAGGCGATGTTGCGCATGAACTGTACCTGCTCGTCGAAGGCAAATTGAAAATCACGCATATGTCGGCAACGGGGAAACGTCTCGTGTTGTCCTTCAAGCATCCGTTTGATCTCGTCGGCGATATTGAGTTCGTCCGAAAGATTGATTTGATGAACACGGTCGAGGCAGTGACACCAGTGACCGTCTTACGGATCGCTTATCCGGATTTAGAAGAGGCACGTGTACATCATTCTGCCTTTTTATTATTTTTACTCGAGACAATCACGAAAAAGTTTGAATTAAAATCGCATACGCTCAGCTTCAATCTGTTGTACCCGGTTGAAGTTCGGCTAGCCAGTTATTTGCTGTCGATGACACCTGATACGGATGCTTTTGCGAGTAAGGAACTGGTCGATGCGGCAGATTTGATCGGGACGAGCTACCGTCATGTCAACCGTGTCTTACGTCAGTTCGTCGACGATGGGTTGATTCGCAGAACGCAGCATACGATTGAGATCATTGATCGAGACGGATTGATGGAGCGCGTCGGAGAAAGCATTTACGAATGAAAGAGGTGCAACATGGTTACGGGAATCATCCTTGCCCTTTGTGGGGGCATGCTCGTTTGTATTCAAAATACGTTTAACGCAAAAGTCAAAGAACATGTCGGTGCTTGGGCGACGACGACGCTAGTCCTTGGACTCGGGTTCCTCGCTTCACTGACGATTGGTTTGATCGTCGAAGGGTCACAATTGTTTGCACTCGAACAGGCACAAACCTGGTTTTGGTTCAGCGGAATCATTGGTGTCGGTGTCGTCCTCTGTGTGACGCAAGGCGTTCAACAACTCGGGCCAAGTCGTGCCATTTCGATCGTCATGGTATCGCAAATCCTGTTTGCCTTGCTGTGGGACACGCTCGGCTGGTTTGGTTTACAGACCGTTCCGTTTACGTGGACGAAAGCACTTGGTGTCCTATTGATTGGTGGCGGCGTTCTGTTATTTCAACTGGGCGGGAAAACAACGACTGCACAACGCTTACGAAAAGGAGCTTGAATATGTTTTACACGACAGTATTATTCGATATTGACCATACACTACTTGATTTTGAATCGACGGAACGGATTGCCTTTCGCCATCTGCTCGAGCAACAAGATCTAACGTGGACGATTGAGCGAGAAGCGCGCTACAAGGAAATCAATCACGCGCTCTGGAGAGCACTCGAACGGGGTGAAGTGACACGGGAGGAAGTCATTCACTCGCGATTCGTGACGTTCTTTGCGGAAGAAGGACGAGAAGTCAACGGACGAGAAGTTGACGAAACGTATCGCGGATACCTCGCGCAAGGGACGGAATTGATTCCGGGTGCGACTGCCCTGTTAGAGCAACTAGAAGGGAACGTCGAGATGTACGTCGTCACGAACGGGATTTCAAAGACGCAACGCGCGCGACTTGATGGCGCCGGATTAACGGACTTCTTTAAAGCGATTTTCGTTTCAGAAGAGACAGGTTTTCAAAAGCCGATGGCAGGATTTTTCGATCATGTGTTTGCGCGGATTCCACAATTCGACCCGGCGCGAACGATCATTATCGGAGATTCCTTGTCAGCTGATATTGCAGGTGGCAATCAAGCTGGTATCGCAACATGTTGGTTTAATCCAGAAGGAAAGCCGGCAACGGATATCAAGCCCACGTTTACGATTACCTCTTTAGCCGAACTACCTGCAGTGCTTGAAAACGCAGCAGTCCTTCAACAATGAATCAAATCAGCCGATAAGAAAGAGAAGGAAAGGGGGCGATCACCGTGCAACGATGTGATCAACAGACGCTGGAGGCAACTCCCGTCTAATTAAAAGGGGAAATGAACATGATTCAACTCGTACCGGTAACAGCAAAAAATTGGGAAGCTTGTTGTGAGCTGACGCTGACAGCAGAACAGCAGGACTTCATGGAAGCGAATGTCTATTCGATCGCGCAAGCGAAGTTCGAACCATGCCTTGTCCTTCGGGCGATTATGATGGACGATACGGTTGTTGGTTTTGTGATGTACAACACGGAACTAGAAGAACTCGACGGTTACTGGATATACCGCATCATGATTGATCAGGCGCAGCAAGGGAACGGGATCGGGCGATTAGCGATGCAAGCCCTGATTGAAGAGATGCGAATGTTACCCGCAGCAAAACGAATCGTCGTCGGCTATCGACCAGATAATCAGGCGGCACACCGTCTGTATGCGAGTCTCGGCTTCATCGACCACGGGGATCGATTCGGTCGGGAAATGGCAGTACGATTAGAAGTATAAAACTTGATGAACCGTCGATTAAACAGGAGACTCCTGACATGCTGTCGAACTAGAATCAGCATGTGAGCAACAAAGGAGTCTGATGAGATGAAAGTACGTCAAATGACAGCGGACGATTACGAAGAAGTCGTCCGGATTTACGAACAAGGGATAAAGACGGAGAACGCGACGTTTCGCACGGAAGCATTACCGTACGAAGAATGGACGGGACATCACCATGAACACAGTCGTCTCGTTGCGATCGAAGGCGAGCAACTGCTCGGTTGGGTCGCATTAAGTCCATTTTCTTCGATTCCAGCATACGCTGGTGTCGCTGAAATCAGTCTTTATATCGCGGAAGAAGCACGTGGTAAAGGTGTCGGCACACGCTTGATGGAAGACGTCATTAAAGCAAGTGAAGCAGCAGGCATCTGGACCCTGCAATCGCAAGTTTTTCCGGAAAATCATGCGAGTCTGCGCCTTCATGAACGTTTTAATTTTCGCGAAGTTGGTCGCAGGGAGCGAATTGGTCGGCTCGGAGGCAGATGGCGCGATACGGTATTGCTCGAGCGACGCAGCCCATATCTCTAAAATTCGGCAAGTGGACGCAATGTTCCCTTGCCTTCTTTGTGTTGAAAGCAAGGGATAACGGGAAAAGACAGATAGCAGAAGAAGGGGGAGGGATCACGATGGATGATTTTTTTGGTGAAGGACTTGAGACCAATCAGCAAAAACGGAAACGTAAACTGGAGGAAATTTTTGATCAGTCATTTGAATCGGAGCGACGGGATTTCAATCAATCGTTGGAGCAGGACGTGACGGTTGCCCTGATCGGAGACGTCAATGCGGGAAAATCCTCGACCTTGAACGCGATTCTTGGTCGTGAAGTGGCAACGGTCGGAGCACGCCCAGGTGAAACGGTCCGGATCGATCAAGTAAGGCAGCACCCGGAAGATAAAGTCATCTTCGTCGATACACCAGGATTGAATGATGCCAATACACAGAACTCGGAAGCGACGTGGACGTACTATCAAAGTGCCGATGTCATCCTTTACTTTTTAAATGCGGCAGGTACTGTTTTATCTGAGACGGAGACGAAGAATTTCCGTAAGATCTATCAACATAACCAAAATGTCTTGATCGTCGTCACGAAGATGGATGCGACGGATGATGTCGACACGATCGTCCAGCATATTGCAGAAAAACTACCAGGACCAAAAATCATTCCCGTATCAGCACGAGAAGGAACGAACATCGATTGGCTCCGCCGGGAGGTCCTCGATATCTTAAAAAAGTTCGACAAGGATAATGTGTTCGTTCGCCAGATGGATCCGACCGTTCGTGGGAAGATCGCCAACAACTGGATCGTGGGTGCCGGAACAGCTGCTGGTGCAATCGGTGCCGTCCCGTTTCCAGGAGCTGATATCATTCCGTTGACTTCAATTCAAATCGGCTTGATGCTCAAGTTATCAAATCTGTACGAACGGCAGTTATCCAAAGAGAGTGCGAAGGAGTTGCTTGTCGTGACAATCGTCGGAAACTCCGGAAAGACTGCTTTTCGGCAAATGGCGAAGCTAGTTCCGGGATATGGTGCCGTCATTGCCGCGGGAGTCGCTTCGACCGCCACCCTTGCACTCGGATACGGAACGAAATATGTCTATGAGAATAAGCTCGAATTAACACCGGAACAACTAATGGGGTTCGTCAAACGATTCCGAAAGAAGGCGGAGGAGTCGTCAGAAGAGACAAACGAGTAATCTCCTTGCTATTCCATACAGCAATGAAGGGGGAGAACATATGACACGACTACTCGAAGAAATCAAACAATATCAATCGAAATTCCGACAAAAGGCACCTGCTGAGAAACAACGGTTGATGGCGGAAGCGACAGCTGAACTGGCTGCTTCTGGAGTCGTACAAGGTCTAGGTGTCGTTGACACAATCCCACACTTTACATTACCCATTGTATCTGGAGAACCAGTCGCAATCGAGACATTACTCGAGCAAGGTCCTGTCATCTTGACGTTCTACCGGGGTGGCTGGTGTCCGTACTGCAATCTCGAGCTTCGCGCTTACGAACGGGAGATCGAACGGATTCGCGCACTTGGTGCAATCGTTGTTGCAATCAGTCCGGAGACGCCTGATTTTGCTGAACAAACAGCGGATAAGAATGGCTTGAGTTTCCCTGTCTTAAGTGACGTTGATTTACATGTATCCCGTCAATTCGACCTCGTGTTTGACTTACCGGATTATTTGATTGAGATTTACAAGGCATCAGGACTCGATGTTGCGAAGCATAACGGAAATGATGACTGGCAACTTCCTAAACCGGCAACGTTCATTATTGAGACAAGTGGTGTGATTCGTTTCGTAGAAGTGCCATCGGATTATACGAAACGCGTTGATCCAGAGCAGATCATCCCAAAACTTGAACAGAATTAAAAGCATGAAGATTAATTCAAACGGTCTAGCTTCTCTCTACTTGTTGGGAGAAGTCAGACCGTTTGAAGTTTACCTTTATTTTGTATCAAGCAGTACTTGTCTCAACCATTCTTGAAACTTGAGATCAGTCTGTTGCCAGTCCATTGCCCGTGCAAAATGATGAGCGGAGGTACGAATGGCTTCGTACTCCTCTGGATCTCGGAAACAAGCTCGCATTTCGGCAGCGAGTGCACCAGGTGTTTTGTTTTTAGCCATGTAGCCTGTCATGCCATACTGAACGGCGTCTCGGACACCAGGAGCATCATATACGATGGACGGTGTTCCGACAGCTGCCGCTTCAATTATAGGAAAACCCACGCCTTCGCGTATAGAAGGGAAGAGGAGAGCGGTGGCACGACTCATCATGCTGCGCGTTTCTGTTTCAGTGATTGAATCGTAGTATGTGATAGCATCCTTCACTTCTTTAGGAAGGGGAAGTGTAAGGTATTGCAAAAGATGAGAGCTGTTACGAATACCAATAAGCCAGAGGCGTGTCTCAGGAAACTCACGTTGGACCATAAGGAATGCCCCAATCGTATCTTGAAGTTCTTTTTCGTTCAGACGGTTGATATATAGAAAGGTTGGAACATGTTCTTTTAACTCCCATTCCTGTTCAGACCACGGGGAAAAGGAAAGTCCTGGCGGCAACATCGTGATATGACTGTTAGTAAAACCAGCACTTTGTAGTTCATCTACAACAGAGGGGCTGATAGTCAAGGCATGACTATCTTTATACCAGCTTAACCGTCGAGTCTCTGTCCATTCGCCAAGCTTTGAAAAAGGAAACACAAGCGTCGTCGACCAACGTTCACGAATCAATTGATAAAGAAATAAAGTTCGTTTATGACGTGGAACATAAAATGGTCTGAAGAAATGAAACCCATTCAAATGATCCAGAACTAAATCAATCGTTTTAGCATAAGACCAGTAATAATAAAGTGCATATGGAATAAGAGAAGCTGTCGTACCATAACGGAGGTAAGTGATACCATCTCGATACTCCGTCGGTGATCCGCCCTTGAATGAGACAGACAAATGGGTAACTCGGTAGGTAGTACTGACACGCCGCAACATTTCATGAATAAAAGTTTCAGCTTCTCCGGCTTGTGGATGTCGAGCATCACGCCAAGATAAAAAAAGTAGATGAGGTTTCATGTCGTACCTCCTTTGCGTAGAAAAAATTGGATCCGAAAGATCGGTTCTGCTACTAATCTTCTCTACAGTAGAAGGATATTCCTAGAAAATCCTTCAAATCAAATGACTTCTGTTTCATCTATGATGTCCTGAAGCGTTACGTATAAAAGCTTTTGGGTAAAGAACAATAACGAAACAGGTAGGAGGAAAACGCATGAAATGGAAGGGAAGAGAACGGAGTTCGAACGTCGAGGACCGGCGGGGAATGGGTGGGAAAGGAATCGCCGGTATCGGCGGTGGTGTCGGGATCATCCTGCTGATCGTCATCACTTTGATGGGTGGTAATCCAACTGAACTACTCGGAGACTTAACCGGTGGGGATCAGCAAAATACGACGTATGAGGAAACAGCGCAGGAAAAAGAAGCAGCGGACTTCGTCTCCGTCGTCTTGGCCGATACGGAACGAGTCTGGACGAAAGAATTTAAAGAAGATGGTAAGACCTATAAAAAACCGACACTCGTCTTATATACGGATCAAGTTAGTTCGGCTTGCGGACAAGCAGGGAAGTCCGTCGGTCCCTTTTACTGTCCCGGTGATCAGAAATTATACATTGATTTAAGCTTTTATGATGAACTGCAGACGAAATACGGAGCACCGGGCGATTTTGCGATGGCGTATGTCATTGCGCATGAAGTCGGGCATCATGTCCAGACGTTACTCGGAAAATCGGATGAGATCATGCCACTTCGAAAGCAAATGAGTGAGGAGAAGTTCAATAAATACCTCGTTCGATTCGAGCTACAGGCAGATTATTATGCCGGCGTCTGGGCGCATCACGCGCAAGGAGAAAACTTGCTCGAAGAAGGCGATCTTGAAGAAGCGTTGACAGCAGCCAATGCTGTTGGGGACGATACGTTACAAGAGAAAGGACAAGGATATGTCGTACCGGAAAGTTTCACTCACGGCACATCGGCGCAACGAGAGCGTTGGTTCCAAAAAGGCTTTGATAACGGCACGATCGAAGGTGGAGACACATTCAAAGCGAAGAATCTATAAAACGAAGTAAAGACATACCTTTTGAAACATTTTCCAGTCGTTTCCGTAAAGAAGAGAGAAGGATTCAAAGGGGAGTGTCGAAGTTGAAGCACATCAGTCTATTTTTGTTGCTGTATACGGCTGTCGTCGTATTGACGTACATCGTGTCACGATTTGCGCCAAACTTGTTGGTCTACATGGTCTATATCGCGATTGCGTCGTTACTCGTCATCACGGGCTACTTGCTGAAGCGACTCGTAATCAAACGTTAGAAATCAAAAAAACTGTGTTCTTAGACTGACCTAGCAATATGAGACACATATAAAACACCTTGATTAGGCTGCCTGTACACCGTATTTTTTCGGTGTCAGGTAGCCTAATTTTTCTTGGATTCGTTCTTCGTTATAGTAATTTAAGTAATTAGTAACGCGTTCAGAGACCTCATGGTCTCTTAGTGAATTAAATTTGACGTACTGGAATTCCTCGGACTTTAAATTAGAGTGGAACGATTCGATAACTGCGTTGTCCCAACAGTTTCCTCTACGAGACATGCTGCTTGTTAGGTGATTCCTTTTAACGAATTCTTGAAAGGCGTATGACGTATAGACACTTCCTTGGTCCGAATGAAGGATGACCCCTTCGGGATAGTTTCGATTCTCAAGCGCTATCTTCAACGTATCAATCACAAGAGACGTTTGTTGATGCTCGTATAACTTGTATGCGACGATTTCGTTATTAAAAAGATCCATGATGGTGGAAAGATATTTCGTCGTGCTGCCGTATTGGATATAGGTGATATCCGTCACCCACTTTTGATTCGGTTTACTTGCTGTGAAATCGCGCTTGATGAGATCCGGTACCGTTATGATGCGCTCACCTTGAGACTTCCATCTTCGCTTCGGCTTGATCCGACATTGGAGATGGTGTTTTTGCATGATTTTCTGTACGGTATTCCGATTGGCTTTTAACTGATAGATTTGCTGTAATAATGCCTTTATTTTTCGATGTCCATTCCGATACTTCGTCTGTTTACTTAGTTCAATGACGGTTTTTTCGAGCACCGAAGGTGCTTTCACAGATTCCTTAATCCAACGGTAATAGCTTGCTCTTGGTACATTCAAAGCGCTAAGAATGGCGGTGATTGTATACTTTCTCCGAAGAAACTCTACAATTTTTAAGACTACTTCTTTCTCAACTCTCTTTCGATTTCCATGTACTTTTTTAAGATTTCATTTTCCATCTTCAGATGTGACATTTGTCGTTCTCTCTTGTCATCCTCACTCGCAGAATCTGGACCATGTCCATAGGTATATTGTTTACCGATTGGCTGATCAAATCGATAATGTTCGTTAGAGCGATACCATCTCATCCATGTTTTGATTTGAGATTCATTTTTGATTCCGTACTTCTCCATGATTTCTCTCGTCGTTAACTTACCACTCAGCTTATCTTTGACTACTGCCCATTTCACTTCACTTGAATATACGTTTTTGCCCATGCAAAAACACCTCCGATGTTAGTACTTTTTAAAAGTGTACCACTCCGAAGGTGTTTTATATTGTCTCAAAATTTTAGGTTAGCCCATTCTGCTTAAAAGCGGGACACAGTTTTTTGCTGATATGAACTTACCTTATGAACGGAACATCGTCGGATCATCTGGAACGTTCTCCAGGTAAGCGATCCGTCCGTTTTCATCGAGACGTGCGATATCTTTTCCGTCTTGCGTGAAGACACTACCGTCTGCCCGTTTTCCGCAAACTGCCCAGCGTGTTTCATACGTTCCTGGTGTTGTTTCTTCCCAGCCCGCATACATGTGCTTAATGTCTTGATTCGCTGTAAACACATGACGGACGAACTGTTTCCAGGCGTCGATGCCATGCTTTGGTTGTCCGTTCAGAACGAACGTGATGTCTGTCGTGAATAAGGAAACGAGATCCTCAAAAGCTTGTGCGTCCGTGCGTGACGCGTCGAATAAGTCAAAATAACGATTCAATACCATAGTAAAAACCTCTTTCTGTTCATTAAAGTGTCATCATCCGGTCTGTGATTAACGCATGCAACCGTTCTAAATGTTTCGGTGGACAGGAGGCATCGATTGCTTGACGGATCGATCCGATCGATTCGCGCTTTAAAGTCGATTGCCACGCCTCTTCCGCCTCTGTCATCAGATTCGAGAGTAGACCGATTTCCTGTTCCTGAATTCCCATCAAATCCTCGAAGACACCGCTTGACGCATACAACGTCTGCTTGCCTTCGATTGCTTGATAAACGTCAAAGATTTGAATTTCGTCTGCCGGACGCCGTAAGCGAAAGCCCCCTTTGACGCCCGGTACGGAATACAACAGATCCGCCTGAACGAGTTTTCGTAAGAGTTTTTGAAAATAGGTTGGCGAGGCACCGAGTTGCTGGCTGATGAATTCACCGGACAACACAGCGCGATCCGGAAGAAAGGTCAAGAGCAACATCGCGTAGACGGATTGCTCGACCCCGGTTTTCATTTGCATGAGAAGTCTCCTTTCGTCAAACGTGGATAATATTTATCCATAATAGTTTCATTCGAAAGGATTGTCGAGTTTTATGCTCTCACAAAACCGTCACACCTTTTCGACAGCATCTGCATGGCATCCCCGTTCCAGATTCGATATACTAAATGTACGATATGTGAAAATATTCACTAAAAGTCGTTCACACTTTGTGAAAGGACGTTTGTATATGAATCCATTAAAAGGAATCGTCGAGATTCCACGCAGTATTCTCATTCAATTCATCATTGCAGCTTTCCTGATGGGGGTTGCGGTCGTCGGTCAATCGTTTGGTATCGTGTTGACGGTCGATCGGATTTTCTTGAAAGAACAACCGTTTGAAGCCGTCATTCCGTTACTACTTGTCGTCCTCGGGATGCTGTTGCTCCGGGTCGCCGTGACGTATTGGAACGGTCGTCTCGGTACGACGTTATCGGCACACATGAAGCAGGCGCTTCGGGAAGCGCTCGTTGCGAAATACACGGGTCGTTCGGTCGAGATGATGCTACAAGGGCAAGCGGGACAGAAGGTCAGTGTCTTGCTCGACGCTGTAGACGAGATGGACAGCTACTACAGTCAGTACTTGCCGAAAGTAGTCCAGACGACGATTGTTCCCTTGATGGTCTTGATCGCGGCATTCAGCTATGACTGGATCACCGGTCTCGTCATGATGATTACGGCACCGTTCATTCCGTTGTTCTACATCATCATCGGCATCATGACGCAAAAGCGGGCCGATGCTCAACTCGAGAAGATGACGGCATTCTCGGGAACGTTCCTTGATACGTTGCAAGGACTGACGACCTTGAAGTTATTTGGTCGTGCGAAACGACAACGTGATGTCATCGAAAAAAGCAGTCTTGATTTCCGTGATGCGACGTTAACGGTTTTGAAGCTCGCCTTCTTATCGTCGCTGATGCTTGAGTTCATATCGATGCTCAGCATGGGAATGATTGCACTTGAAGTCAGTCTGCGCTTGATTTTGTTCCAAAGCATTACCTTCATCCCGGCGTTCTTGATGCTCGTGTTGGCACCAGAATACTATCTTGCCTTAAAAGAGATGGGAGCTGCCTTCCATACGGGACGCGGTAGTGTCGCGGCAGCGAAACAAATCGCAGCCGAACTAACAGCAGACGATCGTCCTGTTGCCTTCGGTCAATCAGAACTTTCGATGAACCGTCCACCACGAATCGTCTTGGATGAAGTTGATTTTACGTATCAAGAAGGACGCTTTGCCTTACAAGACGTGACACTTGCGATTGAACCGTATCAAAAGGTGGCGTTGATCGGTCGCAGTGGTGCCGGTAAGTCGACTGTCTTGCAGTTGATTGCCGGACTCGCGGATCCAAAAGAAGGACGGATTCTGCTTGACGGGATTAATCGCAGTCAGGTGGAGGAAGCGAGTTGGTTCCGTCAGTTGAGCTACATCTCGCAGCATCCGTATCTGTATGCCGGAACGCTGGCAGAAAACATTGCGATCGGTGAACTCCGTCAAGCAACGCCGGAAGAAATCTTTGAGGCGGCACAGGCAGCAGGACTCGAGGAGTTGATTGCGACGTTACCTGAAGGGATTGACACAGTAATTGGAGAAGGCGGACGTGGTCTATCAGGTGGCGAGAAACAGCGCGTTGCGTTGGCACGAGCGTTCTTGAAACGACCGAACGTCATCGTCTTTGATGAACCGACGACAGGACTCGACGTCAAAACGGAGCGACTGCTCCAACAAGCGATCGAACAGCTTGGACAAACAGCGACAGTCATCACTGTCGCACACCGCCTGCATACGATCGAGCGCTCAGATCAAATCGTCGTCCTCGACGGCGGACGAATCGTCGATTGTGGTACGCACGATGAACTGCTTGGACGTGATTCGGAGTATGCCCGGATGCGTAGCGTCCAGAGAGGGGAGGAAACACGATGAAGGAACTATTAGGAGTCTTTCGATTGATGGTGCATCAAAAACGCGATATCGCCTGGTCGATTTTCTTCGGTGTCCTCGCTGGAGTGACGGCGGTCGGGTTATTCGCAGCAAGTGGTTACCTGATTTCAAAGGCAGCCTTATTGCCACCGATTCAAACACTTGCCGTCCTGATTGCGCTACAAAAAATCTCGAGTCTGACACGTGCCGCCAGTCGATATGCGGAACGTTATTATTCGCACCGGGCGACGTTTACGATCCTCAGTGATATCCGGACGTCGTTCTACCGGAGACTCGAGCCGCTCGCGCCAGGAATTTTCGGCAAATACCGGAGTGGGGATTTACTTGCCCGGATCGTCGGGGACGTCGAGAGTCTGCAAAATACGTTTTTACGTGTTCTCTATCCACCGATTGTCTTGTTGCTTGTCTTCTTCTGTACGATCTTTTTCGTCAGTTTCTTCTCGTGGACGATTGCCGGGATTCTATTACTTGGTTTGATTCTGACCGGTTTCTTGATTCCAGGTTGGTTCGCGTACCGCGAACAACGTTTCGCACGTTCGGTTCGTGTCCGCCGTGGTGATCTTTCAACAGAAGTGACAGAGCTGTTCCAGGGCTATCGTGACTTAAAGATTTACCAGCAACTTGATCAAAAAGAACAGGACTTGAATGCCGTCGCGAAACGGTATGTCGAGGAAGAAAAACGTAATGGGCTACATGCCGTCTCGAACTTGGCCTTGAATACGATGGTGACGCTGATCATCTCTTGGCTCGTTCTTGGTGTCGGCGCCTATCTCGTCGCGAGTGGACAGCTCGAAGGGGTCTTCCTCGCTTTACTCGTCATGACATCGCTGACCGTTTTTGAAAACGCCGCACCGATGGCGATTTTACCGGGCTTTTTCGAAGATAGCCGGCATGCTGCGAAACGACTTGATGAAGTCGTGACCGAGCAAGAAGAGCCAACTTATGACACGTTTGTTCTCGATCAGGCACCATCCTTTGAAACGAACGCGTTGACGTTCACTTTCCCTGATGCACCGCGTCCGGTCTTACGTGACGTCACCGTCTCAATTCCTGCCGGCAAGAAGACGGCGATCGTCGGGGCGAGTGGTTCCGGGAAATCCACGTTACTTCAATTGATGTTACGGATGTATCCAGCGGACGGATTAACAATTGCAGGTCAAGAGAGTCAGACGGTTGATCCGGAAGGACTGTGGCAACACGCAAATGTCGTGCTGCAACAGAATCATTACTTTTATGGAACGCTTCGCGATAATCTATTGCTTGCGAACGAAGCAGCAACGGACGAGGCGATGCGTCAAGCACTCGATGATGTTGGGTTAACGACGTTCGAATTAAACGATCGTGTATTTGAAAAAGGCGAGAACTTGTCTGGAGGAGAAAAACAACGCTTAGCGATTGCTCGTGTGCTTTTGCGGGAAGCGTCGCTTTACTTGCTTGACGAACCGACGTCTTCCGTTGATGCTTTGACGGAACAGATGATTCTCGATCGATTGTTGACACGAGCGGAGGACGCGACACTTGTCCTCGTCAGCCACCGGTTAGCGGGTCTTGAAGCGATGGATCAAATCATCGTCATGGATCAAGGTCACGTCATCGAAGTCGGAACATATACCGAATTGATGGCGCGACAAGGAGCGTTCTATGAATTAAAACAAATCGAACAGTCCGTGTTTGCTCCGATTGGATAAAGAGATAGGATTGGCGATGACCCAATGTGGTACATCGCTTTTTTAGTTTATAAGGGAGAACCGAAAAAGACATGACAGTCTACCTCTGAAATGGTAAAGTCTAGAAAAAGTGTGGAGGGATTTCATGCATATCGAACAATCATCCATCGTCGTCGATCAGACGACCGTTTCATATGATCATTTTCAAATGGGATCCAAACAGGTTTGCTTCTTGATTTCGGGAGCATCTTATTTGTACGATCATCCTTACTTCTACTACAGCCGGATGGCACTACTAGCTCGAGACATCGATGTCATCTGTATCCACTATGTGACAGAAGATTTATTTTCGATGTCAGACACTGAATCGAATACCTGCATGACACGTCGAGTCGACGCTGTCGTCTCTGAAGTGCTGGCGACACATACATACGAAAACGTTCAGTTCATCGCAAAGTCGTTAGGAACGATTCCGCTAGCGGCATTGCTTGCTAAGCCGAGTCTACAGACAGCACGCTTTGTCTTCTTAACACCCGTCCTGACTGAAGTGGCCGAACAAATCGCCAATTCGTCGCAAGGTGGACTCCTCGTCATCGGGACAGCCGATAAGTTTTATGATGAAGCGGCACTTGAAACGTGTCGCACCTCACAACTGACGATTGATATCATGGAAGGAGCGAATCACTCCTTGGATCAAGGATTCGAGGTCGATCAATCACTTGCGGTCCTAGGACGTGTCGTTCGTCAAATCGAAGCCAGTTTGTTCGAACCACTACCTAAGTAACAAAAAATCCGTCCAGCAGAGAGCCTGCTGGACGGATTTTTTAGTATGGACGAAGTAAGGCACGGACTGGACTACCGTCGCCGTCGACGAGCGGAAGTGGAACAGCGTTGAGGTGGTAATCACCAGGCGTGATCGCATCAAGGACGAGTCCTTCAAGGATATGGACTCCATGCTGCGCCAGTGCGTGATGGGCCGCCATTTCCTTGCTATCGATCGCATCGACGCTTGGTAAGTCGAGACCAATCAGCGAAATCCCGAGTTCTCCGAGACGCTCAGCAAGACTTGGCGTCAAGACGGGAATCGTTTCTGGGAAAGTTGATTTGTCGATCCAACCATCTGTTTTGATGATCAAGCGCTGGACATCATTTAGCTCAAAGCCATCTAAATCAGCGGCTGTGATTTCTGTACGACCTGGTAAGTAAATGACGCGCGCATGTCCGATGTAGAGATCCGGATCAAGATCGACGATTTTTTGTCCGGCATCGTCAAAATGAAACGGCGCATCGACATGAGTGCCAGTATGCAGACTCATCGTTACCTTTCCGACGTTAACGGAACCGGTGTCTGCCTTATTCCATGTCAATGTCGCTTCAAACGGTGTATCTCCCGGCCACGTCGTGACGTGGCGATCAAGTGGTTGTGAAACATCAATCCATCGTGTCATCGCTTCATCCTCCTCATAATGTCGTGCGGACTGACCACAGTTCCGGGAAGAATCGGTGGTCGAGCACACGTCGTAGATAACTGACGCCAGAAGAACCGCCTGTTCCTGGCTTTTGTCCGATGATCCGTTCGACGGTACTCATATGGTTAAAGCGCCACATCTGCTGCTGGCTCCCGATATCAAGTAGTTTTTCACCGAGCTCATACAGATCCCAGTATTGTTCGACATCCCGATAGACGGTCGCCCAAGCTGCTTCGACACTTGCATTCGGCGTCCAGTCTTGCGTGACGTCACGATCAAGGACGGATTGGTCGATCGGTAGCCCATGGCGCGCCATCGCCCGGATCGTTTCGTCGTAGATGCTTGGTGTCTTCAAATCTTCCAGCAACATTGGATAGAGTGTTTCGTCATGCACATACACTTTTAAGCATCTGCTCATTCTTAAAACCGAGCGCAAATTCGATTTGACGGTTTTGATACGATTGGAAACCGGATGAGTGACCAAGCGCGTCACGGAATTCCAGATATTCGGCAGGGGTCAAGGTCGACAAAACATTCCACGACTGAATCAACTGGTGCTGAATCTTTGAGATACGTGCGAGCATCTTAAACGATGATTCGAGATCATCGTTTGCGACCGCTTGCGTCGCTGCTCGCATCTCATGCAGGATCAGCTTCATCCAGAGTTCGCTCGTTTGATGAATGATGATGAACAGCATCTCGTCATGATGCCCCGATAAGCGATGTTGACTCGTAAGCAATGGATCTAGTTGCAAATAATCCCCGTAGGACATATCTTTTTTAAAATCCGTTTGAATCGATGCTTCAATAGACGTAGGATCTGTCTTTGTCATTCCCATTCAGCCCCTTTATCATGTTAATTCAGTTTTCGTTTTTCAGCGGTCTGTGGTTGTTCCGGATGCGCCCGTTTCCAGAAGAAATAGGCGATCGATAAGAACACTAACCACGGTACACCAAACTTCAAGACGATTTGGAAATCCGTGAACCATGTCGTTAGTACGAGTGCGAATAACAACAATGCACCGAGGGCAGTCAGATAGGGATAGCCCATCATCCGAACCGGTAACGTCCGTCCACCTTCACGTTCCCAGGCTTTACGGAAGTACAGATGGGAGATGAAAATCATGAACCATGTGAAAATCGCCCCGAACATCGAAATCCCCATCATGAATGGATAAGAGACGCTCGATTGACTGCTGATGATCGCTGCGAGAAAAATGCCGAGTGTCGATAAGGCGAGTGCGAAGAGTGGTACACCTTTTCGATTCAAGCGTCCAAATACTTTTGGCGCATACGTTGCCTTCGATAACGAATACATCATCCGTGTCGAAGCGTACAGTTGACTGTTCATCGCAGACAGCGCCGCTGTCAGGATGATGAAGTTCATGATACCGCCTGCATATGGAATCGATAGCATCTCCATTACTTTGACGAACGGACTTTGATCGACACCGCCTGCTTGTTGCCATGGGACGATCATCAACATCAAAGCAATCGTGACGACATAAAACGTCGAGAGGCGGAAGACCGTCGCTTTTAATGCTTTCGGTACAGCAACATCTGGATCCTTCGCTTCACCAGCAGTGACGGCAATCAATTCTGTTCCGAGGAAGCTGAACAGGGAGATGAAGATCGCGATCCAGAGACCTGAGAAGCCGAACGGCATGAATCCACCGTCATTTGTGAAGTTTTGAGGACCAATCTCAGGACTTGGACTACCGATGACCAAGTAGGCGCCAAGCAGGATGAATAGCAAGATGGCACTGATTTTAATGACTGAGAACCAGTATTCGAAGGTCGCGAACGTATTGACTGTCGTGGCATTGATGTAAATCAACGCGGCAGCAAATACGAGAATCCAGACGACCCCGGGAACGTCGGGGAACCAGTATTTCATATAGATAGCGATCGCACTGACCTCAACGCCGATCGCGAGAACGTTTGCGATCCAGTATGAATAGCGGACGAGAAAACCCGCATATGGACTAATGTATCGTTCGGCAATCGTACCGAACGAGCCAGATGTCGGATGGGCGACCGTCATTTCAGCGAGACAGCCCATTAAAAGTAGGACGATGAAAGCGCCGACTGCGTAACTGATCAGAACACTCGGTCCGGCAAGTCCGATCGCAAGTCCACTTCCGAGGAAAAGACCGGTTCCGATCGCACAGCCCATTGCAATCATCGTGAGTTGGCGTGTCTTGAGTTCACGTCGTAGTTCAGTAGGTTGTTCCATGGTGTACTCCTTAAGCAACGACTTCGCGTTCATTCGCGAAACGTTCGTATTCTTTATCTTTCATGATTCGTTTAAGTGTCGCGACGACGTCATAGACATCGGTAAACGTATTGTAGAGCGCGACGGGTGCTAGACGGACGATGTTTGGTGCCCGGAAATCGGGAATGATCCGATTTTCCTTGAGTGCTTTACAGATCCGTGCCGCTTCCGGGTGCTCGAGGCTGAGATGCGCCCCACGGCGTTTATCGTCGATCGGATTTCCGATGACGAAACCGTACGGTGTGAGTTCCTGCTCGACGAGTTCCATCATGTACTGCGTCAACGCGAGTGATTTTGTCCGAACGGCTTCGATACCGACTTCGTCAAACATCTCTAATGCACCGATTTGTGGAGCAAGACTTAAGACGTGTGGTGTCCCGATTTGGAAGGCACCGGCATGCGCCGCCGGTGTCATCGTATGATCCATATCGAACTGCTTATCCTTCCGCGAACCAAACCAGCCCGTCAGACCAGGCAACGTTCCGAAATGACGTTCGTGGACGAATAATCCGCCAACCGTTCCAGGACCACCGTTCAAGTGTTTGTAATTACACCAGTAGGCAAAGTCGACGCCCCAGTCATGGAACGCGTGGGGAACGGCTCCGACGGAATGACAACCATCAAAACCAATCAGGATGCCACGGTCGTGTGCCGCCTTCGTCAAACGCTCCATATCGAGAATTTGTCCACTTCGGTAAAGTACCGCCGGCAAGACGATTAACGCGATATCATCCGTCATCGCGGCGATGATATCGTCTTCTTCTAAAAAGCGACCGTCCCGACTCGGTACTTGGATGAGATGTGTCTCCGGATCCAGACCACGTAAGCGAAGTTGGCTTTGGAGGGCATAGATATCCGACGGGAACGTCAGCGCATCCGCTAAAATCTTATCTCGTCCTTCTGTTGGTTGGAAGAATGTCGCGACGAGTTGATGGAGATTGACGGTCGTCGAACCAGTGACCATGACTTCTTCAGATTGTGCGCCGACGAGCGGAGCGTTGAGAGCAGCGAGACGTTCCGATAATTCAAACCAAGGATGACGTCCTTTCATCCAGCCATCGATTCCGAGTTCTTTCCAGTCTGATAGCGACTCGAGCAACGTCTTCTCGGCACGCTTCGACAATAAGCCGAGCGAGTTTCCGTCCATATAGATACTACCCGGTTGCAGATAAAACTCATCACGATAGGCAGCGAGTGCATCTTGCTCATCCCGAGCAACAGCATCGGTCCGTTTTGCTTGCAGTGTCATACGTCATCCTCCTCAAATGAATGCTCAATCAATTTTGACAAAAGCGTAGCAAACAAATTGACATTGTGTCAATATTGTCGAATAGAGAAAACAAAAGGAGTGAAGGATATGTCATCTTCTCAACCAGAAAAAATCGATAAACGTCATCTGCGCACGGTGCGGACACGCGAGAAACTGTTGAGTGCGGCACGTGACGTCTTCTTAGAACAAGGGTTTCAAACGGCAACGATTTCACAAATCATTAAACAAGCTGGCGTCGGTTACGGAACAGCCTATGTCCATTTCGAAGGGAAAGATGAGCTGCTCGTCGTCCTGATGGAAGATGTCATGAGCCGCTTCCACGCGATCGCGGAACGAACATTCAAACCGACGACGCCGCTCGAGGCAAAGGAACGCATCGTGACGCAAGCGACGGATTTCTTACGTCTCGCGGAAGAAGAACGAGCGATACTACGGATTGTGGAGCAAGCAATCGGCGTGTCTTACATCGTCCGTGCGAAATGGAAAGCGATTCGGGAACGGTTCATTGATCGGATCAGTCAGGATATCCAGTATGCGCAGGAGACAGGACTTGCGCGGCAGGATGTCGACTCGAAACTCGTCGCCCGTGGTTGGTTCTTCGCGAATGAGATGTATTTATTCGAAGTCGTCCGCGAAGAGGCGACAGGGACGATCGAAGAGATCGCGCACGTCTTAGCGACGATTTATACGCAAGGACTCTACCGGATCGAGGATTGATGAACGGACGGGAAGGGAACGTTTCGAAGTAGAAGGGAGCGTGACCGGGATGGCGTTTGATTACGATCTCGATTTCAAGACGACGGATTTTCGTAAGGAGCCGGAAAAGTACCGGGTTGGACGCGGGGAGCAAGGGGTCTTACTCGTCGAACCTTACAAAAGTGAGATTTTGCCGCATTGGCGTTTTAAGACGCCGGATATCGCGAAGGAATCGTCTGAGAAAATTTATGAGATGTATTTAGCTTATAAAGAAGACGGGGACTTCGTCGGCATGGATATGGCGCGGAAGTTCATTCAGATGGGACATACGCGCGCACGACGTTACGCGAACTATAAGGGTGGGCGTAAATATAAAGATAAAGAGACTAAAGAATTGCACACGCGCGAGATCGACGAAGAAAAAGCAAAATCTGCGGCCATCTTCCAAGAAAAATGGGATTTGATCCGGGCGGATGAAGAATACCTTGAACTTAAACGTGCGCATCAAAAGCAATACGGATAAGTCAGTTCAAAATAAAGGGAATCCATTCAAATCATGCGATACTGAAAAGAAAATGGGAGGTATCGGTATGAACCGTTGGTGGGTTCCACTGTATCCGATTGGTCTGTTTTTACTGGTCGATCACTTTTTCTATAATATTTCAGTGACATGGCTTATCGTGCTTGGTGTCGTGAGCATCCTGTTGAGTGTCCGTCCGAAGCGACCATCCTTTTCTTCGTATCGTCCGTTAATGATTGGGACACTTTTAATCGGCTGCGGTCTGATGCCGTGGTTGACGCTAGATTTTACAGGAATCGTCTTCGTTTTCTTGTTAACAGAAATCGTTGCGAAACTGCTTGTGTCAAGAACAGAGGAACAATCCATATGACGGACGAATATCGTTAAACGAAATAGCCTCGACTGCTCTGTCCGATGGGATGGAGCAATCGAGGCTATTTTTGATTCGTTTAAGAACTTTGTTCGACCTTGGCAATCAATCGTGCTTGACGTTTTTGCCAGATGAATGATCCAATGAACGTCACGACGAGGAAAATCAGACCGAGTGCAAACGGATAGAGAATGTTGACGTCATACAGGACACCCGCAAGCGTCGGTCCGAGCACGTTCCCGATGCTCATGTAGGCGTTGTTCATTCCCATAGCAAAGCCTTGCTCATTACCAGCGAGTTTTGAAATCATCGTATTCAAGACGGGACGTAAAATCGATGTCGCAAGGAAGATGACGAGAGTGATCGCAAAGAATCCACCGTAACTTGATGTCAATAATGACAATAGGAAGCCGAGCGCTGCGATGAACAGGAATAGGTTCAAGACCTTTCCTTCTCCGAAACTACGAGATAACTTATCGACGATGAAGATTTGAGCAATGACACTGATGATCCCGGTCGACGTCACCATGATCGCGATGTCTTTCGGTGAAGCACCGAATTGATCATCGACGAATAGACCAAGTACTGATTCGTATGCCATGAGACCAAAGCTCATGACGAGTGTAATGACGAGCGGGACGAAGTACGGTTTCTTAAACGACGTTCCGAGTTTCTTGAGCATCGAACCTTCGTCTGGTGCCATCGCTGTCGCATCGTGTGTTTCGCTTTCTTGAAGTAACAGAACGCTGAACAAGACGGCTGCCCCCGAGACGATCGCTGAGACGAGGAGTGGCAATTTTAAGTCATACTCGGCAAGGAATCCACCGATTCCAGGACCGATGACGATTCCGAGTGACATCGCAGCTGAGACGTAACTGTTTCCTTTTGCGCGTTGATCCATCGTCGTGATGTCCGCGACGTAAGCAAAAATTGCTGGAATCAGGAGTGCAGCACCGGCACCGCCGATTGCGCGCGAGATGTAGAGGACCGTGACGGAATTGGAGAAGTAGAAGACAAACATCGAGAGCGTCAAGCCGATCAATCCATAGATGATCATCTTGCGACGACCGTATTGGTCCGCCCATTTTCCGGCAATCGGTGACATGACGAGTTGTGCTCCGGCAAAGATGGCGATCATTAACCCAGCCGCCGTCCCACCTTGTCCAATCGAAGCTAAGTAAGCGGGTAGAATCGGAATGATGATCCCGAAGCTCCCGACCGCAATAAACATATTGATCATGAGGACCGTTAATTTTTTTCGTTGATCCGCGTGCAAGGGGACCCCTTCTTTCGACCCGCTTTCTGTAAGCGGTTATTTGTTTCACCTTCATTATCTTAGATTCAAGCTAAAGCGCCTGTCAACGCAGACGAGTCGAGGATTCGAAAAAGGGGCTGACTCAAAAAAGAATGACGCGTCTTTTCACGCCCTTCCCTCAGGCGAGACACAAGCCAGTTTTCCTGCTTCATTCAAGCAGAAAAACGGGTCTTGTTTGTCTCTGACAGCGCATAAATACGCTTTTCCTGTAGGAGTGGCGTGTGACGCGCCATTCTTTTTGTTACGAGATAAGGGTGGCAGATCATCATTCTGCCACCCTTATCTTTGTAGAGACTGACTTTTGAGTCAGCCCCGGTTCAGACTTATTGTTCTTTTTTTAATAACCATTTGATGTTCGGTGACAGCAACGGTCGGAAGATTGTCACGACGGGTCGACTCGACAGCAACCAGACGAATCCGGTAGCGAGCAAGAAGGACAATCCAATCAGTAACAGTGGTGATTCCGTAATGGCTGGTGGAACCGAATCACGGAACAAACGGACGATGAACGAGTGAATCAAGTAGATCGCAAGTGTCTGGATACCGATCTGGTCGAACCGATCTCCAAATGACCGGTGCGGCACGAGCAACAAGACCGAGAAAATCATGATCGTACTGACAGCATAGAGGAACAATTGAATCGCTGCTCCCTTCAGAAGCGAGACTTCAAATTCCCCGTAGGTGTCGCGGTAGAAGAGCCAGACCGTATCAAATCCGTTTTTTGTACAGACAATCATGAAGACGACAATCAAGAGCGAGACGATTAGTCCGGTCAGTCGACCGATCGGTGCCGTCATCTGCTTTCGCCAGCCGGCGTCAGTCAGCCAACCGCGCTCTTTGACGAGGTAACCCATCAAAAAGAACGGATAAAAACTGACGACTTTTTGTAACGACAGGAAGTTCGTGATTGAATCTGGGTTGGCATTGATCAATAACGCAAATAAGACACTCACGATCAGCGGGAAGCGCATCACCCGGAATGCCGGTGTGACGGTTTGCCAAATGATGATTCCAAGCAAATACCAAAGCGTCCAATTCGGAACGAGCGGATGGAGTAACCCATCGAGCATCTCACGTAAGGAATCATCCTGCGTGTAGGACAAATAGATTTCGTGAATCGATTGCCAGATGAAATATAGGGCAACGAAGGCGAGGATGCGTTGCGGTCGAACTTGTTTGAAAAAGTAGCCGCTCATGAAGATGAAGGCGGGCATGTGCAACAAGTAAATGACGTTATACGCCATCCTCACACTATCGTTTCCCGGTAAATCACGGAACGTCTCGATCAAATGACCGAAGACGACCATGAAGATGAGTAAGACCTTATAGTTCCCAAGCCAATGATCGTACGCTGGTGTGGTCACTGGTTTGATGGAGCGATTCATTTTTTCTCACCCAGCAGGATTTGATCAACGAACCGGGCGCTCGATTTCCCGTCTTGATGTTCAAAGAAATATTCTGCGAATGCTTTGACGTTATGCATTTCGAAGTCCTTGTTTTTAATCCGTTCAATCAACTCTTCTGATGTCTTGACGATTGGACCCGGAACGAATTCCTCGAAGTCGTAATAGAAATCACGTTTTGAGATATAGTCCTCAAGGTCATACGCGAAGAACAACATCGGTCGATTCAATAGGGAGAACTCGAAACACGTTGATGAGTAATCCGTAATCAAGATGTCTGAGACGAACAGCAACTCATTGATTTCACGATGATCCGTCAAATCGAGGAAGAAGTCGGCGTAGACTTCTGGAATCTCCATCCGGCGACGGATGAATGGATGCAGTTTAAGGACGAAGACGTACTCCTCATGAAGTGCTTCGTACAGCGCATCAAGATCGAGTTGATCAAAATCATAATAGGCACTCTTCGCACCATTTCCTCGGAACGTCGGCGCGAACATGATGACTTTCTTTTGCTTGAAGATGGGATATTCCTCATAGATACGTGCTTTTGCTTCCTCGATGAACGGTTGATCGAAGAACATATCCGTCCGTGGAATACCGGTCGCGATGACTTGATCTTCCCGTAATCCGAAGCCTTCTGCATAATGACGGGCGACATTATGGGAGCTGACGATGGCTTTCGTGTAGTTTCGATGACTGAGCGAGTTTGCGCTTGGACCACCTGGTTTTCCGAGACGGCTGTACCCGAATGTCTTGAAGGCGCCAACGGCATGCCAGACTTGAACCAAATCACTGCCTTTACGAATATTCAACGGATAGATCATCGGATAGAAGTCATCGACAAGAATCGTCTTTGCTGTCGCTAAATGGTATGGCAAGGTAAACTTGTCACGCCAATCACGACGAGACTGGAGATTCGGTTTGAAGAAGGTCTTCACATCGAGATCAAGATCGCGACGTTTGACTTCATCTAAGATATAAGCAAAGTTCCCACTGATATCACTCCGTGAATCCGAAGCGAGGATGACTTTGTTCTCTTGGATCGGTTGCGTCCATTTCGTGACGTTATAAATCGCTTTAAATGTGAAACGGCGGAACTTGAACGCGCGCTTCTTCATGTTCTTCTTCCACTTCTTATAGCGATCGATGACTTGGATTAGACGTTTCGATTCGCCTTTCTTCAGGGAATGGAAACCTAAAGAGTTGCTGTATTCCGAATACTGCACGACAAGTTCATATTCGAGTAAGATCAAGGCGTTACTATGTTTTGTATCGACGCGGTAAGCGACTGGGATTAACGAACGCGTATCACCAAAAGGCGCTTCATGTAAGATCGTCTTTCCTTGGACGATGGCGAAGAACGCATCAAAATAGCCCATCGGCAATGGACGACCGGTCGGCGTGATATGATTCAGGTTCAATTCGCCTGTAAAGGACTCTTCCGTCCAGTCACCTTCGAACGGAAAGCGGCAAATGAACGTCCGTTTGTTTCGTTTATTACGGAAGACGATGGCACGTTCAAGCGGTACCAATGCTTCGGCAGGTTCAGACTGAATATACTCATCGTCATGTTCCTCAAGTTCAGGTTGCTGTTGCGATGTAGTATTTTCAAATAACGTTTGTTCGGCACGCAAAAAATCAGCCAATCCACTTAAACGTGCTTCGAAACGAAACGTCGTTCCAGCTAATTCCAAGTAGGTGACCTCAGCATGTAAAGTGGGGGTCAGTGTCTCTTCGATCAAAACCATCTCTCCTCGCTTGAATAATTACAATGCATTTACACAATCATGATAGATTTTTAAATTTTACGTGAACATAGTATAGTGAAACTAGAAATCACCACTCATTATATCGTGAGACATTAAAATTAATAGGGATTTCTTTATTTTTTTGTGTTTTTGTAAAATAATACTTCAACACAGACTGCACTGTTACACATACCCTGAACGCTAGGGAAAGAAAACCGAAATTCGATTATTTCATAAGGGAGGGAAGCAGGTCGTCTCGTTTGGAAGAGCCAACGAGACACTGCGCCAGAAGATGATTTATGCAGCCATTTTAGCTGGAGGAAAAGGAACACGGATGGGGAATGTCGATCGACCGAAACAATTCTTATCGATCGGAGAACGTCCAATCATCGTCCATACAGTAGAGAAATTCCTATTACATGAGGATTTTGACCGCATCATCATCGTCACACCGACTGCTTGGATTAACTATACGCGCGATATTTTGGAGAAATACATTGGAAAAGATGAACGCCTCGTCATTACACCGGGTGGGCAGGATCGAAATGAATCGATCATGGCAGCGGTGAACTGGATCGAAGAGAAAAACGGTCTGTCTGAGGAAGATATCATCGTCACACACGACGCTGTCCGTCCGTTCTTGACACACCGCATCATTAAAGAAAACATTGAAGCAGCGCAAGAATTCGGTTCATGCGACACAGTCATTTCAGCAATCGATACGATCGTCGCGTCAACGAACGGTAAAACGATCACGGATATTCCGGTTCGTGATCAAATGTATCAAGGGCAGACACCACAAAGTTTTCAGATCACGAAGTTGAAATCGCATTATGAGTCGCTTTCAACGGAAGAGCGAGCGATTTTGACGGATGCGTGTAAGATCCTTCTTCTGAAAGGGGAAGATGTCGCGCTCGTCACAGGGGAACTGTTCAACATTAAAGTGACGACACCATACGACCTACGGATTGCGAATGCTATCTTGAAGGAGCGGATTCATCAATGATTAACCAAGTCTATCAACTCGTCGCCCCGCGTCAAATCGAAGTGACGTATGATGAACGGTCATTGAATACTGATCGTGTCGTCGTGCGTCCGACGTATTTGTCGATTTGTCACGCGGATCAACGCTACTTCACGGGTAGCCGTAGTGCGGAAGTATTAGCGAAAAAATTACCGATGGCCATGATTCATGAAGGCATCGGAAAAGTCGTACATGATCCGAGTGGAACATTCAAGAAAGGAACACTCGTCGCGATGGTGCCGAATACGCCGACGGAAGAAGATGACATCATCGGTGAAAACTACCTGCGTACGAGTCGTTTCCGTTCGAGTGGGTACGATGGCTATATGCAAGACTATGTGTTCTTAAAAGCAGATCGCCTTGTCGAGGTACCGGCTGATCTTGATCCTGAAGTCGCGGCATTCACTGAGCTCGTCAGTGTAGCGGTCCATGCCTTGACTCGTTTCGAAAAGATTGCCCATCCGCGTCGGGAGACGTTCGGAGTGTGGGGGGATGGGAACCTTGGCTTCATCACAGCACTCTTGCTACGTAAGTTGTATCCGGAAGCGAAATTACTCGTCTTTGGCAAAACACAGTCGAAGCTTGATTATTTCTCGTTTGCAGACGAGACGTACCACATCGACCAGATTCCAGCCGATGTCTCCTTCAACCACGGTTTTGAATGTGTCGGGGGAATTGGCAGTCAATATGCGATCAATCAGATGATCGACTACATCATTCCGGAAGGCACGATGGCGTTACTTGGCGTATCAGAGGATGCCGTCGCGATCAACACGCGGATGATTCTTGAAAAAGGACTTCGTGTCTACGGTTCAAGTCGGAGTACACCGGCTGATTTCGCACGGACGATGGAATTGTATCAAGCACATCCTGATATTCCAGCTTATTTATCGAACCTGGTTTCAGGCGTATTCCAAATTCGACAAATCGAAGATATTCATAAAGCGTTTGAAAACGATTTGACGAACCGGTTCGGAAAGACGGTCATGGAATGGTGCATGTAACGATGTGCGCTGAAAAAGAGGAGAATCGTCTATGAAACAAAAAATTCGGTTATTGCAACGACGGACGGTTCACTATCTGCTTGCTATGACGTACTGGTTGACGAAACGGTTACCGATTCAACCGAAAAAAGTCGTCTTTGCGACGTATCGTTCCGATCGTCTTGTCGATAACTTTCGTGCCGTCTACGATGAACTCGAACGACGCGACTTAGGGTATGAATACGTTTTTTTGTTAAAGCGATTCCCTCAATCGTTGGCGGGGCAAATCCAATACGTCTTTCATATGATGCGGGCGACGTACGAATTAGCGACTGCTCGTTACTTCATCATTGATGACTATTATTACCCTGTCTATGTGTCGTCCTTACGGAAAGGAACAGAAGTCATTCAGCTATGGCATGCTTGTGGAGCCTTTAAAAAGTTCGGTTATAGTGTGCTTGATAAATCCTATTCGCCGGATGACGATTATTTGAAGATGGTCCAGATTCACCGGAATTATAGCAAGGTCTATGTTTCCGGTGAAGCGTGTGTTGCACCATATGCGGATGCTTTCGGAATGGAGCAGAAACGGATCTATCCATTAGGAGTTCCACGGACGGATCAGCTACTGAACACAGCACGCCAAGCCCGTGTTCGAGAAAAGTTGTATGACCGATATCCAGAATGGCGCAAAAAACGAATCATCTTACTCGCGCCGACGTTCCGAGGAAATGGACAGACAACGGCACATTACGATCAAGAGCTTGATTTTGAGAAGTTCCGTCGTGAGCTTGGACCGGATACAGTGCTCTTGCTTCGCATGCACCCGTTTGTTCTCAATCCACCCGTCGTACCGGACGCGTATGCGGATCAAATCATTAACATGACAGACTATCCGGACATCAATGATCTGATGCAAATTGCGGATATTCTGATTACGGATTATTCGTCTGTCATCTTCGAGTTTGCCTTGTTGCAGAAGCCGATGATTTTTCTCGTCAACGATCTGCAGTCGTATAAAGCAGAACGCGATTTCTACTTCCCATATGAAACGTTCGTACCGGGACCAATCGTGTCGACGTTCGAAGACGTCATTGCTTGGATTAAACGTGGGCAATTCGATACACAGAAAATCGAGACATTTGCGAATCAGTTCTTTACGTATCAGGACGGAGAAGCGACCAAACGAATCGTCGACCATATGTTATATGACACGATTCCAGAGGCGCCTGTCTATACGAAAACACCAGTGTGAATACAGAAAAACGTTCCGATTGCGTCTCCGTTTGGGGAGAGAGACGTCATCGGAACGTTTTTATTTTTGAATTGGGGCTTGATTGGCGCGAGCAGGGGTAGCTCGCAGAATGCGCACCTCTTAAAAGTGCGTCAACTTGTCCTTTGCGGACGTTCTAGGTTTGACAGGTGGAACGATGGCAGGCCAGCCGATTTGAATGACGCCGAGAACGCGTTCGTTTTCAGAAGCGTCAACGAGTGAGGCATACTCTGGTGTGAACCAGTGTTTTCCGCTCTTCCAGCAACACCCAAGACCTCGTTCTGTTGCTACTAACTGCAGATTTTGAATCATCGCAGCTGTTGCAAGTGTATCCTCTAGCTGTTGATCCGGTGTCCCTTGTACCTGACAAAGTACCGTTAAATAAACCGGGACTTCCCGTAATTTTTGTTCAGCCTGTTGACGTTGTTCAGACGTTTTCGTCTCGAATTGACCACGCGCTGTCAGTAATTCCATCAAGGCATCGACATACCGTGTTTGTCGGTCTTCGATTGCGAGAACAAAGCGCCAAGGCTCTCGTAATTTATGATTCGGGGCATAAATCGCCGTGTGGAGTAATGCTTCTACCAATTCGATCGGAACGGATTGTTCCGTATAAGACCGGATCGACCGGCGTGTTTCAATCACTTGTTGGGCATGCATCCGTTTCATCTCCTCACTGAGTACTTTTTCACTATAAATGATAACGATTATCATTGTCAACGTTATTTGTCAGAAAACAAAAAAAGACGATTCCCGAGAGGAAATCATCTTTCGTTGCATTCGGATTAAGAGGCTTTTCGTTCCTCGTCTTGATCTTGAGCAACAGTCGTTAGTTTCTTTTTCATAAGACGAATCCGATATAGGGCAAATAGATAATGGGCGAAATAGATCGTAAAACCAAGGAAAATCGTTAACGCTACATGAATTTGAACGCCGGGAACAGCATGAAGCTGAATGAAGAGCAAGACAGCCATTGCCATCGTATAAAGCACCATTTCCACCGATTGTGGCATGACGCGTTGACGTTTTAAGAAAAAGGAACGCATGAGTGGCAGGACGACGAGACTGACGAGACGATCAACCAGTCCGATGACGAGCACGCTGATCACCATTGCCAAACCATTTTCAAAAGCGATTAACCGTGGGAAGACAAGATAAGTGACGAGTAATAGTGGTCCAACTAATAAAAAGATTGAAATCGAGGCACGTGCGAATACGAAGAGCCCGTTGACACTTGTTAAAAAGGCACGAACGATCTTTTGTGACCAAGGGGATGGTCGACCAACTTGCCAAGCAAAACAACAAGCAAAGATGAACGCATAAAATTGCAGAAAGGCAACCATAAAGCATCTCCTTTAGATATGAAACTCATTGTCCCTAGTGTATCGATTTTAAGGCTGAAGTGCAAAGAAGAACTTTTCGTAAAGTATAAGAAAAGACCAGCTGATAGGACATCAACTGGTCTGTCGTCAATCAATCCAGATTCGGTTCTTTTTTTCCGTGCAAGAAGAAGGACAGAATCAGTGCAAGCGCAGATAAAACGGTCGCAATCCAGAACGCATCGGTGATCCCTTGGATTGTTGCTTGTTTCGTCAGCATCGTAAACCAACTCGTCGAAGCGGCTTGTGAGCTACCCAGCTGTTGTCCAAGATCGTTTAAATGTTGTGAAAGCGTCGGGTCGAGCGTCGTAAACTGATTCGCGTCGTCTGCCAAGTGAGCCGTCGTTTGACGGGTCATGACGGTGACGAGAATTGCCGTTCCGATGGAGCCGGCGACTTGACGAAGTGTGTTTTGGGTCGCGTTTCCATGCGGGATCATCTTCATCGGTAAAGCGTTCATACCGGCAGTCATGATCGGCATCATGATGAATGCCATACCGAATGACCGAAGCATGTAGATGCCCATGATGGAATAATACGACGTATCCATGTTCAATTGCGTCAATTCCCATGTCCCGTACGTCATCAACGTCAAACCGAAGATAGCGAGCGGACGAATACCGAAGCGGTCAAATAAACGACCGGCAATCGGTCCGGTGATACCCATGATCAGTGATCCGGGTAAAAGGAGAAGACCTGAATCGACCGGTGAAAAACCGCGAATGCTTTGAAGGTAAATCGGTAAAAGTAACATCCCACCGAACAACGCCATCGTGACGATGACGTTGATGAAGAGGGTGAACGAAAATTCCGGTACTTTCAACACACGAATATTCAACATCGGATCTTTCATCGACAGCTCACGCATCGCAAAAGCAGCAATTCCGATTAAGCCGATGACGATCGTGCTGATGACGATCGGGCTATCCCAGCCGTCATTCCCGGCTTCACTGAATCCGTAAAGGAGACTCCCGAATCCGATCGTACTGAATAAGACGCCCAGTGCGTCAAAAGAAGGTTTCGAGAGTGGCTGCGTCAGGCGGAACCAAGCCGTACCGAGTAACAACGTCACTAATCCAAAGAAGGACATCGCATAAAACATGACGTGCCAGTCATAGTTTTGGATGACATATCCCGTGATCGTAGGTCCGACAGCAGGAGCCAGAATCATCGCGATTCCGAGCATTCCCATGGCAGCGCCACGCTTATGCGGTGGGAACAATGTCATGAAGACATTTGATCCTAGTGGCATTAAGATACCAGCACCTGCCGCCTGAACGACACGCCCGATCATCATGACCGGGAAGTTCATCGCCATCGAACAGATGATTGATCCAAAGAAAAAGAGTGTCATCGAAGCGAGGAACAACTGGCGGAACGTATAACTGCGCATTAAAAAAGCACTGATCGGAATCAAAATCCCGTTGACGAGCATGAAACCTGTCGTCAACCACTGGGCAGTGGACGTCGACACGTTGAAGTCATTGATTAGAACCGGTAACGCGACATTAATCAACGTTTGGTTCAAAATAGCAATGAACATACCAATCAGTAAGACCGTCAGTACTTTCGGAATACTGACGTTTTCAGTCGATACTTGTTTTGAAGGTGCTGCGACTGGTGGTGTCACGGTCATCGTCGGTTCCGTCTCGAGGGACTCCTCAAGTGTTGGTCCGTCAGTGGCCAGTGCGATGTCGGATTGACGATTCCGGCGGGCGATCCAGTTGACGCCGATGATGATCAGAATCGTGAACGCACTGTATCCGAACAAGAAGGTAGTAGACATGAACGTCCCTCCTTAATCCTTATGAATGCGGACGGTCACATTCATACCAGGTCGAATGTCTAGTGATTTTTCTTGCGAGAGTGATACTTTAACTGGAATGACTTGTGCGACTTTCGTGTAGTTCGCATTTCCGTTTGAAGAAGGCATCATCGAGAACGTCGAAGCTGTCGTCATTCCGATCTGTTCCACTTCACCAGAAAGTGTCGTGTCAGGATAGCTGTCGACATACACGTCAACGGTTTGTCCGACTTTGATTTCATCGATTTCTGTTTCTTCGATGTTCGCTGTGACCCAAAGGTCGTTTAAGTCAAAACCATAGGCAAGTGGTGTACCGGCTGCGACGAAGCCGTTCTTTGTCGCCATCGACTGAACGATCGTTGCCTTCGCAGGCATCGAAACAGAAAGATCTGTTGGTTTTTGTCCAGCTTGCGCAGTCATGATGTGACCAAGTGTTGCACCGCTGTCGAGCGATTCGCCTGTTTTAGCAGACCAGTCCGTTAATTTACCAGCGCTTGGGCTAGCAATCGTTATCATTTTGCCATCGATTTTCGCATTGTCTGTTTTGACATAGCTCGTTGCTTGATCGTAATAGTAGTATCCGACGACCCCACCACCGATCAAAACGATGAGTGTAACGATATTAATGATTAGTAATTTTTTCATACTCATGGGTGTGTTAGCATCCTTTCTTGTGTACAATCGATTCAAAAAAAGTACTCCTCTGGGGGGAGGAGTAATTAATATAGTTAATTATATGGATAGTTAGATAACAAACAACCAACAGTTTCCGACAAAATGTTGGAAAAATAAATGATAACGGATTCATTTTTAAAAAGATGATGGAAAAGGAGTGAAATGCACATGAAAGAGAGCCGTGATCCACGACCAAAACGGTCACGTGACCGTATTACGATGGAATTGTTTCGTTTACTGAAGACAAATAGCTTTTCGAGCATCACCGTCAAGATGCTTACGGATGGGGCGGGTGTGAACCGCTCGACCTTTTATGCGCACTACACAGATAAATATGATTTGCTTGACCAAATCGTTGAGGAACAGATGATGGCGCTCGAACAAGCGATTCGGATTACAGGTACAGGCACCGTATTTCCGACAGTCGAGCAGGTGAGTCATTATTTTGCTCGTTTGTTCATTCACATTGAAGAAAATGAATTATTCTATCAGACGATGCTCGTTCAAGGACCGATCAAAACGTTCATCTCTCGTTTTCTTGATACATTGAAAGAAAATTATCGCCTCGTCTTTCGATCCCAAGTCGCAGAGGATGCGACTTTCGTCGATCGGGATTTGTTACTGAACTATGTCATTGGTGGACAGTTAGGATTATTGATTTCCTGGTTACGAAACGGTCGGCCATATTCATCCGCATATATGGCGGAGCAATTGAGCCGGATGATCGTCTTTGGAACGGTTGAGAGTATCGGTTTTCCTAAAGAGACGGAATGAGGACGTAAAAAAGACACTTCCCTGCGGAAGTGTCCAATCAGTTTAAGCCTGTCGGAATGCGAGTTCTTTCGTATAGATCGTACTCCGATTCCGTCCACTTTCTTTTGAATAATACAACGCTTTATCTGCCTGTTGTAATGCTTCAAGTGACGTATGCGAACCACTGGAATGTGAAATCCCAACTGAGATCGTAATTTGTAGATCAGGTACATCTGCTGTCGAGAACAGGTTACGTGCGACCGTCAGCCGAGCTAGTTCTGCTATTTTTTGCGCTTCTTTCGCCGAAGTACTTGGTAAGATGATTAAAAATTCTTCACCACCGTACCGTCCGACGAGGTCGTCTGGACGCGTCAAGGAAGCGAGAGTCATGCCGAGTTGACGTAGGACATCATCTCCGGCGTCATGACCATATGTATCATTGACGTGCTTGAAGAAGTCGATATCAATCAAGACAAGTGAATACCCTTGATCCGTTGAACCGACAAGTGACAGTGAATCATCGAGACGGCGCCGATTGGCAAGTCCGGTCAAAGCATCCGTCATCGCTAGTTTTTGTTGATACTGAATGTTTTCGAAGTGACGGCGTAATTCCGTCAGCAGTCGAAAAGCAACAAAGCCAGCTAATAGATTAAAGAAGATATAAGCGATTGAAATTTTAAAGAATGTCGACCAACTGTTTGTCAGGATATAGATGGCAGGTAACGAATAGAGAACACCAATTGACACCAATAATTGAAAATGGCGTGTCGAGACATGAACGAATCGACGTACGATTCCGATCGTCGTAATGATTAAGACGATAATCAGTGTGGACAGATAAAAACCCTCCATTTGATCGACGGGTGTCAAAAAGTAACGTGTCCCGATGATCATTATACCGGCGACGATGGCGCTCGGGAAACCACCGAATAGCATAGCGATCGCGACTGGGATGATTCGTAAATCCACACGGGCGACATCGATCTGAATACCATTGAATATCAACAAAACTGCAATCAGACCACAGACACTTCCCAATATGAGGCGTGTACTCCAGCTGGAGTTCAGCGAAATACGTGGTCGATTCCGAAATGGTAAGAATAAGAGAGTAATCGTCGTGAACAGTAGACAAAAGTTAATGATGAATTGATTCATGATGGACAACAAATCCTCCCAACTCCCCAGCTAACAGATTTCCATATATATACTCCAGTATACTCATCTAGGTAACGGTTAGACAGAGGTAAATGTTTAGATAAAACATAAAAAACGGTAGAAAATCTGGGCTAACCTAAAATTTTGAGACAATATAAAACACCTTCGGAGTGGTACACTTTTAAAAAGTACTAACATCGGAGGTGTTTTTGCATGGGCAAAAACGTATATTCAAGTGAAGTGAAATGGGCAGTAGTCAAAGATAAGCTGAGTGGTAAGTTAACGACGAGAGAAATCATGGAGAAGTACGGAATCAAAAATGAATCTCAAATCAAAACATGGATGAGATGGTATCGCTCTAACGAACATTATCGATTTGATCAGCCAATCGGTAAACAATATACCTATGGACATGGTCCAGATTCTGCGAGTGAGGATGACAAGAGAGAACGACAAATGTCACATCTGAAGATGGAAAATGAAATCTTAAAAAAGTACATGGAAATCGAAAGAGAGTTGAGAAAGAAGTAGTCTTAAAAATTGTAGAGTTTCTTCGGAGAAAGTATACAATCACCGCCATTCTTAGCGCTTTGAATGTACCAAGAGCAAGCTATTACCGTTGGATTAAGGAATCTGTGAAAGCACCTTCGGTGCTCGAAAAAACCGTCATTGAACTAAGTAAACAGACGAAGTATCGGAATGGACATCGAAAAATAAAGGCATTATTACAGCAAATCTATCAGTTAAAAGCCAATCGGAATACCGTACAGAAAATCATGCAAAAACACCATCTCCAATGTCGGATCAAGCCGAAGCGAAGATGGAAGTCTCAAGGTGAGCGCATCATAACGGTACCGGATCTCATCAAGCGCGATTTCACAGCAAGTAAACCGAATCAAAAGTGGGTGACGGATATCACCTATATCCAATACGGCAGCACGACGAAATATCTTTCCACCATCATGGATCTTTTTAATAACGAAATCGTCGCATACAAGTTATACGAGCATCAACAAACGTCTCTTGTGATTGATACGTTGAAGATAGCGCTTGAGAATCGAAACTATCCCGAAGGGGTCATCCTTCATTCGGACCAAGGAAGTGTCTATACGTCATACGCCTTTCAAGAATTCGTTAAAAGGAATCACCTAACAAGCAGCATGTCTCGTAGAGGAAACTGTTGGGACAACGCAGTTATCGAATCGTTCCACTCTAATTTAAAGTCCGAGGAATTCCAGTACGTCAAATTTAATTCACTAAGAGACCATGAGGTCTCTGAACGCGTTACTAATTACTTAAATTACTATAACGAAGAACGAATCCAAGAAAAATTAGGCTACCTGACACCGAAAAAATACGGTGTACAGGCAGCCTAATCAAGGTGTTTTATATGTGTCTCATATTGCTAGGTCAGTCTAATCTACCGTTTTTTATGAAGACGAAGTGAGCGTATCCTCATCCATCGTCAGTAAAATCTTATCGAAGACGCGAATCATCGTTTCCAGTTCTTCTTCTGTTAAAGTTCCGAAGCGATCTTGTAAATAGTTTCTTCGGACGACCTCGAGTTCCCGAAAAGCACGCTCTCCGTCATCCGTCAAAGCAAGGACAATCGAGCGACGATCTTCCGTCGAACGCGTCCGTGTGACATATCCTTGTTTATAGAGCTTATCCGTTAAAGCAGTGACTTGACTCGTCGCCAGCTCAAATTGTTCCGCAAGAAGTGTCGGACGCTGGGGACCGTTTTCTGAAAGACTCCGTAAGATGAAAAATTCGCTTCGGGTTGCTGTTCCTTCAAATAGTCGATTAAGTTCACGTCGCAGGGTACGAAGAATGACACGCATTTGTTCCTCGAGTCGGTAAGTCAGCAAATCACGTTCCTGTGGCATGCAAGCAGCATCCTTTCTCTCAGTGGACTTCTATCATTTAGTGTACTAAACATATCGGATTTTTACCATATACTACCCCAGATTCAAAAAAGGCAATTGACAATTTCGTGGCGGTTTGTGTAATATGGCGTAGTAATAACTAATTTAATTCAGTTCTCACTCAACCAGTGGGATGGAGGTTGCAGTTCTTAAGAGTACGGTTATGGATGTCGTCAAGCGACAAATGAAGTGACCTGAAAGGAAGAATTGCCGAAATCAATCATCGCTTTGAAGATGATCGATTGGGATTAGGTCGAATAGGTCTAATACTGTCACAAGTCGGGTATCACTCACTTGTGGAGAGCTATCTTTCACGACGGTAGAATGAGGCGCATCCATTTTATTATGTTGCGTTCTCATCTTCCATCTGGAAGATGAGGGCGCTTTTTGTTTTTTCATTCAAAAAGTGTCCTCTCAAAAATTTATTAAAGAGAGAAGCGAACGAAATGAACAATCTAGATGTGAAACAAACAACAGATTCGACAGCAGAAGGATTAAAACGTGGATTACAAGCCCGTCATATGTCAATGATCGCCATCGGTGGAGCGATCGGAACAGGACTCTTCATTGCGTCCGGTGCTTCCGTCGCAGCAGCAGGACCAGGTGGGGCGCTCCTATCGTATGCAATCGTTGGTCTGATGGTCTACTTCCTCATGACAAGTCTTGGTGAAATGGCAGCGTATATGCCGGTCGCTGGATCCTTCTCGACCTATGGAACGAAATTCGTCGATCCATCATTCGGCTTTGCACTTGGCTGGAACTACTGGTACAACTGGGCAGTCACGATCGCAGTCGAACTCGTCGCAGCACAAATCGTCATGACGTACTGGTTCCCGGACGTTCCTGGGTTTTACTTCAGTGCCTTGTTCCTCTTACTCATGATTGGCTTGAACTACTTCTCCGTTAAAGGATTCGGAGAAGCGGAGTATTGGTTTGCGATGATTAAAGTCGTCACCGTCATCGTCTTCTTAGTCGTCGGTGTTGCGATGATTTTTGGTGTCTTTACATCGGAGCCACCGGTTGGCTTTAAAAACTTTGCTCTTGGCGATGCGCCGTTCGTTGGTGGAATTCCTGCCGTCATCGGTATCATTCTCGTTGCCGGATTCAGTTTCCAAGGAACGGAACTGGTCGGGATTGCCGCGGGTGAATCGGAAGATCCGAAAAAGAATGTTCCAAAAGCAGTCAAACAAGTCTTCTGGCGTATTTTGCTTTTCTACGTCTTCGCGATTTTCGTCATCGGAATGCTCATTCCATATACGAGCCCGAACTTGGTTTCCAATGACATTACGGACGTCGCGGTTAGTCCGTTTACGCTCGTCTTTGAAAAAGCGGGTCTTGCCTTCTCAGCAGCACTCATGAACGCCGTCATCTTGACGTCTGTTCTATCTGCCGGAAACTCAGGTATGTATGCTTCGACTCGGATGCTTTATACACTTGCTCGCCAAGGCGATGCACCGAAGTTGTTCGCGAAAGTATCGAAAAACGGTGTACCGCGTAACGCTTTGCTCGCAACAGGAGCAGTCGGTGCGCTCTGCTTCTTGACGTCAATGTTTGGTGGACAAGTCTACTTGTGGTTACTCAATGCTTCCGGTATGACAGGCTTCATCGCATGGCTCGGGATTGCAATCAGTCACTATCGTTTCCGTAAAGGATTCCTTGCGCAAGGTCACTCGTTGAAAGACTTACCATATGTTGCACCAGCATTCCCATTCGGTCCGCTGTTCGCCTTTGGTCTTTGTTTCCTCGTCATCGTCGGTCAAAACTATGCCGCATTCCTCGCGGATCAAATTGATTGGGTCGGAATTGCCGCAACGTATGTTGGTATTCCATTATTCCTTGCCTTTTGGTTAGGACATAAATTCAAAAACCGGACGTCAATCGTTCGTTATGACGAGATGGACTTCCAGGAACATCCACGTCAATCATAATGTGTGAACCACCTTCTATAAATGAAGGTGATTGAGATTGAAGACAAAGTGCAATTTTTCTCTGATGAGTCTGGTGAGAAAGATTGCGCTTTTTTGTTCGTTTCGAATCGTTTTCCTGGGACAAGCATCGCGCCGCTTCGCTTCGCTGCAGGGTCGCTCTTGCTTGTTTTTCCCTAGGAAGCGATGTCGAGTGAACAAAACGCTTTTTCGATTCTCCTTCCGGGTATAAAGAAGAAGGACACGTTACACGCCGCCACTCCTACAGGAAAAAGCGCAATTTTGCGCTGTCAGAGACAAACAAGACCCGTTTTCCTGCTTGAATGAAGCGGGAAAACTGGCTTGTGTCTCGCCTGAGGAAAGGGCGTGAAGACGAGTCATTTTTGAGTCAGCCCATTTTTCTGCAATCGGAACCACCTTTTATAAATGAAGGTGGTTTTTTATTCCCTTAAATGAAAACGTTTTCTAAAATATAGTTTTGAAAAAGTATAAAAAAGGAATCAATGAATAAGTATTCAAAAATAGAAATATGAATAAAGAATAGGGGGAAGACGCATGACTACATCTGAATTATTTTTCACATTAGGTTCTGCAGCGTTTTTCATGTTGCTCGTTGCCTACATATCCTATCGATTGACGCGTGGGAAAACACAAGGCGTCGATGAATACTTCTTAGCCGGACGAGGATTAAGTGGCGTTTTCATTGCCGGATCGCTACTGCTGACGAATTTGTCGGCAGAACAATTAATTGGACTTAACGGGCAATCCTTCATGGGAAACATGTCGAGCATGGCGTGGGAAGTCACGGCAGGATTTGCTGCGATTATCATGGCCATCTATCTGCTCCCGAAGTTTCTCGGGCTTGGGATCTCGACGTTACCGGAATACTTAAGTCACCGGTATGACGAGACGGTGCGCCGGATGACAGTCTTACTCTTTTTGCTTGGATATATGTGCGTCACGATTCCTTCGATGCTTTATTCAGGTGGGATAGCTGTCTTGCAGCTGTTCGATGTTCCGGAACTATTTGGTCTTAGTTATACGCAATCCCTTTGGTTAGTCGTCTGGATCGTTGGGATCATCGGAGCAATTTATGCGATTTTTGGAGGACTACGTGCGGTGGCTGTCTCAGATACCTTGAACGGGATTGGGCTCGTCTTCGTCGGATTCCTAGTTCCGGTACTCGGCTTTATCACACTGGGTAACGGGAATTTACTTCAAGGGATGAAGACGATTGCGACTGTGCAACCGGAGAAGCTGAACGCAATTGGAAGTTCAACCGATGCCGTTCCGTTCTTCTCGATTTTCACGGGTATCCTATTTGCGAACTTATTTTATTGGTCACTCAATCAATATGTCATTCAACGTGTGCTCGGGGCAAAAGATTTGAAGGAAGGACAGAAGGGCGTTCTCATGACAGGATTCTTGAAGTTATTAGTTCCAATCTTCATGCTGATTCCTGGGATCATTGCCTATCACTTGTATGGGAACACACTAACGAGCGGTGATTTATCTTATCCTCGACTCATTACGGAGTTACTGCCGGTCTCGCTGATGGGATTTTTCTTGGCTGTCTTACTCGGAGCTGTCTTCAGTTCGTTTAACTCGTTGCTAAACAGTATTGCGACACTTTTCGTCCTCGATATCTATCAGCCGGTGTTTGCGAAAGAGGCGAGTGACGAACATTTGATTCGTGTCAGTAAATGGTTCGGAACGATCGTTGCTTTAATCTCTTTCGTCATCGCACCATTCTTGATGTACGCGCCGGACGGCTTATGGAGTTTGATCCGACAATTCACAGGATTTTTCAACATTCCGATTCTCGTCATCGTATTAATGGGGATTTTCATGAAACGAATTCCGGCGATTGCGGCGAAAATCGTCATTGTCTTTCACGTGTTCGCGTATTACTTATTCGTCTTCGGTTTCAAACAACTGTTCGGCTGGGATCATGGCATTAGCTATATTCATGGATACGGTATTCTACTCGTGATTGAAGTGCTATTCATGGTATTCATGGGGTATCGTTACCCAGCCGTCCAGTCAAGAAAGGTCAATCGACGACAGTCTGTCGAGCTCACTCCATGGAAGTTCGCGATTCCAGTATCGATCCTATTATGTACATCAATCATTTGGACGTACGTTCTGTTTTCAAAGATCGGACTGGCTTCGACAGCAGGTGTCGTGTCGAGTTGGTTCTGGCAGGTCACGTTAGGACTTGTCATTGCGACGATCGTATTATGGCGTGTGTCGCTAAACGCTTGGGAGGCGAAGTACCGGACCTATCTCGAAGAAGAGTACCGTCAAGTCGAATAATCCTCTCGCAGAAGGCATGACATATCAGGTAAGATGAAAGAAAAACAGGAGGCGATCTTCTTGAATTACTGGTACCACTTTAAGCGTGCCTTCCTACCGATCGCATTATTGCTTGTGACGCTTGCCTTGTACCAAATGATTTATCGTTTGAATAACATCTGGTATTCGTTTGGAGGACTTCTTCTTGTCTTTGCGGCGATTTACTTCGTCATGCGTCGTCTAAAAGCGAACCCAGAGGATTGAATGAGCAGGAAAGTTGAGTCCATTCTCTGAACGCGGTAAAATAGACACATACAGAGGAGGGGAAGATAGATGGCAAAAGCAATATTTGCAGGTGGTTGTTTCTGGTGCATGGTCAAGCCATTCCATAAATATGATGGTGTAGAGCAGGTCATTTCAGGATATACCGGTGGTCATACAGAGAACCCGACTTATAAAGAGGTCTGTTCGGAAACGACAGGTCATTTGGAGGCGGTTGAAGTCACGTACGATCCGTCCGTCATTACGTACGAAGAATTACTCGAGATTTTCTGGCGTCAAATCGACCCGACAGATGGCGGAGGTCAATTCAATGACCGTGGTGAATCCTACCAACCGGCTATCTTTTATGTCGATGAAGCACAGCGTGAGGCAGCTGAACGTTCGAAAGCAGAGCTTGACGCATCAGGACGCTTCTCACGTCCGGTCGCGGTAGAGATTCGTCCAGAAAAGCCGTTTTGGCCAGCCGAAGAATATCATCAAGATTATTATAAAAAGAATCCGTTCCGTTATCAGATGTATAGTGTCGGCTCAGGTCGCGCGAAATTCATCAAGGATGCGTGGAAGGATCACAGTAAGGAAAAAGAACTGAAAGAACGTCTGACACCGATTCAGTATAAAGTCACACAAGAGAACGGGACGGAACCCGCTTTCCGTAACGAATACTGGGATGAAGAACGTCCAGGTCTTTATGTCGACATCGTCGATGGCACACCACTCTTCACATCAAAAGATAAATTCCAGTCAAACTGTGGTTGGCCGAGCTTCGCTAAACCGATTTCAGAAGACAAGACGGAAGTCGAACTCGACACGAGTCACGGGATGACGCGGACGGAAGTGCGTTCTGCGAATGCAGATAGTCATCTCGGTCATATCTTCGATGATGGTCCGACCGAACTTGGCGGTCTTCGCTATTGTATCAACTCAGCAGCGTTACGATTTATTCCGCTTGAAGAGCTTGATTCGGCAGGATATGGGGAATATAAAAAACATTTCGAGTAACATGTAAGGAGCAGTCAAACGATTTCGTTTTGACTGCTCTTTTTTCAAATGGAAGGGAGAGAATCGAATGTTTCGACCCATATATGAAGAGATTCGACAAATGACGATTGCGAAGGTACTTGATTTTTACGATCATGAAATTCGTCAGCTCAATGAGCAAGCACGTCAGGAAAAGTACGACAAGATGAGTTTGAGTCCATTTCGCTTTTTCCGCGGGAGTTCACATCTGTTTTATTATGACGTGACGCGAATCCCTCTTGGTTTTGATACACCTCGTGATAAACCGACGTGGATTCAAGGCGATCTTCACTTTGAGAATTTTGGTGTTCATGGCAATGCGAAGGGAGAGATCATCTACGATATCAATGATTTTGATGAAGGGTACTTAGGATCTTATTTATATGATTTGATTCGCATGGCGGTCTCCGTCCGGTTGTTCGCTGAAGAGGCAGGATACGATCCGACTCCTGCGATTCGAAATTATGTTCTCGAATACTTACACGATTTAAAAAAGTACGCTCTCGGAAAAGATCCGAGTGATGTCTGCTTTACGCGGGATAATACAAAAGGACCAATCAAGAAGTTAATCAAGAAAGCAGAAAAAAAACGTGAAGAATTAATGGGGGAGCGAACAGAACTGGTAGATGGCGTGAGACGATTTTGTACACTCCCGGATATGGAAGCAGTAGATGACGCGACACGAGCAGCAATTGAATCTGCCTGGCCTTCCTACATCGAGACGATCGACACCGAGGATCGCCGTGAGGAATCGTTCTATACGATCAAGGATATCGTTCGTAAATTAGACAGCGGAACAGCATCTATTGGTCTCGAGCGCTATTACATCTTGATTGAGGGCGAAGGGGGAGAAGAAGATTTGATTCTTGAGATGAAACAAGCGCAAACGTCTGTCCCTTCGTTATTCCTGCCCGTTTATCGTCCAGAAGCAGAAACCGTTCATCAAGGGAGACGGGTCATCACGTCGCAAAAGGCGATGCAGGCACATGAAGATCCATATCTTGGTTATCTGACGATTGAAAAAAAGGAATATTATGTACGCGAGCGCTCACCGTACAAGAAAAAACTAAAGGCGAAGCATATAAAAAGTCAGGAAGACCTTGAGAACGTGTTATGTATTCAAGGTCAAATTACCGCGAAAATCCATGCGCGGGCAGATCAAGATGCGGGACTTCAAGAAAAAATATTAACCCATCATGCGGATGTTGAAATCATTCAAGCTATCGGTGTCTCAGACACTGCTTTTTTGGAGCAGATCGAGCGTTGGTCAGAAGCTTATGTCATGCGAACAAAGCTGGATTACCAAGTGTTTTTAGAATGGACGAAGACGTGGAAAACGACTTAAAACGTGGACTGAAAAAGGAGAAAAATATCGGTATGTAACATCTGTTGCATACCGATATTTTTGAAGTGATTTTTATTCTTTAACAGATGAAAGCGTCACGCAAAAAACAAATAGGTATAATGACCTATATCAATTTATCTGAAAACTTCGTAAATTTTTGATTAAGTTCTTACGGACGACTCGCTTCGTAAGACAAATCACAACGGATATAGGGGGAAGTACATCATGAGTTTGACGCGGAAAAAAGATGTTTCCGCTATGATTGCTGCAAGTAAACGCAACAGTGGACTTGCTCGAAATCTTGGCGCGATGGATTTAACGTTTTTAGGAATTGGCGCCATCATCGGTACCGGAATCTTCGTTTTGACGGGAACAGGAGCGTTGACTGCAGGGCCAGGACTTATCGTATCATTCATTCTATCTGCCATCGCCTGTGGTCTAGCTGCTCTTGCTTACGCTGAATTTGCATCAACGATCCCGGTCAGTGGATCCGTCTATACGTATACGTATGCAACGATGGGAGAGGTCTTCGCTTGGATCATCGGTTGGAACTTGATTCTCGAATATGGACTCGCCTCCAGTGCCGTAGCAGCCGGTTGGTCAGGTTACTTCCAGTCTTTACTCGCAGGATTTAATATCCATGTGCCGACAGCTCTCTCAGCAGCTCCAGGAGCAGTAGAAGGAGCCAAGACATACTTCAACCTTCCAGCCTTCCTGATCCTCTTTGCCATTACGGCATTGTTGTCGATGGGAATCAAGGAAACGAAACGTGTCAACAACATCATGGTCGTCATCAAATTAGCAGTCGTCGTGTTGTTCATCGTCGTCGGTGTCGGCTACGTTGAACCATCAAACTGGACACCATTCACTCCATTTGGTTGGGGAGGCGTCTTCTCGGGTGCTGCGATCGTCTTCTTCGCGTACATCGGTTTTGATGCTGTTACATCAGCGGCGGAAGAAGTCCGTGATCCACAAAAGAACTTACCACGTGGTATCATCGGTTCACTTGCTGTCTGTACAATTCTTTACGTCATCGTCGCAGCCATCATGACAGGGATCGTCCCTTACAAACAATTCGCTGGTATCGATCACCCGGTCTCACTTGCGATTCAAATGGCAGGTCAAAACTGGGTCGCTGGTTTCATCGATCTCGGTGCGATTCTCGGGATCACAACGGTTATTCTCGTCATGACATACGGAATGGTGCGTCTCGCGTTTGCGATCTCGCGTGACGGGATGTTCCCTAAAGTATTCTCCGAAGTGCATCCGAAATACCAAACACCATTCAAGGCGACTTGGATGATCGGACTTGGTAGTTCACTCGTCGCTGGATTCGTTCCACTCGATGTCATCGCGAACCTCGTCAACATGGGTACACTCGCAGCATTCGTCTTGATCTCTGTCGCTGTCTTGATTCTTCGTAAGACACAGCCGGATCTCCCACGTGCATTCAAATGTCCGGGTATGCCATATGTGCCAATCGCAGCAATCGCTGCATGTCTCTTCTTGATGTTCAACTTGAAACTCGAGACATGGATTGCTTTCGGAATCTGGCTTGCAATCGGTTTAGTGCTTTACTTTACGTTTGCGCGTAAGCGTTCGAATCTACACCCAGGAAACATGCCGGCAGCGGAACTTGCTGCTTCAAAAGAAGAAGAGTAAACACATCAAAAGACCCGGTCGCCTTCAGGCGATCGGGTCTTCTTGTGTTAGGAAAGTGGAACAGGACCTTTGACGCGAACCGCGTCAAATTCACGACGAATGCTTTCATTGGCTTTCGCTTCATCTTCTGCCGACCAGCCGAGTTCACTACGCATCAGGGCAAGAACACCGTCTGCGTATTGTTCAGCATGAGGGAAATCAAAGAAGACGGCTGAAGCACGACGGTTCAAGAAGTCACCGGGTTGCATGACGAGCTCTGCTTCTAGACCATACAGAAGGGCACCGAACCAGTGTAACGGTAATTGATAACGAGCGGCTTCGTCACCGCGTGTCCGAATCAATTCAAAGACACGCTCGACATTCGTACCGTAGCGCTGGATGAGCCATGTCGTCTCATTCGGTGACAACCCAAGTGCTTCGCCTTTTGGTTGTTGTTCCTTCATGTAACGCGCGAATCCTTTACTTCCTTGTGGATGACCACCACCAAGCAAAATATCGTGCGTACGGGAAGCAAGATAAATTCGATTTTCTTCTGTCTTGAATTGCTCCGCGACCATATCGATGATTCGTTCCGCCATTTTCCGGTACCCAGTCAACTTACCACCGGCGATTGACATCAGACCGGATTTCGAAACGAAGATTTCGTCTTTTCGGGACAGTTCACTTGGATCTTTTCCATCTTCATGAATGAGTGGACGTAGTCCAGACCACGTTGATTCGACATGCTCAGGTCGTAACTCGACGTTGAACATTTGATTCGTTGCCTCTAGGATGTAGTCCTGATCCTCGACGGTGACACCAGGCTCAAGAATATCTCCTTTATAGTTCGTATCCGTTGTTCCGACATACGTTTTCCCTTCACGTGGAATCGCAAAGATCATCCGACCGTCTGGAACATCGAAGTAAACGGCTTGTTGCAACGGGAAATGTACTTGATCGATGACGAGATGAATCCCTTTTGTCAGGTGTAAAGACTTTCCAGATTTCGAACCGTCTTTTTCGCGCAGTTCATCGACCCAAGGACCCGTCGCATTAATGATCTTCTTCGCCCGAATCGTATACGTTTTGCCACTTAAGACGTCACGGACTTCGACACCAACGACTTTTCCGTTGTGGTAGACAAGCGATTCCGCTTTCGTATAATTGACGGCACGTCCGCCGTAACCGATGGCTGCTTTTAAGACTTCGACCGTCAGTCGAGCATCATCCGTTTTATATTCGACATACCGACCACCGCCGACTAAATGCTCTGAGCGTAACAGTGGTTCGTAACGTAATGTTTCTTCTTTGCTAAGCATCGTCCGACGTTCATGGCGTTTGACACCAGCGAGTTGATCATAGACACGTAAGCCGATCGAGGTCGAGAAGCTACCGAATGTACCACCTTCGACAAGTGGAAGCATCATCCACTCCGGTGTCGTCACATGCGGTGCGTTCTCATACACGATGGCACGTTCTTTCCCGACTTCGGCGACGAGTTTAATCTCGAATTGCTTCAGATAACGCAATCCACCATGGACAAGTTTCGTCGATCGGCTCGATGTCCCTTCGGCGAAGTCCTGCATTTCAATCAAGCCTGTTCGCATGCCGCGACTTTGTGCGTCAAGCAGAATACCAGCTCCCGTGATACCGCCCCCGATGACGAGAACGTCTAGAAGTTCTTGTCCCATCTCTTCTAACCATGCTGTCCGTTCCGTACTTGAAAACATCTTGTCTTCCCCCTGTTCGTCTGAAATGAATAGTTAGTCTACTTCTATCCATGTACCCACTTTTGCACTCTTTTGAGCACGATCAATGATTTTCATGACGAGTTCAGCCTGTTTCGCAGAGACAGGTGGTGTGGTTCGCTTACGGATGGCTGGAGCGAGATCCGTATAATAATCCCCAAAATGACCGGAAACAAAAGGGAAGTCTTGCAGAGGTCCATTTGCTTCAGCCAATTGATAGGTCGTCCGTTTTGTATCGACTTCATCAACGAAGTAACTCGCCTGTGTTCCGTGCACCATCAGGGAGGGACCAACAGCTGGAACGATGGAACCGATATGCAAAATAGCGCGTCGCGTGCCAAAGGCTAAAATTAGATGTGTATAGTCATCAACGATCCCATCTTGTCGTTGAATCGTTTGATCACAAAAGACACGGTCTGGAATTTCATCGAAGGCGATGAGTGCTTGATCGATCAAGTGTGAACCAAGGTCGTACAATAGTCCGGCACCAGGAACGTCCTGTTCGCGCCAACGCTCCTGCACATCGGGACGGTAACGGTCATAATGCGCTTCGAACGTCTGGAGCGTACCGAGTCGTCCAGATTTCAATAAGGTCATCAGCGTCCGAAAGTCCTTCGTGTACCGCCGATTATGATAAACTGTCAATAACCGACCGTGTGTCCGTGCTAGTTCTGTCAACGTTTCGGCTTCTTCGAGCGTGACGGTGAACGGTTTCTCGACAAGTACATCACAGCCCGAGAGCAAGGCGAGACGCGCGAGTGGATAATGCAGATCATTTGCCGTCGCGATGACGACTAAATCGATTTGTTCCGCTTCAAGTAATGCTTCAAGTGTCGGATAGACAGGGAGCGTCGCATCGTACGTAGCGACCGCTTCCGGGCGACTCGACTGAACAGCGACCAACTGATAATCAGGTGCGTGTAAATAAGGCGCATGCAAATGTTCACCGGCAAGACCAAAACCAACTAATGCGGTACGAATCATAGAAAACACATCCTTTTCAAGTTCATACCCTCAATCTACCATAAGGAGGAATACAAGATGATTACCGAGCAACACATCATCGAAAAGATGCGCCAAGCGATGCAACGTATTGACCAAACAACAGGAGCTGCGCAAAAAGAACAGATTGCAGCGATGAAGGCTTATTGTGAATTACTCCTTGAATCCGAGGCGACGCCAAGTTCGACAATATCGCTTCCTACGTCAACGCCTCAGGCAACCCCAGCAGTCGATCCGATGTTAGCGCGTTTCATGGGTGTTTCGCAGGAAAAAGAAGAAAAAGGCACTTCATTGCTCGATTTTTGAATGAAATGACGCAATTCAGGGAATAACCATCACAGTTAAAATAAGAAAGGGAGATACGTCATGAAAACAGTCATCGTCATTGGAGCAGGACCAGGAAACGGATATGAAATCAGTAAACGATTTGGGCAAGAAGGGTTTCAAGTCGTTTGTGCGGCGCGGACACAAGAAACGCTTGCAGCCGTCATCACGGAACTAAAAGAAGAAGGGGTAGAGGCGGTGGGGGTAGAATGTGATGCTTCTCGAAAAGCCGATATCGCATCACTCATCGAATGGACAGAGGAGCAGTACGGACAAGTTGATGTCTTAGTCTATAATGCTTCGATTTTACATCAAGCGTCTGTCCTTGAAGTCTCAGCAGAACAGATTACGAAAGAGTTCGAAATCGATGTGCTCGGTGCACTGCATGCCGCACAACTCGTTGCTCCGTCGATGCAAGAACGGAAAGACGGCGCGATCCTGATTACTGGAGGCGGCGCTGCGATGCAAGCGATCAAATCGTTGCCAGGGCTTTCAATCGGGAAGGCAGGCGTTCGACAAGTGACGCATATGTTACATGATACATTGAAGGAAGACGGTGTCTACGTCGGAACTGTCACGATTGCCGGAGAAGTGAAGCGTGGCACGGCACTTGATCCAAAAAATGTGGCGGAAGCGTTCTATCAACTTTATACGAACCGAAATGAAGTCGAAACGGTTCTATCAGCAGACTAACGAATAACCAAGATAGCATATGCGGGTTCGGGCTTTGACCGGATCCGTATTTTCATGGAAAGGAGCGAAACAAAAGTGAGACGATACGCCATGATGAGTCTACTTTTTCTATTCGTTCTCATCGGTTGTGCACCAGAAGAAACCGATGTGCTTGGCATCAAACAACCGGATGACGAAAAGGTCACGAAGGCGACGGTCGAGCGCGTCATCGATGGGGATACGTTAAAAGTAAAGTTGGCGGATGGAAAAACGGAGGACGTTCGTCTACTCCTTGTCGATACACCAGAAACCGTCAAACCGGATACACCGGTTCAACCGTATGGAACGGAAGCTTCAGCGTTTACGAAAGAGACCTTACCGAGCGGAACAGCTATTCGGTTGGAGCGTGATCATTCCCGGACCGATGGATACGGAAGATTACTCGCATACGTCTGGTACGGTGATAAGATGTTGAATCAGGAGTTACTTCGAAAAGGGCTCGCACGTGTAGCGTTCGTCTATGAGCCGGATACACGTTATGTCGATATGTTTGAACAGATCGAACAGGAAGCCAAGCAGTCGAAGAAAAAGATTTGGGAGCACGATGGCTACGTCACAAATCGTGGCTTTGACGCTCAAGCGATTACAGAAACGAAATCCTGCGAAATCAAAGGCAACATCAATCGGTCAGGTAAAAAAATCTACCATGTACCGGGAGGGCAGTCCTACGATGAAGTGAAGCCGGAGCAACGATTCTGTACGGAAAAAGAAGCAGAAGAAGCCGGATTCGTCCGCGCTACACGCTAATGAATGCAAACAAAAAGCCATCTACCGATGGCTTTTTGTTTATTCTACAGGTGGTGAGGGAGATTGATACTGTTGTACTTTATCATCTTCATCAAAGGAGATCGTGACATCGGTGACCCCTTTAAGAATTCGAATTTGCAGTTCAAGCCGGTCCTTGATGTCGTCCACTTGGGCAATCGTTAAGTTAGGATCCACTTCAATCTCTGTCTCGACATGGAAGTGATCCCCTTCCTTGATGACTTCAAGTTTTTCGATATCCCGAACGGCCTCATCACGTAAGAGAATTTCACCAATTTTAGCAGTCAGTACTTCATCAATTTCACCGAGCGCACCGGCAGCGTTTTGAATAAAGACATTATAAACGACGTAAAACATCATCAGACCAATCAAAATCGATGCAATGCCCTCTGCTTGATAAAACGATGTGTAGTGTGAAATCAGAACGGCGATGATTGCGATGATACCACCGAGAGTCGCAACAAGATCTTCCATGAAGACAAGACGTGTAGCTGGTTTTGCCTGCCCAAGATGGGTGAAGCTTTGACCAACGAGTGTCAACCCTCTAGACTTAAGCCCGGTTTCATGAGCAATCTCGATCATCGCTTTATAAAAGACGCCGACTTCGAGTACAACACCAATTCCAAGTGCCGTCAAAATGATCCAAAGCCCAGTCGTCTCTTCGCCAGGACCATGTGTGATATGCAAGATGCCTTCCCGGATCGTCTCATACGCAAGCAACGCGACGACGATGATTGCAGCCAGTAACACGAGGTTAACAAGGCGACCGAATCCGTTCGGAAACCGTTTCGTCGGTGCTTTTTTACTGAGAGCAGAACCGATATAGACGAAAAACTGATTCGCCGCATCGCCGATTGTATGCATCATTTCGGCAAACATCGCCACATTCCCAGTCAAGATATAAGCGACGAACTTGATGATAGCAATGATTGTATTGACGACAGCAGCAGCAAGTGCTGACTTATTTCCGCGACGGATCAATGAGAAAAAAGTGGTCATGAGCGGTTCTCTCCTTGTCTATTCAAAATAGGTTAACCGCGTCCTGCTTGGAACGACGGATAAAGTGTCATCCCGCCGTCCGCAAAGAGTGTGATACCTGTAACATAACTTGCTTCGTCAGATGCAAGCCATGCGGCAACGGCTGAAATTTCCTCGGGTTTTCCGATATTGCCCATTGGAATCATGCTCTCGACTTCTTTTCGTTGTTCCGGATCTTCGAATTTTTCAGCATTGATCGGTGTATTGATCGCACCAGGTCCAATCGCATTGACCCGAATGCCTTTTGGTGCATATTCCATCGCAAGAGTTTGTGTCATCAATTTGACGCCACCTTTACTCGCAGCGTAGTGGACGAACGTTGGCCATGGAATGATTTCATGAACACTCGACATGTTGATGATGCTACCTTTGACATCGTGTTCGACGAAGTACTTCAGTGCTTCACGCGCACCGAGGAATGCACCTGTTAAGTTGACGTCGATGACTTTTTGCCAGTCTTCGAGTGACATTTCATGAGATGCTGACGGCATCTCGATTCCCGCATTATTGACGAAAACATCTAACTGACCAAAGTGTGCGACAGTCTCTTTGACGAGGTTGATCATATCGTCTTCCTTCGAGACATCTCCTTGGACGATCAGGGCTTCGCCACCCTGTTCTTTAATAGATTCAGCGATTTTCTTCGCTTCTTCCGGGTGACTGCGGTAGTTGATGACGACACGCATGCCTTCTTCTGCATAGCGGCGAATGACAGCTTCACCGATTCCCATTGATCCACCTGTTACGATGGCGACTTTTCCTTTTAAACTTTCATACATGATGCTTCACTCCTTCATTATTGTTTCGTAAATCCAATCATGATTCCGCCGGCAACGACTAAAATACAACCGATGATGACAAAGGTCATCTCTTTCTTTGTCTTCGTTTCTTTCAGTAAGAGGACACCGCCAATCGTTGAGATGACGACCCCTGTTTGGGAGAGGGAGAAGCTCGTCGCGACCCCGACTTTTGCTGTGGCAAACAGTAAAGCGACGTTCCCGACAGCCCACATGAGTCCACCAACCGTATTGCCGGCTGTTTTTTTCGTGAAGAGATCTCCTTCTCGTAAAGAAAGAAGAATCGCACTCACGACCATCCCGACAGCTTGTGGTAAGACTGCTTCCCAGCCATTGATATCGAACCAACGGGCAATGACGACGTAGCCGACATACCCGACAGTCGAGATGAGGAGGAGCGTCAGACCTTTTCCTATATTCTCATCTTCTTTACTCTTATCTTCCTTGTAAGACGTGAAAGCTGCTCCGGCAATGATCAATACAAGGGCACTGATTCCGAGAATCAACGCAGTTGTCGTTGACCACTCTCCGAAAGCGAGAACACCGAACAATGATGTTCCGACGAGTTGCATTCCTGTTGAGATTGGCATCGTCTTTGAGACACCCATCTGACGAAAGGCAGCAAACTGATTTTTTTGACCGAGCGCCCAGAAAGCACCAGAAAAGAATCCGGCGACCCAAGCAGTCGTCGACAGCTCTGGGCTGACAAAAAAGAAGGTGACGATCGCGAAAAGCAACGCACCCAGAGTCGTACCGATAATTTGTTGCGCCGTTGAACCTCCGATTTTCGAGACGACGAGCGGCAACGATCCCCACATCAATGCAGGAACGATGGCAATTAAAATATCAATCAAGTGTTTCACCTCTCCTTACTATTATCTCTCTACTTGAAGCTGTACCCGGCGAGACGCGAGGAAAAACCTCGAAGCGCGAAGAAGAGTTATTCTGAAATAAAAAAACGCCCACCGAAGTGAACGTTTACTGGTATTTCGTTTATCGGAACGGTTCGTCAGCAATCCGAACGATTTGTCGTCCGATTCGGTGACCATTCCATAAAGCGATGACCGCAATCGTCAAGGAAATCCCCATGACATCGTACTGCGTAAAATAATAGCCGAGATAACTAAAAGGTAGGCTGATGATTCCGACGAGTGAACTCGTCCACTGCCGGATTTTGAGTGATTCGATGTTCGCGACGCGAGAGAACTTTTGTTGCTCCATGATCCGCCAACGCGTCGGTTCGCTGAGAGCGTCGTTGACAAGGCGCGGGAAGGCAAGCAATCGCGCACCGTAGGATCCGGCAATCTGTAGGTAACGATTTTGGTTTTTCCCTTCGTCATCGAGCCAACGTCGAACCATTGGCTTGGCTAACTCGAGTAGATTGATTTGTGGTGAAAGAATCTGAAGGATCCCAAGAATCGTCGAGGCAGCACGACCGAAGAACGCGAACTCGGCAGGAAGCTGGATCGGTTCGTTTCGGACGAGCAATTCGATATCGGATAAGACCTTCTCAATCAGCTTCGTATCGACGTTTTCCATATCACTCTCGAGATAGAACGTGACCGCTTTTTCAATCGCTTGTCGGATGTTTTGCTTATTCGCATTCGGCAACAGGAATCGTAAATCTTCGAGACCATCGACGATTGCATCATAATCTAATGTGACGAGGGATTGGAGGATTCGTTGAATCGCTCGCATGTCATCAGGCGTCGTCGCTCCAATCATTCCGAAATCTAGCAAAACAATTTTGCCATCAGACTGGACAAGGACGTTACCTGGGTGTGGATCGGCGTGAAATTTCCCACCGAACAGTAATTGCTCACCAGCGTTTAAGAATAAATTACGCGCTAGTTCGTCACGGTCAATCTGATGTTCTGCTAAATAATCGAGGTCGGTGATACGTGTCCCGTCAATCCATTCCATGACGAGCACCCGATTCGTACAATGTTCTTCATAATAACTCGGAATATAGATGACAGGATTCGTCTCGTACATCTTTTTAAAGTAGAGACCGTTTTTTAATTCAGTTCGGTAATTCAATTCATCACCAATGACGAAGACCATTTGGCGGTACAGACTTTGTAGATCAGTCGATTTGTTTAATGACGTCCGACGTAACATGGCGATGACGATGCGCATGGCACGGAAATCGGTCTTGATGATTTGTTCGATATTCGGTCGCTGGACTTTGATCGCGACTTTTTTACCGTTTGATTTTAAGGTTCCGCTGTACACCTCACCAATCGAGGCAGAAGCGACAGGACGGGGACTGATGTCCGAGATAATCTCTTCAATCGGCATGCCCCAATCTTCTTCGATGGTCTTTCGTGACTCTCCGAGTTTACTTGAAGGTACTTTATCGACCAGTTCGGTCAGTTCCATCAAAACGGATGGTGAGAACAAATCGGCTCGAATCGATAAGAACTGGCCGAGCTTGATCAGTAATCCTTCTAGCCGTAATGCTTTTTTCTTATAGTCACGCGCAATCCGGATCATGATGCGCTCAAACTCTTCGTTGTTCGTACCTGGCCGGTTTTTCCGGGTGAATCGATAGATCGTAAAAATGTAACGTGCGAACATCGTCACGATGACGACGATGCGATAAAGCGCCCAACGTTTCATACGGTCACCTAGCTTCCTGTACAGTTTGTTTCAGTATAGGTTACTTTACCTAAAAACGTCACTCGCAAACGGTCGAAACGGTGACAGAAAATTAATGCTTTACGGAAACTAAAAAGAGAGTATAGTAAGTATTGGAATTTCTTTGTAGAAAGGTGAAATGTGCGCATGTCCTGGGACTTATTGAATATCATCGGCACGGTCGCTTTTGCGATGAGTGGTGCGATTGTTGCGATGGAAGAAAAATATGATTTATTCGGTGTTTGGTTACTTGCTTTGATCACAGCATTCGGCGGCGGTGCCATTCGCAATTTACTGATTGGTGTACCGGTATCCGCTCTTTGGTCGCAAGGTGGTCTCTTCTTAGTCGCAATTCTCGTTGCGTTGTTGATCTTCATGTTACCCCAGTTGTTTTTGCCGCACTGGACACGTTGGGGCGTCCTCGCGGATGCGCTTGGGTTGTCGGCGTTTGCGATTCAAGGTGCTTTGATGGCGACAGCAAAAGGATTGCCACTGTCAGCGACGATTTCGGCTGCTGTTCTAACTGGTGTCGGGGGTGGAGTGATTCGTGATTTGCTGGCGGGTCGGAAACCGCTCGTCTTGCATAAAGAGATTTATGCGATGTGGGCTGTCATGGCAGCACTCGTGATTGATCGTTTCCAATTGACGAATCCTCTACATTTGTTCACATTGCTCGGACTCATCACTGTTTTACGTATGCTATCGTATTATTATGAATGGAATTTACCAGCACGACGCTTAGGGGGAGAATAAGCATGAAAGTATTCATTATGATTGGCGCGATCTCGATGATGTTATCGGTCGCACTAGGTGCATTCGGTGCACACGCCTTAAAAGATATGCTAACGGAACGGATGCTTGCGAACTGGCAGACAGGCGTTCTTTACCAGATGGTACATTCGCTCGGTATCCTAGCACTCGGGGGACTCTTATTAAAAGTATCGATTCCACAATGGTCGTTGGCTGCATGGCTGATGCTCGCCGGAATCGTGTTCTTCTCCGGTAGCCTGTATGTCATGGCATTGACGAACGTAACGAAACTGGGTGCCATCACACCAATCGGTGGCGTTTTATTCATCGCAGCATGGATCTTTGTCGCAATTGGCGCATATAAAGGATTATGAGGTTCGACCGTTTTTCTTCCGTCATGAAGAAGAACGGTTTTTTTATACGAAAAACGCCCACTCGATATCGAGTAGACGAAAGTATCAAAACGAATTCATCGTTTTGTCGTTTGTGTCTTGTTTAGCTTCGATAATGCTTGCTCGTAGCGATCCAGTACGCGATCTGCAACCGGTTTCAGCTCTTTTGAAAGCACAGCGAATTGCAATTCACGCGATCGTGTCGATCGGTTCATAGCATTCCCCATGGTAATTCCTCCTTACGTCATTCAACCTACTGTTTTATAGCCGCAAGGAGTATATTCCCATGAGATATTTCAATCAAACGTCATTCAACACATTAAAGTGCAAAATGAGTATTTAATTGATCACTTTCGAGACGGTTACCGATGAAGAACTCACCAAATTCTCCGTACTTCGCGCTGACTTCGTCAAAACGCATTTCGTAGACGATTTTCTTGAACTGAAGAATATCGTCTGAGAAGAGCGTAACGCCCCATTCCCAATCGTCAAATCCAGTTGATCCACCGATGATTTGCTGAATTTTCCCAGCATAACTCCGCCCAATCATACCGTGACGATACATGAGTTCTTTTCGTTTCTCCATTGAGAGCGTGTACCAGTTGTCGCCATCGCGACGTGACTTGCTCATCGGGTAGAAGCAGATGTGCTTCGCTTGCGGCAGAATCGGATAGAGACGATCACGCACGTACGGATTTTCGTATGGGTTCCCTTCGCCTGAACCACGGTACGTACCGAGTTCGACGACAGAGACGTAAGAATACGTCGGGATCAAGTAATCATAGAGATCAAGTTTCTGCATTTTGACTTCGACGTCTTGGATTTGTTCCATTGTTGGACGAAGAACCATCAAGACGAGATCGGCTTTTTGACCGATGATTGTATAGAGTGCGTGGCTTCCGTCTTTTGTCGCTTCGACATCAGAAAGCTCTGAGAGGAAAGCTTGGAACTCTTCAATCATGCGCGCGCGGTCTGTCGCGTCGATTTGTTTCAAGCGTGACCAATCGATCCGGCGGAAATCATGTAATGTATACCAGCCGTCGAGTGTTTCAGCGGCTTGTTGCGTAGCAGTCGGTTCAGATGTTTGATGTTGCATGGGATGACCTCCTGAGTCTGAAATAAGTTGTCTTTTTCCATATCCTATCTTATCACATTCTATTGAAACGCTTCGCCCGAAAAGGTCATTATCCATGAGATCGTAACACATGAAAAAAGCAGAGAGTGGGTAAAAGGGGAAGGGGAGATCACTTTGCTTGGAAATAGTCTCTGTATCATTCTTGAAAATGACTGTAATAGTCGGTAGATATGGCTTCAGTGCTTTTGTTAGATAACTTTTTTGCAAATTGTTTTAACAACGATTGAGAACTGTGTATAATAAACGATGGAAAAGAAAATGGATCAAATCGACGACGTCGTGTTTACCTAAAAAGGAGAGAAACTCATGCAATTATTCGATATGTTAGAACAAAAGATTAAAGCGCACCAACCGAAAATCGTCTTCCCAGAAGGAATTGACGCGCGTGTTCTTGGCGCAGCTGTCCGTTTGAAGAAAGACGGTCTCGTCACACCGGTCGTCATCGGACCACGTGTACAAATCGAAGAAACAGCAACAGCAAACGGAATCGATGTCACGGGCCTTGATACGATCGATCCTGCTTCTTACGCTGGAATTGATGAGCTCGTCGCATCGTTCGTTGAGCGCCGTAAAGGGAAAGCAACTGAAGAGCAAGCACGTGCTGTCATCTTAAAAGACGTGAACACGTTCGGTACGATGCTCGTTCACACAGGACAAGCAGAAGGTCTTGTATCGGGAGCAATGCACGCAACAGGCGATACAGTTCGTCCAGCACTTCAAATCATCAAAATGCAAGAAGGCTATAAAAAAACATCAGGCGTCTTCATCATGGTACGTGACGAAGAGCAATACGTCTTTGCAGACTGCGCGATCAACATCGCACCGGATGCAAACGATCTAGCAGAGAACGCAATCGCATCTGCGAAAACAGCAAAAACATTCGGTATCGATCCGAAAGTGGCATTGCTTAGCTTCTCGACAAAAGGTTCAGCAAAATCACCAGAGACAGAGCGTGTCGTTGAAGCAACTCGTATTGCTAAAGAACGTGCACCGGAGCTTGCAATCGATGGCGAACTTCAATTCGATGCTGCATTCGTTCCAAGCGTCGCGAAATCAAAAGCACCAGAATCAGATGTCGCAGGTCAAGCGAACGTCTTCATCTTCCCAAGTCTTGAAGCTGGAAACATTGGCTACAAAATCGCCCAGCGTCTTGGTGGATTCGAAGCAATCGGTCCGATCCTTCAAGGTTTGAACAAACCGGTCAACGATCTTTCACGCGGTTGTAACGAAGAGGATGTCTACAAACTCGCGATCATCACGGCAGCACAAGCGGTCGAAGAACGCCAAGCCTAAGCACGGTTTGAAAAAGTCTTTACTTTTTCGCTAAACCCCGTACAATGGTACACATCACGAAAATCACGAAACGTAAACGTATAGCAACGCTCGTATAATAGTGGGAATTGGCCCACGAGTCTCTACCGGATCGCCGTAACGGTCCGACTACGGGTGGTGAGTTACTGCTCTCTTTTTTGACGTACAGTGGCTGCCCCCGGGTAGCGGCTGTACGTTTTTTCGTTTTTAAAGAGGAGAATGCATGTATGAAACGTCTACACGACATGATTAATCAAGAGGGAATCGTCTTATCGGATCAAGTATTGAAAGTGGATGCCTTTTTAAACCACCAGGTCGACCCGACCTTGATGTGGGAAATCGCCTATGAGTTCATGGACCGCTTCCAAGATGCCGGTATCACGCGGATTTTGACAATCGAAGCAGGTGGTATTGCCCCGGCAATGATGACGGCGCTCCGTTTAGGTGTACCAATGGTCTATGCCCGTAAGACGAAATCCGTCACCTTGAATGAAGGGACGATTTCAGCTGAAGTCTTCTCGTTTACGAAACAACAGACGAGTACGATTACGGTTGCAGAAAAATACCTGCAACCAGGTGAGCGTGTCTTGATCATTGACGATTTCCTCGCAAACGGGGAAGCGGCATTTGGTCTTGCTCGCCTCGTTGAACAGGCAGGTGCAGAAGTTGCCGGTTTTGGAATCGTCATTGAAAAGTCGTTCCAACCGGGACGTCAAAAACTGATCGACGCTGGATTCCGTGTCGAGTCACTCGCTCGCGTGGAGTCGTTGAAGGACGGAAAAGCGACGTTCGTCAATTCGGTGACCATATGAGACTATCAAACTTCAAAGCCGCTAGTCTCGGACTTCAGCATGTGCTTGCGATGTACACCGGAGCAGCTGTTGTTCCGCTGATCGTCGGGAGTGCGATCGGATTGTCGGGAGAAGAACTCGCTTATTTAGTGGCGATTGATCTTTTCATGTGTGGCGTAGCGACCTTATTACAAGTACTCGTCACGAAATACACAGGTGTCGGTCTTCCTGTCGTGCTCGGTTGTACCTTCACGGCAGTCGGTCCGATGATCGCGATCGGTAGTCTTCAAGGGATCACGGCGATTTACGGTGCTTTGATTGCGAGTGGGCTGATCATTCTCGTCATCTCAGGCTGGTTCAGTAAGATTGCAGTCCTGTTTCCGCCAGTCGTCCTTGGTTCTGTCGTGACGATCATCGGCATTTCCTTGATTCCGGCTGCAATCAATGACATCGGAGGCGGACAGGGCGCGAAGGACTTTGGTGACGCACGTTATCTCGGACTCGCTGGACTGACGATCGTCTTGATTTTAATCTTGAATCGCTATGGAACTGTTTTCTCAAAAGCAGCAGCCGTCTTGATTGCTGTGATGATCAGTACACTCGTTGCGTTCGGAATGGGGATGATCGACTTCAGTCCGGTGGCGGAAGCGTCATGGTTCCAAATGGTGACACCGTTTTACTTCGGTGTACCGACATTCAATGCGACCGCTATCTTGACGATGACGCTCGTGGGTCTCGTCTCGATGGTCGAATCGACAGGTGTATTCTTGACACTTGGTGAGATCACGGATCGTCGCTTGACGGATAAGGATCTAGCGCGTGGCTACCGGGCAGAAGGGGTTGCAACGATCGTTGGCGGTATCTTCAATAGTTTCCCGTATACGACCTACAGCCAAAACGTCGGTCTGGTTCAGTTGACTGGCGTGAAGACACGTAAAGTCATCTTATTTGCGGGCGGATTTTTAATCTTGCTCGGCTTCTTACCAAAAGTGGCGACGTTTACGACATTGATTCCAAAACCCGTCCTGGGTGGGGCAATGTTGATCATGTTCGGAACGGTCGCAGCGACCGGGATTCGTATTCTGTCCCGGGTCGATTTCTCGAAAAATGAACACGTCATCACGGTGGCACTCGCGCTCGGAATTGGTTTAGGAATCAGCATGAATCCGGAGATCGTAGCCGGTCTCCCGTCACAAATCCGTGTCTTGACGGATAGCCCAATCGTCGCGGGATCGCTGACGGCATTATTACTGAATGGCATCTTCCGATTGACCGGGAAGTCCGAGACAGCAGATGTACCACTTGCTAAAGTTGATTAACAATTGTAACTTTCCGAAAGGAGCCATCCTGTATACTATTTAGTAGCAGATGGTTCCTTTTTTTATATTGCTATTGTAATCAGAATATTCCGAGTATGTGGATTTGGTGAGAAATATTGGATGAAAACGTTTACAAAATCGACACATCTTTTTTATACTGACAACGTAGCGGTAAGGGGAACTGCTAAGAAACAAACAGAGACGGGAAGGACGTCGTAAAAATGAAACAACAGACAGAGTTGAATCGGGGACTGGAAGAACGTCATATTACACTAATGTCGCTGGGGGCGGCAATCGGTGTCGGACTCTTCCTCGGGTCAGCGAAAGCGATCCAACTGGCAGGTCCAGGGATCTTACTTGGTTATCTGATCGGTGGTATTATCATCTTCATCATCATGCGAGCACTTGGGGAGCTTACGGTGCGGGAGCCGGTAGCTGGTAGTTTTGCGGAGTATGCCCGGAAGTATGTCAGTCCATTAGCTGGTTTTTTAACAGGTTGGAATTATTGGTTACTCTGGATTTTTACGTGTATGGCGGAAATCACAGCAGTCGGTATTTACATGAAAGTATGGTTCCCGGATTCCCAGGGCTGGGTATGGGCACTAGCAGCACTTGTCTTGATGACGAGCATCAACTTCATTGCTGTTAAATTTTATGGTGAATTCGAATTTTGGTTTGCGTTGATTAAAATCGTCGCGATCGTCGCCATGATCATCTTAGGAACTTTGACGATCGTCATTGGTCTTGGGAACGGCGGCACACCAGTTGGGATTTCGAACCTGTGGTCACATGGTGGATTCCTACCGAACGGGTTCACTGGTGTACTTCTTGCCATGCAGATGGTCATGTTTGCGTTCTTAGGAATTGAAGTGATTGGGGTCACAGCAGGGGAAGCGAAGAACCCGAAGAAAACGATTCGAAAAGCTGTTAACAACGTCTTCCTTCGGATTTTAGTATTCTACATCGGTGCGCTCTTCGTCATTTTATCGATTTATCCGTGGGATCAAGTCGGAGCGAACAATAGTAGTCCGTTCGTATTACTATTTGATTCACTTGGTATTCCAGCAGCAGCCGGCATCATCAACTTCGTTGTCTTAACGGCAGCACTCTCGTCATGTAACTCCGGTATCTTCTCGACAGCCCGGATGATGATGAACTTATCCGAGAACAGTGAAGCACCACGTCGTTTCTCGAAAATCTCGAAAAACGGTGTCCCGGCACTGGCGACGATTCTTTCAGGTGTCGCGTTGCTCGTTGGTGTCGCTTTGAACTACTTCTTACCGGAAGACGTCTTTGCGATCGTTACGAGTATCGCGACGTTTGGAGCCGTTTGGACGTGGGCGATGATTCTGATCGCCCAGATGCGGGCGCGGAAAGTACATGGTTCAGCAGAATTCGCTGTTCCGTTCTTCCCGGTCGCCAACTATATCGCCCTCGCGGCACTTGCTGGTGTCATCGTCTTAATGGCATTTGACGCAAGTACACGCATCGCTTTGGTCGTTGGACCATTGTGGTACGCGATTTTGATTGCCGTCTATTATGCACGGGGAATGCATAAGGAGACACGTCAATCGATCCGGAAAGCATCAGGGGAATAATGAAACGGGCGGATCCGCAAGCGGGTCCGCTTTTTCATCACTTCGTTTCAAACGGTTTCGTTTTGTTTTGATGATGAATTTGCTACACTTACGGCAGAACCATACAGGAGGTCATACGAAATGAAAACGATTCATGTAGACGAGTTACAAGAGCGATTAGAGGCAGGCGAGGCGTTACACGTCGTTGACGTCCGGGAGCAGGATGAATACGATGCAGGACATATTCCGAACGTCCGCTTCCTTCCGATGTCTGAGATCGGTGAACGCTATACGGAGCTGCAAGAAGGTGAAACCTACTACTTAATCTGTAAAGCGGGCGCACGGAGTGAAAATGTCGGTCGTTTCCTCGAGCAATATGGATACGACATCGTCAACGTCGAAGGCGGCATGATGAACTGGAAGGGCGATCAAGAAGCATAAGGGTAAGGTCTACCAAGGAAGACGACTCCATACGGGTCGTCTTTTTTTCATGTGAATCAATGAACGATTATTATTTTTACTATGAATATTCTTCGCTGTTCTTCCAATAAAGAAGATAGAATAGCGAGTCCTTGCACTCGGGAATGGAGTGACACATGGAACAAAAGATCAAACGCACGATGAGCATCAAACAAAAATTAATTCTGACATCCATTCTCCTATTAGTAATTCCAGCGCTCGTGATCGGATTTGTTGCCTACAATCAGGCGAAACAAACGATGACGGAGCAAATTCTACAATCGGCACATGGTGGAGTCGATCGGATGAACGACGAGATTCAGAATATTATTGATCCGATGCGACGCGATGTCGCCTTTTTTGCGGACCGGATTGACGGAACGCTCTATCAAAAAGGAAAACAAAATACAGCGTTAAAGGAAAAAATGACGGAATACCTCGACATGCATCCGCAGGCAGCGAACATCTACTTCGCGACGACGGAAGGGGATATGAACATTTTCCCGGAACAGGTCATGCCTGAGGATTATGACCCACGTGAACGCCCGTGGTATCAGTCAGCGGAAGCAGCAGGTGGAAAAGTCGTCATCACCGATCCATACGTCGATGCGGCCTCGAACAAGATGATGGTCACGCTCTCGCAGACGACAGGCAACGGAAGAGGTGTCGTCGCGATTGATGTCGATGTCGACCGCATCGCGGAAATCGCGAAAAAGATTAAAATCGGCAAGGAAGGTTATGTGACGATTCTCGATTCGAATAAAAAGTTCGTCACGCACCCGACGTTAAAACCAGGTGAAAAAGCGACAGGGAACTGGGTTGCACCACTCTATGCGGATCCAGCCGGACAATTTTCGTATGAATTCGAAAATGAAGGCAAACAGATGGACTTCATGACAAATGACCTGACGAAGTGGAAGATTACCGGAACCCTGTACGATCATGAAATCACCGATGCGACGTCGAGCATTCTTTGGACGACACTTGCTGTCATTGGCGGAATGTTACTCGTCGCAGCCGTCTTCATTTACTTCATCCTTCGCTCGATTCTTCGCCCACTCGGTCATTTGACACGTGAGGCAGAACGGATTCAGTCTGGTGATTTAACGGAACCGGTCATCGTTGAATCAAACGATGAAGTTGGACAGGTCGCACAAAGCTTTAACGTCATGGTCGACTCACTCCGCTCGATCATCATTAATCTCGATCAGTCAATCACACAAGTGGCCGGTTCGTCACAGGAATTAATGGCGAACTCTGCTCAGACGACGTCCGCATCGGAACAGATTGCGGGATCGATTCAACAGGTCGCAGCGGGGGCCGATCAGTCAAAACGTCAACTCGATGCGAACGCGGTCTCGCTCCAGTCGATTACAGCCGGCATCATGCGGATCGCTGAGAGCTCAACAGATGTGTCAGAGCTATCACGTTCAACGGCAACAGAAGCTGAGAACGGAACGGTTGCTGTACTGCAAAATGTTCAGCAGATGAAAGAAATCGATGCCGATCGGCTGGAAAATCGGACTTGTCGTAGCACTCATGTGGATGTGTTACATCATGGCGGATCTTTCGGAACGTCGTCGTGTTCTTCATCCGGTCGTCTTTCGAATCGGTGGAATCCTAGCGTTTGGCGCCTCGATTCTCGTAGTTGTTCAAAGTTTTCACTTGCCGATGGAAGGATCATTGCTCAGTTGGTGTATGTTTGTCGCCGCATTAGTGCATTATATGCTTTGGCGTCATGAAGCATACGGTGTCGTAGCCTTCCTTTCCGGATGGACGATCTTCACGAGTCTCGGTGGTTTTGGTCAAGAACAGGCGAGTTATCTCGACTGGACATCGTTCGGTCTGATGGTCGTGCTGTCGTTCAGTTGGTTTTACTTCAGCCAACGTCTGCCATCGCTTTTGTTTAGCTGGCTGTTTCTCTTCTTCAGTGGTCTCTCCTTGTTTCTCCTTGTATCATATGACGGATTTCTGTGGCCGGTCTGGTCGCTGTTTTTACTCGTTCCAGTTCTCTGGCTTGTTCGTGAGGAGTCCAATCGTCGGATCGTCGAAATGGTCTATCTGGTCGTCGCTGCCATCAGTTCGATCGTCTATCTGTCTGTACGTGCGGAATCAAATGCCGCATTACCATCCATGACAGAAGCGATTCTGCTAGCTATCGTATCCATCGGGTTAGGAATTTTCCTCTATCAAAAACGTCACTCCTTATTGTTTATCGTTCCGCTTGGATTCGTTGGAGTCCTGTGGCTTGATGAACAGGCCATTCTACTCGCTATTCTCGTTGAACTATCCGCGCTACTGTATCTGTTGTATCAAGAACGTCGTCATGCGATCATCTGGCCAGCCTTCCTCTATTTCATTCTCGTTCAACTCGCGATATACGTCATCTATGCGTGGGATCGTTTGAACATGTCTTTGTTTTTCCTCATCGGTGCGCTCCTCATCTTCCTATTGTCCGGTGTCTTATGGTGGTTACGCCGTAGAGGAGGTGTGGCGTCATGAAGCGCTATTTAATGCCTGTATTGCAGACGTGCGCCGTTGGTCTGTTGATCGTCAGCTTTTTTGCGACCTCCTGGTTCGGAACATCGTACTGTTTTCGGGCAGAGCCGTTTGATCCGTTTGATCCCGTTTACGGTGAATACGTGATGCTTCAGTATCCGGATTTAAAACCAGGTCCGACGATTCAAAATGGGCGTGTTTATGTCAGCTTCAAGACAGATGCTTCTGGTTATGCTCAAATCGACCGGATTTCGAATGAACGATTCTTCGGAAGTGTTGCTGGCGACTATTACGATCAATACGTGTCGATTCCACAGTTGACGCAATATTATGTCGAACAGGGAAGCGGAAAACAATACGAGAAAGCTAAAGCACTAGAAGTCCGTGCGGATGTGTCACCATGGGGAACGATCCGGACGACGAATTTAAAAATTTCTGAATAAAAAACCTTGCGTCAGCAATGAAACGGTTGTACTATTAATTTAAATTTTCAGACAACTAAATCTGCATGCGTAGACGGGAAGAGTAGAGTGATCAGAAATCGATAGAGAGTCTCTGTTGCTGGAAATGAGACGATTTCGTCATTTGAAGATGGTCCCGGAGCAGTCGGAAGAACGTGAACCGTGTTCATCAGTAGAACCGACCGGTAGGACGGATACCGTTAGCATTCCATGGAGTCTCGTACTCCTAGAGGTGGCTGAACGTGAGTTGAGCCATGAACGAAGGTGGTACCACGTGATCAGACATCACGTCCTGAGAGATGAGGGCGTGGTGTCTTTTTTGTGGGGACGTTCGCGCAGGAGGAGGATGACGAGATGGCAGAAGCATTGGTATTGCAATCAGACTTTGGCGTGAGTGACGGGGCAGTGAGTGCGATGTATGGAGTAGCCCACAGCATCAATCCGGAGATTCGGATTTTTGATTTGACGCACGACATTCCACCGTTCCACATTTGGGAAGCGTCCTATCGGTTACTGCAGACGGTACCGTACTGGACGGAGCAAACGGTGTTCGTTTCTGTCGTTGATCCAGGAGTCGGATCAAGTCGAAAGAGTGTCGTCGCGCGGACGCATGCGAATCAATACATCATCACACCGGATAACGGAACGTTGACGCATCTTTGGCAAGCCGGATACATTGCTGAAGTGAGGCAACTCGATGATCGACGGCATCGCTTACCGCGGATGGGGGAATCGTATACGTTCCACGGACGAGATATCTTTGCCTTCACGGGAGCTCGATTATCAAGCCATGTCATCACCTTCGAGGAAGTGGGACCCATTTTACTTGCTTCGGACATCGTTTTGCTCGACCGGACAGTTGCCTCGTCGTCGGATACCGGTGTTACTGGTATCGTCGAGATTCTCGATGTTCGCTTCGGAAATGTCTGGACGAATATTCCGGTCGCTCTCGTCCGTCAGGCGGGTCTCGACATTGGCAGCCACGTCAAGGTAATGATTTCGTATCGGGAACGAATCGTCTATGAACAGACACTCCTCTTTGGTCATTCGTTCGCCGACGTACCAGTCGGTTCAGGCGTCGTTTACATCAATTCGCTAGATCAGATTGCTCTTGCCTTGAATCAAGGTTCGTTTGCGCATGCATTTGAGGTTGGGATCGGAAATGATTGGAGTGTTAACGTACAACATATTAAAGGAGGAGATCGAACATGAAAGGATTTACGACAAAACAGATCGTCGCAACCGGGATCGGAGCAGCTGTATTCATCATTTTAAGTCGATTCGCTGCGATTCCGACAGGCGTACCGAACACGTCGATCGAGACAGCCTATGCATTTCTCGCATTCATGGCAGTTTTGTTCGGACCGGTCACAGCCGGTTTGATTGGTTTAATCGGTCATGGATTAAAAGATGCGATTTTATATGGTTCCCCGTGGTGGAGTTGGGTCATCGTCTCCGGCTTCGTCGGGTTTGGCATCGGATTGATCGCTAACCGGATTCGTCTAGAAGAAGGCGGATTGACGACACGCAAAATCGTCTTATTCAATGTCACACAAGCCATCGTGCAAGCGATCGGTTGGATCATCATTGCACCGGTACTCGATATCTTAATTTACTCGGAGCCAGCGAATAAAGTCTTCGTCCAAGGTGCTGTCGCTGCGACATCAAATATCTTGACAGTCGGTGTCATTGGAACGTTGTTACTCGTCACCTATGCCAAAACAAGAAGTAAAGCAGGCAGCTTGAAACGCGAAGTTTGACCGAATGAGCTATGATCCTGTGCGAAGAGTCGGCAGGATCATAGCTCATTTGGCTTGGGGGGAGAAAGACATGACAAACGTGATTGAATTTCAGGATTTTTCATTTACATATCGGAGTCAGTCGGAACCGACACTCCGGCAGATTCAGTTAACGATTCAAGCAGGAGAACGCGTCTTAATCGTTGGACCGTCGGGTTCAGGAAAAAGTACGCTCGCCCAGTGCATCAATGGGTTGATTCCGTTCTCGTACCCGGGAACGTGGGAAGGACAGGTCTTGATCAAAGGACAAGATGCCCGGGAGTTATCGTTATTTGATCGTTCGTTGCATATTGGCACGGTGTTACAGGATCCAGATGCGCAGTTCGTTGGTTTATCGGTTGGCGAAGACATCGCCTTTGCGCTCGAGAACAAACAGACTAGGCGACCAGAAATGCAGGAAATCGTCGAACGCGTCGCACGAATGACGGATGTCGAGGCGCTCTTGCACGCACGATTGAATGATCTATCAGGCGGACAACGGCAACGGGCAGCATTAGCCGGAGTCCTCGTCGAAGATGCGGACATTTTACTGTTTGATGAACCGCTCGCGAATCTCGATCCGGTAGCGGGACAAGAAGCGATGGCGCTTATGGATCGACTGCAACGTGATACGAACCGCACACTGATCGTCGTCGAACATCGAATCGAGGATGTACTCGTCATTCCGTTTGACCGCATCATCGTCATGGTCGATGGGGAAATCATTGCCGATGACCATCCGGATGTCATCTTAAGCAATGGCGTGCTTCAACAAGCGATTTTACGTGAACCTCTCTATGTCAGTGCCGCGCGCTGGGCTGGGCTTGCCGTTCAACCTTCAGATCAGCCGAGCCGCATCGACCCCTTTTTAAAGCAGTTCAATCAGACGGACGTGTTGGAGCGTTTAGAGGAAGCGCCTCAAAAAGAGACTGTAACCTCTACTGCATGGCTCGAACTTGAACAGTTGGCGTTTCATTATCGCCAAGGAACGCCGGTGCTTGAGAACGTGACAGCCTCTTTTCAAAAGGGAACGCTGACGACGATCGTCGGTCAGAATGGTGCCGGGAAATCCACGCTTGCGAAAGTGTTGAGTGGTTACCAACGGACGACAGGTGGTCGGATCCTACTTGACGGAACCGACATCACGAACCAATCGATCGCAGAGCGGGCGGGGGCGATCGGATTCGTTCTGCAAAATCCGAATCATATGATTTCGAAGCACCTCGTGCAGGAGGAAATCCGCTACGGGATGCAGGCGCTCGGATTAAGTGAGGCGGAAGAAAACGAGCGTCTCGAGCAGACATTACGTCGTTGCGGATTATATCCGTTTCGTAATTGGCCGATTCAAGCACTGAGTTTTGGTCAGAAGAAACGAGTGACGATTGCTTCGATTCTCGTTCGACGACCGGATATCTTGATTCTCGATGAACCAACAGCCGGTCAAGATTATCGGCATTATTCGGATATGATGGACTTTTTAGAAGGATTGAAGCAGGACGGGATGACGTTACTCATCATCACGCATGACATGCATCTCGTCTTAGAATACAGCGATCAAGTCTGCCTCGTGCAAGCCGGGCGTATTCGTTATGCTGGGACATCATTTGGACTGCTGAATCAAGAACAATTACTGCATCACGCCCATTTAAAACAAACATCACTCTTTACGATAGCGCAATATCTTGATATAGACCCGGAACGATTCGTCGAGTCCGTGATTACGACGGAGCGAAAGGAGCGGGAACAATGGCTGTAGAAATGCTTGGTTATATTGAAAAAAAGTCACCGATTCATCGTTTGACGGGAACGACGAAACTAATCGGATTCTTGTTATTTACGACAGCGACGATGTTCACCTATGATACACGTGTCTTACTTGTGATGGGGTTAGTCAGTATCGTATTATTCCGCTTGTCGCGTATCCAGTTTCGGGAAGTCCGGTTCGTCTTGATCTTTACAGCGCTATTCGTCCTGATTAATGCACTCGCCGTTTATCTGTTCGAACCAGAGCAAGGCGTAGCGATCTACGGATCGCGTCACGTCTTACTTGAAGGAATCGGACGATTTACGGTGACCGCAGAACAATTATTTTATCTGTTCAATTTAATCTTAAAATACAGTGTGATTGTTCCGATTGCTGTGTTGTTTCTCGTGACGACCCATCCGACGGAGTTCGCTTCTTCGTTGAATCGGATTGGTGTTTCGTATAAGATTGCCTTTGCGGTCTCCTTAGCGCTCCGTTACATTCCGGACGTTCAAACGGATTTTCGGACAATCGCGAATGCTCAGGAAGCACGGGGGATTGCCGTCTCACACGGTTCCGTTTGGCAACGGGCACGTAATAGCATCCAGATTTTACTTCCGTTGCTATTTACGAGTTTGGAGCGGATTGAGACCGTCAGTAATGCGATGGATCTCCGTGGATTCGGTGCCGGACGAAAGCGGACGTGGTACAACCAACAGACGATGACACGAATCGATTATGTCGCGATCGGCTGTGTGCTACTTTTGACGGTTTTGTCATTCGTCGTTACTTTCTATGATGGTAATCGCTTTTATAATCCGTTTTAAAAATGAGATACGAAAAAGGCAGTGGATGCGTCCACTGCCTTTTGTCATATGACCAATCCGCTTACGCAGATCGTTTTTGATTTTCCCAACGTGGTGAATTCAACAGTTCAATCCATTTCTTGACGGCTGAGATCGTGATGACAATCGCGAGCAGTCCCATCGTTACGGACAAGACCGTATTCAAGATGCTGAAACCTGGAGAATCGGGATTCGCATAGACGTTTGCGACCATCCAGATATCCGCGAACGTTACTGTGATCAGAAGATAGACGAGCGGGATGAACGTCGTCAGGGCATAGACTTTTTTATCGGCGATTTTCAAGATGATCGTCGTTCCGATGATCAAGCCAATCGACGCCATCAGCTGATTCGATACCCCGAATAATGCCCAAATCGAACCGATGTCACCTGAGAACAAGAGATAGCCCCAGAAGAATGTTCCGAGTGCTGAAGCGAAGATGGCACCTGGAATCCAGTCGACACGTTTGAGTGGTTTGTAGAACTCTCCGAAGAAATCTTGAATCAAGTAACGGGCGACGCGCGTTCCGGCATCGATTGCTGTTAGGATGAAAACCGCTTCGAACAAAATAACAAATTGGAAGAAGAATCCGGCAATCTCTTTAAACCACGGGATGGCGCGGAAGATGAACGTCATACCGACAGCGAGTGAGACGGCACCACCTGTTCGACCTGCCAAATCAAGACCGATTTCACGGGATAGATCATCTAGATAGACTGTGCTCATACCGAGCGTCGCGAATACTTCTGGTGTTGAGTTGATGGCGAAGTAATCACCGACTTCAAGCGATGTCGCAGCGATCAATGCCATGACGGCAACAAGACATTCGACAAGCATAGCACCGAAGGCAACGGGTTTGATGTCGCTCCATCGATTGATCATCTTCGGTGTCGTACCAGAACCGACGAAAGCGTGGAAACCAGAGATTGCACCACAGGCAATCGTGATCGAGATGAATGGCCAGACTGGACCAGCGATGATTGGACCACCACCATTAACGAATTTCGTGAATGCTGGGAATCGAATGTCTGGGTTGATGATGAAGACACCAACGATCAAGGCAAGGAAGACACCGATTTTCATGAAACTCGATAAATAGTCGCGAGGTGCGAGTAAGAGCCACACTGGCAGTGCAGCAGCGAAGAATGCATAAATCGGTAAAGCAATTGCGAGTTGACGGGATGAAAGATCGAACCAGTCACCGATGAATGTTTCCGTTAACTGAGGACCAAAACCAATCGCAGCTAGAATAAGTAGAAAACCAACTGTTGAAGCAAGTGCTAAATTGCCACCTTTACGTAAGTAAATCCCAACGAACATCGCGATTGGAATCGTCGAGAAGACAGCGAATGTACCCCATGGGTTATGTTCCAGGGCATGCAAGACGACCATCGATAGACCAGCCATCGTGATCGTGATGATGAAGAGCATCGCCAGACCGGCACAAAAACCAGCGACTGGTCCCAGCTCTTTTTTAGCGACTTCAGACAGCGACTGACCGTCTTGGCGCATCGAGGCAAAAAGAACAACCATATCATGGACCGCTCCACCGATGACGGCACCGATCAAGAGCCACAGTAAGCCAGGGAGATATCCGAACTGTGCAGCAAGGACAGGTCCGACGAGTGGACCGGCAGCAGCGATTGCTGCGAAGTGGTGTCCGAACGAGACCCATTTGTTCGTTGGGACGTAATCTTTTCCGTCCGCTAATTTATGAGCGGGCGTTTCGCGATCATCTTTGATTTTTAAGACTTTCGCGGCCATGAACGTGCCGTAGAGACGATACGCGATTAATAAGATACAGATGACAGCAATAACGATTGGAGTAGCGCTCATCTAAAATTCCTCCTCTTGAATGAACTATGATGGATTTAGTATACAAGTTATGGAAGCGCTTTCTTTGATTTTTAGATGAGTTGTCGGTTTCGTTCGATGAAAGGTTGAAAATGGACCTTGAATCACAAAAAAGAAGCGCTCAAATACCGAGCGCTTCTTTCAGTAGTTTGACATACGTCCGGCTGACTGGCACATCAATCTGATGAATTTTTAAATTATAGGCTCCGTTGAACCAAGGTTCGATGGCATCGATTGCTGATAAGTTGACGAGGTACGAGCGATGAACTCGTAAAAAGCGATGATCTTGAAGCTTTCGTTCGAGTTCGAGTAAGGTCTCGTTCGATGGATACGCATGGTGCTCCGTGACGATCTTCGTCTTCCCGTTCTCAGCGACGATGTAATCGATATCTTGAGGAGACAATAATTTCAGTTGTTCGCCCGTCTCAACGGCTAAACGTTCAAGTCGAGGTGCTTTTTTCGGAAGCGGTCGCGCAACTTTTTCAATCGCACGGACAATCCGTGCCGGATCATACGGTTTTAAGATGTAATCATAGGCATTGAGCTCAAACGCTTCAAGCGCATGAGCATCATATGCCGTCACAAACAAAAGAGCCGGAGGACGTGGCATCGATTTCAAGCGTTTGGCGACTTCAAGACCGCTTCCGTCCGTTAGCTCGATATCGAGAAAGACTAAGTCGGGTTGAAGGGAGCGAACGAGTCGTTCAGCTTCCTCGACACTGCCGGTTTCCCCGACGACTTCAAGACCGGCTGCGGTCACGTGATAACGGAGCTCATCGCGTGCGAGCGGTTCATCTTCAATCAACAAGGTGCGCATGCTGGATCTCCTTTCTGACTTCAATCGGGAGACGAATCGCGATCGTCGTGCCGTTTTGACCGTCACTCGTGATCGTAAACTGTCCCTTTTCACCATATAAACTTCGAATCCGTTCTGCCGTATTGAATAATGCGGTACCGGTGCCCGAGGACGGAACGACTTCTCGACCGAGACGAGCAAGGCGCGAAGCGTCAATCCCGCGTCCGTTGTCGACGACTTCGAGACACAGCTGGTCTGCCTCACACCATGCCGTCACCCCGACATATCCTGTCTGTTCAGAAGAAAACGCATGAAGGAACGCATTTTCGATCAACGGTTGTAAGATGAACGGTGGAACGAGTAAAGACGTCGTCTCGTCTGCTAAATCAATGTCGAGAAACGGACGATTCGGAAAACGAGCGGCTTCAAGCGATGTGTATGCTTCGATGTGTTCGAGTTCCTTTTGGAGCGGAATTTTCGTCGATCGTGCGCCTTGGAGGTTACTGCGGAAGAACGTCGACAATTCGAGCAACAACGTGCGTGCTTGTTCGACATCCGTCCGGCACAGTGCATAAATCGTATTGATCGCATTAAACAGGAAGTGGGGATGGATTTGTGCTTCGAGTGCCCGGATCTCGGCATCTTTCAGTAAACCGGCTTGCCGCTGGGCGTTCCCGAGTGCCAGTTGTGTCGAGAACAGTTTCGCTAACCCTTCAATGAGTTCGACTTCGACGGCGTCGAGCAATTCAGCATGAGGATAATAGACTTTCAACGTCCCGATCGTCGTTTCCCCGACGATAAGCGGAGCGATGATGCCAGCTTGAAGCGGACAATCCGTTACGGGACAGCCGATATCGAGTCGTTCTGTCACAAGACGGACTTGTCCGTCCTGCAAGACATGCTCGGTCGGTTTCGTCGTCCAGTGACTCCCAGCTTGATGGTGATCGCTCCCGATACCGATATGGGCCAAGATGACGGAACGATCCGTCAGTGAGACGGCTTCGGCTCGCGTTTGTTGCAACAGAATTTCCGCGACAGCTTCTGCCGTATGAATATGTAGACCACGCGTCAGATGCGGAAGCGTCAAATCGGCGATATGCAACGACCGTTCTGCTTCTCGTGCCCGAACCGTTTCCTCTTCTCGCGCAGCAAGGCGGATGATCGATAAGAACAACCAGACACCGAGGACGTTGATCAGTGTCATCGGTAAGAAGATGAACTGGACGAGTTCGACTGCCGCATCAAAGGGTCGGGCGAATAGTAAAATCAACGACATTTCAAACAGCATTAAAAAAGCAGTCAGACACACGGGCAATAATGCTTGGCTACTGAGACGGTCGCGCCAATAGGAGCGTAAGAGACCGCTGACACCACCGGCGATGACGGTCGAAAGCGCGCAAGCGAACGCTGTGAATCCGCCGAGGGAATACCGATGAACCCCGACGATCAATCCGGTCATCAATCCACCGAGCGGACCAGCAAGCAATCCGCTGATGACGACGATCATCGTTCGTGTGTTTGCAATCGCTGATGTCCCGTCGACTTCTTCGAGCCAAGCATGGGGTAAGAATTCAGCTAAGTCGACTTTGACCCCTGTATAGTTGCTTAAAATGCCGTACGTCGCAAAAAATAGGACGAGGACACGGAATTGCCAGCCTGCTTCCGGTTGACGTAGCAACCTTCGTGTCGGTCCCCACTGGGCGAGGATGAACGCTAAGATGATCATGATACCGAGTCGTTCGAGTAAAAAAGGAATCAGTTCCAACATGTGCATTCCTCCATTCGAGTTAAGTGTAAACGCTCGCAAAACGGAGAGCAATGCCGGTATACAAAAAAAGCCGTACTCGCTCGGTTTAAGAGAGAGTACGGCAGACTTACTTATTGTGCGTCTTTATCGAACGTGATCCGTGCGATCGCGTCATGTTGGTGAATCGTTTCTTCGTTACGGCATTCGACGTAGAATGAAGCGATTGGGTCCATTTCGTACAGGTCAGCAGCAATCAAGCGAACCATGTCTTCTACGAAACGTGGGTTTTCGTATGCCATCTCTGTCACGCGTTTTTCATCCGGACGTTTGAGTACCGGGTGAAGTGGGGCAGAAGCATTTGATTCAGCCGCATCAAGCAATGATTGTTTCCAGTCAAAGTCTTCTGCTTCATCACGTAACGAAGCTTCCATCGTGACGTAGCCACGTTGGTTGTGGGCACTGTACTCGCTGATTTCTTTCGAACATGGGCAAAGTGTCGTGACGTTGATCGTCAAGCCGACAGATAATGTCGCTTCATTCGTTTCCGTGTTGACGCTGACCGTTTGCCATACTTCGGCATTCATCAACCCACTAAGTCCCGTTGCAGGTGCTTTACGTGTAAAGAACCATGGGTAACGGATCGTCAATTGACCTTCTGTTTGTTCCATACGGTCCGCTAAATCACGCGCGAATTGAATGAGTGATTCATTCGTAACTGTCCAACCTTCGTTGTGGTATTGATCAAGTTGTTCCGTTAAGCGACTCATGTTGATCCCTTTACGGTCTTGTACGAGTGACGTCGACAACTCGAACGTTGCGACTGTCGCTTGTGTTTTGTCCCCGTCTTGGATGACGACAGGATGTTTAACGTTTGAGATTCCAACAGCGTCAAGTGCGAACAGGAAGTTCTTCGGTGTATTTTGCAAGTCGACCATTTTATCTTTTTCAGTCGGTTTTGTTCCTTTGATTGGTGGTACCGAACCGAATAGCTTATGGCGCTCTTCTTTCGTTGGTAACGTAATCGGGTAGGTAGACATATTTATGGGCCCCTTTGTCCTTTTGTAGTGTTTCAATAGTAATAACATGACAGGAATGCTAGAGACGAGCAAGTCTGATGATTCCGCAAATGTGTTTCATCGTTTCATTACTAGAAGTATTGTCTTGAATTTTATCATGAACGTTCGATAAACGAAACTCGCACGACTTAAAATCAACACATTCTATAGCTACAGGAATAACTTACTTGCAATCGGGTACACTATCCTATACTATATGTTCAGGTGAACGTGTAATCATTGTTTTTTAGTCATGGTCAATAATTGAAGTTTTTTTATTTTACAGGTAATTAAAGAAAGGGATGACAGAGATGGATTGGCAGTTACTATTACAGTATGCCTGGGTCGTACTCGTCTTGATCGCGCTTGAAGGATTACTTTCGGCAGATAATGCACTCGTACTCGCGGTCATGGTCAAGCACTTACCAGGAGAACAACAAAAGAAAGCACTTTTTTATGGACTAGCTGGAGCGTTCGTCTTACGATTCGCGGCATTGTTCGCGATTTCGTTCCTCGTCGACATTTGGCAAATCCAAGCACTTGGAGCGGCGTACTTGCTCATCATGGGACTACGGCATATTTATAAGACCGTTAAAGCCAGGAAGCTCGGTGAGAACCATGGGGCTGAAAATGAGCTAGATGAAGAACCGAAGTCGGAGGAGCCAGTTTCAAAAGGTGAATTCTGGCGGACAGTCGCGAAAATCGAATTCGCAGACTTAGCGTTTGCTGTCGATTCGATTCTTGCAGCAGTAGCACTTGCCGTTGCCCTTCCAAACTGGGGATCAGGTGAAATCGGTGGTTTGAACACAGGTCACTTCATCGTCATCTTAACAGGTGGTTTGATGGGTGTCGTCTTGATGCGGTTCGCAGCACGTGTCTTTGTTAAATTACTCGCAGATCGCCCAGGTCTTGAGACAGCAGCCTTTGCAATCGTCGCCTGGGTCGGTGTGAAGCTAGCCGTTCTGGCGCTTGAACACCCGAAATACCACGCATCAATCGAAGGAACGATCTTTGAATCCTTGAAGCTTCCTGAAGGATTCGCCCACAGTACACCGTGGCAGGCATTCTTCTGGACAGTCATGGTCGGTCTTGCTCTTTGGGGTTGGTTCTCTTCACCAAAAACGAAACCAAATCCAGATGCTGAAAAGAAAGTTGATCAAAACTTATAAGAAATGGAAACGATCCGTCGATGACGGGTCGTTTTTTTGTGTTAGGTTTTCTTAAACAATGGGAATAAAACACAAGGTTAAGTACTTGAGTCGAGCTTGTATCTTTTTCTTTCCGGACGACCGGCATATAATAAATAGACTGAACAATAAAGGGGATTCGTTAGTATGGATATTGGATTAATTACACAGTATGCGACCGTCGGGCTCGTACTGATCATTTTGCAAGGATTACTATCCGCCGACAATGCGATGGTCATGGCGGTCCTCGTCCGACCGTTACCAGACGACCAACGTAAAAAGGCGCTTTTCTATGGCCTCGTCGGAGCACTCGTCTTACGTTTCGTGGCAATCTTCTTTGCTTCGTACTTAGCGACGATTTGGGAACTTCAAGCACTCGGGGCGATTTACCTTTTCTACGTCGCGTTTAAAGGAATCGTCGAGGCGCGATCGAATAAACACCAAGTACCGGACACGATTGCCTCACAAAAAGCCTCACCGAACTTTTGGTGGACGGTCGTTAAAGTCGAGTTCTCTGACTTAGCGTTCGCTGTCGACTCGACACTTGCTGCTGTCGCCATGGCAACGACATTACCGATGATTGGTGGAACGATCGGTGGTCTGAATACAGGACAATTCTGGGTCGTCTTCTTCAGTGGGATCATTGGTCTCGTCATCATGCGTTACTTCGCGAGCTGGTTCGTCGTCTTGCTCCAAAAGCGACCAGGCATCGAAGAAGCTGCCTTTTGGCTCGTCGCATGGGTTGGTGTAAAACTGGTCGTCATGACACTCGCGCATCCGTCAATCGACGTCTTGCCGCATGAGTTTCCAGAGAGTACACTATGGCAAACGATCTTCTGGGTCGTACTTGCTCTGATTTTAATCATTGGTTGGTTCCGTAGCGGAAGCAGTTCAACCAAATCAGCAAAATAATACAATGGCGGGCAGGGTACTCTCTGTCCGTCTTTCGTTAGGAGAGATTTCATGCAAAACGGTAATTTCATTCGGATGCTGACGCGGATGCAAAACGTTCCACGGTGGGATGAATATGCACCACGTTTTCCGGATAACGCAGCTAGTCACAGCTTTCGTGTTGCCTTATTCAGTTTGATGGCAAGCTATTTAGAAGAAGCAGACGGGCAACCACCAGTCGACCGCCAGACATTGCTCGGAAAAGCTCTATTCCATGATATGAATGAAGTCATCACTGGACCCATTAAACACCGGACAAAAAAAGAACCAACGTTACATGCACACATTCAGGCAATGGAACAACAAGCAAGTGAACAGCTCGTTGCCTTACTCTCAAAGTCGCTTCAACCAGCGTTCACGACATACCTCGTACATGCAGAAGATGAATCACCGGAAGGACGGATCGTCGAAGCCATCGATACGTTCGATGCGATGTTGTACGCACGAAGGGAAGCACGGATGACAGAGTCCGTCTTTTTCGAACAAAAGGCAGCGGAATTACAGGCTGTTCTGGAACGACATCCACTCGTTTCGATCCGTCGCTTGACACAGTCGGTCATGGAAGAGGACAAGATGTCTCATTTCATTGAAAACGTCTTGATGATGGATACGATTCGGCGCTGGAAAGGACGTTTCAACACGATTGATGATAACGACGCGACACATGCGTTTCGAGCAGCCTCGCTTGGTATCTTCAATGGTCTGATTGAATCAGAGAAGTACGGCGTCACGATCGACATCGAAGAAGTCGTCTCGCGTCTCTTGTGTCATGATCTCGTTGAAGGAACGACAGGAGATGTTCTTGGACCTGTCAAACATGCGACACCGGTCACAGCAGCAGCCTTCGAAGCTTACGAACGGGCAGAAGGAGAGACGTTGATTAATAATCTACCGAAAGAAATCCGAGCACCGTTCCGTCGGTTCGTCGTTGAAGCAAAAGACGAGACATACGAGGGACAGATGGTCGATGTGATCGATAAACTCGACGCATTGATTAAAATGAATATGGAACGGAAGTTGAACGGGGTCGAGTATGAGACCGGTTACCGCGCACAACTCAAAAAGGTTCAGATGACATATGAAAATCCATCGGTCGTCTTTTTCCTCGCTTATGTCCTGCATGATTTGGATTACGTGACGTCATGACGAAAGAAACCATGACCTCACGTCGCTTAACGTTGATCTTGATCCTCGGTTCACTCGCTGCACTTGGACCGCTCTCGATCGACATGTATCTACCTGCTTTTCCGGATATGTCACGCTCATTTGATGCGAGTGCATCACTAATCCAATTGAGTTTGACCGCTTGTATGCTTGGGATGGCACTCGGACAGTTGATTGTTGGTCCGCTGAGTGACGTTCGCGGTCGTAAACGACCGTTGATGGTTGCTCTGCTCGCATATCTGCTCGCGTCTCTCGCCTGTGCGATGGCACCGACAATCGAAGTGTTGATCGCGCTTCGATTCATCCAAGGGGCAGCTGGAGCGTCAGGAATCGTCATTTCCCGGGCAATCGTTCGTGACTTGTTTGACGGACCTGAATTGACGCGGTTTTTTGCTGCCTTGTCACTCGTCAACGGAACAGCACCAATTCTCGCACCCGTCATCGGTGGACAAATGCTTCGGTTCGGTGACTGGCATTTCGTCTTCTACTTGCTTGCGATTTTAAGCACGATGATGTTACTTGCTGTCGCACTCCGTTTACCGGAAACACTTCCGCTTGATAGACGTGTTGAAGGAAACCTGACGACGACGTTGAAGACGTTCGGACGTTTGTTGACGGATCGCGTCTTCATTGGCTATGCGTTCGCGCAAGCATTCGTCATGGGCGCGATGTTCGCCTACATCTCGGGTTCACCGTTCGTCTTACAAAATATTTATGGCGCTTCGCCGCAACAGTTCAGTTTTTTGTTCGGTTTAAACGGAATCGGAATTATCTTAGCAGCACAAATCGCCGGTCGTCTTGCGGGTCGTGTCGATTCAGAGCGGCTGATGCGAATTAGTTTGACGATCGTTGCGGGTGCAAGTATCTTATTGTTCCTCGCTTTGACGTTAACGAATCAGTTGATCTTCGTCATGATTCCACTATTCTTCGTCGTTTCAAGCGTCGGATTGATCTCGACGCTCGGTTTTACCTTAGCGATGCAAAATTACGGAGCAACGGCAGGCAGTGCCTCGGCTCTTCTAGGGCTCTTGCCGATGCTCGTCGGTTCTCTTGTGTCACCACTCGTCGGGATCATGGGAGAGCAGTCTGCTGTTCCGATGGGGTTGATCATCATGACCTTAGATTGCCTGGCGCTCATTCTCTATTATGGTCTGATTGTTCGTCGACCGAATCGTTCATAAACGCTAATTATTCAAAAACGTTTGTCCTCTGATATGCTCCCCAAAAAGTAGACAGTTGAAATAACAAAAACTGTCTACTTTTTGAAGGGAGCTTTTTCTATGACTAAATCTAAGTTTTCGTCAGATGAAAAACTACGAATTATTAAGATGTGTGAAGACCGAATCGACTCGATCAAATCGATTGCCTCGCTCTTCGAGCTTTCAGTCACCACCTTAAATAGATGGAGGACAAAATATCGTACGGGCGGCTCCATGGCACTTCGTAATCGAACAGAGTGGACGCGTTATCCGGAAGAACTGAAGATGAAGGCTATACGTGCAGTACTCGACCAAAAGGAATCGCTTATTAGCGCTACGGCACGGTTTGATATCTCGGATAGAAGCCTACTTGCGAAGTGGATAGAGAGGTATACTAGTCATAGTACTCAAGGGAAACCATTGAAGGAGCGATCCACTATGACTAAAGGTAGAACCACTACATTCGAAGAGCGTGTCCAGGCAGTCATGGACTGTATACAGAACAGAAAAGACTATCAAAGCATCATGAAGACCCATCGGGTCTCGTACCAACAAATTTATAGCTGGGTAAGAAAGTTCGAGAAGGACGGAATCGACGCACTGATGGACCGTCGCGGACGTCAGAAGCCAGTAGAAGAATTGACGGATACAGACCGTTTGGCGTTGGATCTGAAACGACTCGAGAAAGAAAATGAGCGTCTACGCATGGAGAACGATTTCTTAAAAAAGTTAGAGGAGATCGAGAGGAGGTCACGTTAAGTCAAATTCGTCTTCAAGATAAATATGAAGCCATTCAATCATCGGTAGAGCAATTTGGTTACCCGATCATCGCCCTGTGTCACCTCGCTGGAGTCTCGCGCGCTGCCTACTACAAGTGGTTACGCCGGATTGGTATACCACAGACTCGTGAGACGGAGAACATGAAAATCATCGAAGAGATGAACGAGATCCACCTTACGGTGAACGGAATCTATGGCTACCGACGGATGACATTGAACCTGAAACGTCGTTTCGGAAGAAACGTCAACGCGAAGCGTGTCCGTCGCCTGATGCATGTCGCCGGTATTCATTGCGTCATACGCCGGAAACGTCCTTTGTATATTCGTAATCGCCCTCAACAGACTGCAGAGAACATTCTGAACCGTGATTTCAACGCCGCAGGACCGAACCAAAAATGGGTGACGGATGTCACGGAACTGAAGTATGGCGCCTCTCAGAAGGCGTATTTGAGCGCCATTCTGGACCTATATGATGGATCCATCCGTGCCTTCGTTCTTGGGCATTCCAATAATAATCAGCTTGTGTTCGATACTCTTGAACACGCCCTACAGGGCGCATCCGGAAGTCGTCCCTTGCTTCATAGTGATCGAGGATTTCAATATACTTCTCATGCGTTTCGTCATATGACACGCGTGGCAGGCATTACACAAAGTATGTCTCGGGTTGGAAGATGTATTGATAACGGACCGATGGAGTCCTTTTGGGGAGCGTTGAAGTGCGAAAGTTATTATCTACATAAGTTTGCGGAGTTCGACGAACTCCGACTCGCAATCCAGAAATATATTTACTTCTACAATGAAGAACGATATCAACAACGATTAAACGGCTTGGCTCCATTAGAATACAGAGCGCAAGCCGTTTAAAGGATTTTTATTATTTGTCCTGTCTACTTGACAGGGAGCAGTTCACTCTGTATGGGACGAACGTTTTTTTTTTTAAATGAAAAGAAAATAAATGGAATTCATTTTGAAACATTTTCTAAAAAATAAGCGTAGAAGAGAAAGAAAGCCAGTACTTCAGAAAGGAGTGGAGCGATGAAACTGGAGTTGCAGCGTGAACGAGAACCGTCGATTGAGGCAAGATTAGCCCGTCATTTTGCCGCACAGAAAAAATACTTACGCCGTCAAGAAGAGGCAATCGATCAACGAGACAAAGAATTGGCTCGTTTATTGTTTGAGGAAAACCGGACTGCTTATCAAAAGGCTTACCACGAACTGTATGGCTCACATCCTTACATCGAGGTGAACGAAGATGGACGTTAGTACACTTTATTTATATGCGTTAGCGGCTGCAGCTTGCGGTGTGTTTGTGTCCATCCTATTCTCAGACGTCATTCCAGGCGTCGATCAAATCTTTCATCCTACGTTGATCTTATCTTTTGTCATCATCACGTCAGCGATCGGATTCGGGCTCGAACAGCTCAGTCCGCTTGGTTCGCTGTTGATTCTAATCATCAGCAGTGTGATTGCGTTATTAGTGACGACGCTGATGCATATTTTCTTATTCGTTCCGATGGCACAAGCCGAACAGTCGCTTGGATTTTCGGAACAGATGCTAGAAGGTCGCAGCGCAACCGTCATCGTGCCGATTCCGACTGAAGGATATGGTGAAATCTTACTCGATGACGTCTCAGGACGCGTATCAAAGTCAGCCGTTCTGTTTGAAGGACCTGCCTTACCACAAGGCACGAAGGTGCTCGTCATCGAGATCAAACAAGGCGTCGCGTCTGTCGTGACGTACCCCCAACAATGGAAAAAGGAGATGTTTACATGAATCCAGTGTTAATCGTATCAATCGTCGCGGTCGCATTGATCGTTGCGTTGATCGTCCTATTCATTACGAAGTACCGAACAGTTGGTCCGGAAGAAGCATTAATCGTATCCGGTAGTTATCTTGGAGGACGCAACGTCAATACCGATGAGTCCGGTAACCGGGTAAAAATCATTCGTGGTGGCGGGACGTTCGTGTTACCTGTCTTCCAACAAGCGACACCGCTAAGCTTGTTATCAAGTAAGCTTGAAGTCACGACACCCGAAGTCTACACGGAGCAAGGTGTACCGGTCATGGCAGACGGTACAGCGATCATCAAGATTGGTAGCTCAATTTCTGAAATTGCGACGGCAGCGGAGCAGTTCCTCGGAAAATCGAAAGAAGAGCGCGAAGGAGAAGCACGTGAAGTCCTCGAAGGACACTTGCGTTCGATTCTTGGATCGATGACCGTCGAAGAAATTTATAAGAACCGTGATAAGTTCTCGCAAGAAGTCCAGCGGGTCGCATCACAAGATCTTGCGAAGATGGGACTCGTCATTGTTTCGTTTACGATCAAAGACGTCCGTGACAAGAACGGATACTTAGAATCACTTGGGAAACCGCGGATCGCACAGGTTCGCCGTGATGCCGACATCGCAACGGCAGACGCGGAAAAAGAGACACGCATCAAGCGGGCGGAAGCTTCAAAAGATGCGAAAAAAGCAGAACTCGAACGTGCAACGGAAATCGCTGAAGCGGAAAAAGAAAATCAGTTGAAGATGGCAGATTATCGCCGCGAACAAGATATCGCGAAGGCGAAAGCCGACCAAGCGTATGATCTTGAGAATGCACGCGCGCAACAAGAAGTCACGGAGCAACAGATGCAAATCAAAATCATCGAGCGTCAAAAACAAATCGAGCTCGAAGAACGTGAAATTCTCCGTCGTGAGAAACAATACGACGCGGAAGTCAAAAAACGCGCTGATGCCGATCGGTACTCGATTGAGCAAGCTGCCCAAGCCGACCGTGCGAAGCAATATGCGGAAGCAGATGCAACGAAATACCGGATCGAGGCATCGGCAAAAGCGGATGCAGAACGAATTCGTCTGGATGGTCTTGCGAAAGCGGACGCTGAGCGGGCCCAAGGGGAAACAGAAGCGGAGATCATTCGTCTGAAGGGTCTTGCTGAAGCAGAAGCAAAAGAAAAAATCGCGCAGGCGTTCGAGCAATTCGGACAAGCGGCGATTCTCGACATGGTCATTCGGATGATGCCAGAGTACGCGAAAGAGATTGCAGCACCACTCGGTAACATCGATAAAATCACAGTCGTTGATACAGGTAGCGGTGAAGGGGGCGGTGCGAACCGTGTCACCGGTTACGCAACGGATTTGATGGCATCACTGCAAGAGACATTAAAGGCGTCGTCAGGATTAGATGTCAAAGAGTTGATTGAGAACTTCTCCGGTAAAGGAACAGCAAAACCGTTGACGGTCAACTTGAATTCCCATGATGCGGTGGCAGCGTCGAAAACAGAAGACTGATGGCGATCCGCGTCTTATTGATTGTGTTCGCACTCCTGCTTTTTCATGTCGTATGGCCACTTCCATGGTATGCACTGGCGGTACTAGGCGGCGTCATCGGCATCATCAAAGGGTACACATCGGGTGACGGAATCGCGAATATATTCAATATAAAAAAGATATCTTACTCACTTTACGATCGACAAACACGTCAGGAAGCCGTTCTCGCTTTGATATGTAGTCTGTTGACGGTCGACTTCCCGTATTGGTTCGCTGGGGTGACGACAGGAATCACGTGGCGTGATATCGGATATGCTGGTTTCGAAGTAGTATCGACACTTCTGTTCGCTTATGTTTTATTCCGTTTCTTATGTCTGAATCTATTCCGACCATTCTTGGAGTCTGAAAGAAGGGAGCAAAGAAATGGATAGTTTATTTTTACTGCAAGAACGTTGGATGCTGTTGCTTCCGTTCCTCGTCGTCCTCTTGATCAACGTCGGGTTATTAACTGCCCTTCTGAAGAAGCGACGTGATTTACCGAAGCTGTTAGTTTTCGGAATGGGTGGGATGGCGATCGTGTTCATCGTCTCTTCGCTTGGATTAAGCATGGCATTGCTGTTCTTCGGATACAATGCATAAAAAAACGGGGCAGGCTCTAAACAGAGTCTGTCCCATTTTGTCGTACTATAAGATAAAAATGAGTGCCGTTAACGTGGAAGGTCATACCCAATGACGACGAGTCCCGGTCCTGTATGTGAACCGATCGCTGCGCCGGCGATCGTCAAGATGACTTCGCTTGGTGAAAACTGTGCTTCAATCAATTGTTTTAACTGTTCTGCCCGTTCGATCGAATCCCCGTGACCAATCATGATCCGGTGTCCGTCAATCGCAGGACGTGCTTCTTCCATCCACTCGACGATTCGGTTCATGACTTTTTTCTGACCACGGATCTTCTCTTTTGGGATCAACTTCCCGTCTTCGACTGTCAACAGTGGCAAAATCGATAAGAGACCACCAATGAAAGCACTGGCACGAGAAACCCGTCCACCGCGCATCAAATATTCGAGTGATTCGACTGTAAACAGATGACGAATCGTATTCACCTTGGCTTCAGCGTAAGCCACTGTTTCTTCAAACGAATGCGTTTGTGCGTATTCTGCGACGTCGAGAACGAACAATCCTTGTCCTGTTGAAGCGGTTTTCGTATCGAGTACGAGATAAGGCACGTTCGGATACTTTTCGGCGAGCTCCTCTGCTAGCATCTTCGCGGTTTGATACGTTCCCGATAATTCGCTCGAGAAGGCGAGGTAGAGGAAGGGATCCCCTTGTTCGAAGTGACGCGTGAATACTTCGACCATCCGGCTGACTTCTGCTTGGAATGTCTTTGGTGCTGCACCGTCACGCATCTTATCATACAGTTGTTTTGGAGATATCGATTCTCCATCGAAGAACGTGTCTTCGTCGATCAATACGCCGAATGGCATGACCGTAAAATCATAAGCATCTAACATGTCTTTTGGTGCATCGGCACCACTATCTGTGATCAATCGGATCATCACGTTCTCTCCTTTCTTAACCTAGGGCTTTTTCGTTTCGATCAAGCATCCGACTCAAGTTGACGCCGAAACGCTCATTCTCGAGTTCCGTCAAAGTTGCGGGCGTCAAATCAGCGCCGAGCGCAAGTAACGCTTCATATGCACGACGTAAGCACTCCTCGACTGTCAGTGGAGTACCAAGCAGTTCCTCGAGGGACGCCATCGTTTCCGGCACGACGGTCGGATAGACGAATTTCGTCGTTTCACCTTGAAGCGCTGCCTCGTAAAAGTCACGGACTAAAGCAGCGCGTTGACTTCCACTTCCGTTGACACAAAGATAGATTTGAACGGCAACTCCGCCACGAACACGACGCTGGGAGATACCAGCGAATTTTTTACCCGCAATCGATAAGTCATAAGAACCGGGACAATACGATCCGACGATTTCACCAGCGACGATCGCGTCCGTTTCTTGTGCGAACATGCGGCGGACGAGCGCAAGCATCGCTTCGTAACCACTGTCGATATCGATGCCGCCGCGTTCCGGTAGGACGAGTGAAATATTCAAGACACCAGCGTCGAGGACGACGGCAAGACCACCTGAGTTACGGACGACGGGCGAGAAACCATGTTCATGCAGAACGGCTACACCGTCAGCAAGATGAGGAAGACGGGCATCCTGGATGCCGAGGACGACGGTTTCGTGGTGAATCCAAGAGCGGAGTGCGGCTCCTTCTGTTGCAACAGAGGCACATAATGTGTCGTCCATCGCAAACGATTGTGTCGCATGGAAAGCAGTTCCGAGTGACGTTTGATCAAAAATACGATAATGTTCTTGTTTTAAGAGTTCGATTCCCATAGGCTCGTTCCTTTATTGTAGATTTGCGACATCATTATAGCACAGGGTGTGTAAAGTTTCTGTGCGAAGCGCCGCGGGAGACAGGAATCCTTGGAAACAAAACCGAACAACAACGACATAGACACGATTTAAAGGAGAGAAACATATGTATCAATCATTAGGACAATTAAAGGAAACGAAGGTCTTCAAGGATCCGGTTCATCGCTATATCTATGTCAGTGATCAGTTGATTTGGCAACTGATCGGTACACGTGAATTTCAGCGACTACGCCGAATCAAACAACTCGGAACATCCTTTTTGACGTTTCATGGAGCAGAGCACACACGGTTCCATCATTCGCTCGGTGTCTATGAAATCACGCGTCAACTGATCGATGTCTTCAACGGTCGCGCCGATTGGGACGATCAGTACCGTGAGTTGACGCTGGCTGCGGCACTCTTACACGATGTCGGACACGGTCCGTTTTCGCACGCATTCGAGAACGTCTTCGGTGTTAATCACGAGACGTGGACGGAGCAGATCATTCTCGGGGATACGGAAATCAAGAAAGTCCTCGACCAAGTCGGAGACGGATTTGCGGAAGAAGTGGCGTCGATCATCAACAAGACGCACCCGAATCAACTGCTTGTTACGATGATCAGCTCACAACTCGACGTCGACCGGATGGATTATTTATTGCGCGATGCGCATTTTGCCGGTGTCAGCTACGGAAAATTCGATCTCGAGCGGATGCTTCGGGTATTGCGTCCGGCCCATAATCAGATGGTCGTCAAACAATCGGGAATGCATTCGATCGAAGACTACATCATGCGGCGGTATCAGATGTATTGGCAAGTCTACCTGCATCCGGTGACACGATCGAGTGATTACCTATTAAAGGCTATTCTTGAGCGGGCGCAGGAGTTGTACCTGTCCGCATATCCGTTTGCGATCGCACCAATCCATTTGATGCCGCTATTTGATCAGAAGATGGAGTTGCGTGATTTCCTTGGGCTCGATGAGACAATCGTCTACTTCTATTTTCAGCAGTGGGCGAATGAACAGGATCCGATCCTTGCAGATCTCTCGGGGCGATTCGTTGACCGGAAGTTGTTCAAGTATGTCGATTATCCGGCTGAAAAACGTGAACTCGTCCACGATAAGTTGTGTGAGTTGTTCGAAGCAATCGGCTTGAATCCGACCTATTATCTGCTTGAAGATAAACTCAGTCGTCTTCCTTACGATTTATATGGAGATAACGGGGAAATCAGTAAGCAGCCGATCATGTTGCAGATGAAGGATGGGCAAATGAAAGAGATTTCGCAAGTTTCACCGCTCGTTCAAGCCATTGCGACGTCACGCCAGACTGATGAGAAGCTGTTCTTCCCGCAAGAAATTTTGCACGACTTGCGCGAGCATGCGAATGAGAAGATGCAGATCGACCAGTTATTGATTGGCAGCGTGACATCATGATATCGTCCGCTGTCCTTACGAAAATCTTGCAACAGCTTGGACAGGAGGGAGGAGAGGTCGAAGTCTTAAAAGGCGCGACATCCTCCCTTGTTTTTCGAGTCGGTGAGGGAATTCTTCGCGTCCATACGAATCAAGACTGGCTACATGAGGAGCCGGATCTTGTCTTGCATGAAGTGTTTGCGTTACAAGCAAGCAGGTGACTTAGCACCAGATGTGTTGGACTATCAAACCGATGTTAGAGACGAAGTCCCGCCGTGGTTATATATGACGCGTTCACCGGGAGAGATCCGGCTTGATCAGGTGGATGAGCAGTATGTCGAACGACTGGCACAGATGCTTGTTGCGATCCATGCGCTACCGGTACCCGAATCTCGGTATGTCTATCAGCCGTATGCGACGGAACGTCACGTTCCGACTTGGACGCAGTATCCGGAGAGATGGCGTCAGCTACTGGCGGTCGAACCGGACGAAAGTCAAACGATCCGGTTTATTCATCGGGATTTTCATCCGGTCAATGTGTTATACGAAATGAATGGAACGTGTCATACGATTGATTGGATTAATGCGTGTGTAGGTCCCATTGAAGTCGACCTTGCGCATTGTCGTTTGAATCTTGCCTTGCTCGAATCCGTCGAGATGGCGGATCATTTTTTAAAAAGTTACCTTAAACAGACGAAACGTTCTTACGATCACGCGTGGGATATTCGGGCTATTTTTGATTTTGGACCTGAAACGATCGACATCTATCCGGGGTGGAAAGCATATGGAAAGCAAAACCTTAGTCAGGACAATGTTCGGGAACGCTTGGAAAAATTTGTCTTGAAAGTCTATGAAAATAACGAAAGCGGTTACTAAATGAACTTTTCCTCTTGTAGTTCTTCGAAATATTGATTATTCTATTACTTGGAAAGAAATTAAACGTCAGACATCGTACGAATGTACAACTGATAAACAACTAATAGATAGAGGGGTACTTCATGAAATATCTTATCGCACTACTCGGACTGGCTATCGTTTTTGGTTTGGCGCTCCTTGTCAGCAGCAATCGTAAAGGCATCAAATTGAAACCGCTTGCGGTCATGCTAGTTCTTCAGCTCGTACTTGGGTTCATTTTACTCAATACATCGTTCGGATATATCGTCATTCGTGGCTTCGCGAAAGTCTTTGAAAAACTGCTGAGTTATGCGGCAATCGGGATTGATTTCGTCTTTGGTGGACTAGCGAACGAAGGTGCACAACCGTTCTTCATTAACGTCTTGCTACCAATCGTTTTCATCTCTGCCTTGATCGGAATTTTGCAATTCACAAAGATTTTACCGATCTTGATGCGTGGGATTGGTTTTGTCTTGTCGAAAATCAACGGGATGGGGCGTCTCGAGTCTTACAACGCGGTTGCTTCAGCTGCGATCGGACAATCAGAAGTATTCATCACAGTAAAAAAACAAATTGGTCAATTACCAGCAAACCGTCTTTACACATTGTGTGCATCAGCAATGTCGACGGTTTCGATGTCAATCGTCGGTGCGTACATGACGATGGTAGAACCAAAATATGTCGTTACAGCAATCGTCTTGAACTTGTTCGGTGGTTTCATGATCGTCTCAATCATCAACCCATACACGGTTGACCCGGAAGAAGATATTCTTGAAATCGTCGAAGAGAAGCAAACGTTCTTCGAAATGCTCGGCGAATACATCATGGATGGATTCAAAGTCGCAATCATCGTTGGTGCGATGTTGATTGGTTACAATGCTTTGATCGGAATGGTCAACGATATCTTCCTGATGGTTCTCGGTATCTCGTTCCAAGAAATTCTCGGATACATCTTTGCACCATTCGCATTCATCATGGGTGTTCCATGGGCGGAAGCTGTCAGTGCCGGTAGTGTCATGGCAACGAAATTGATCACGAACGAATTCGTTGCGATGTTGAGCCTTCCAGAGTACTCAAAAGAATTCTCGGAACGCACACTCGGAATCGTGTCTGTCTTCTTGATCTCGTTTGCGAACTTCTCGTCGATCGGAATCATCGCTGGTGCGGTTAAAGGATTGAACGACCGCCAAGGAAGCGTTGCGGCTAGTTTTGGTCTGAAGTTACTCTACGGCGCAACACTCGTCAGTGTCTTGACGGCAATCGTCGTCAGCGTCTTGCTATAATCGTTACACATATGAAAGAGCAATGGATCAGCAGATCCATTGCTCTTTTTGTTTTTCATTCAGTTGATCCATGCGAAGCAATCCCGACACGGACACGATGATGTGTTCCGTCACGATAAACTTCAAAGGCGAACTGTGCGACGTTTTCCCGGGGAATCGGACCTGTCGGTGCAGTGAAACGTGTCGTCTCGATCAATAGGTCGTCAGCAGCAAGTGCTTTGTCTTCCGACAGTTGTGTTGGACAGATGACGGTGAAGTCGACGTCTGCATCCTTTAGGGTCAGATAAGCTTTCAAGTGATCCTCGGCTGCAATCGTCGAGCGTCGACGAGACTCACTCGATTGGAAACGATACTTCCCTGGTTCTTCTGATGCATCGAGAATGCCTGCTGTACCAATGAAGACGATCCGTTCGATGCCTGCTTCCTTCATCTTCGTGACAAGATGTGGAATCGCTGTCGAGAGGACCTGCTGTTGATCGGTACCGAGACAACTGAAGACAGCGGTGCTTCCTGCGAGTGCTTGTTCGAGATCCTCTGGATTTGTCGCATCTCCTGTCAGGACGTGAAGTCGGTCATGGACCGGTAAGTCCGGTGACGCGGAACGAACGAGTACACGAACGTCGTAGCCGTTTTCTAATAACCGATCAATCAAAGGTCGACCTGTTCGACCGGTCGCACCAAGTACAGTAACAGTAGTCATAAGTTTTCCTCCTTAGAGATCAAGTAGATGGGAAAAAGAGACGTGCGGTAACGACCGGACGTCTCTTGTTGGTTATTTATCCGCGAACATGACGCCAGCTTGACCGTAATCTGTTTTTTCCATCTCTTCGATGAAGACCGTGATGTTTTCTTTAGGAGCATTTGTCGTTTCCGACACTGCTTCCGTGACTTTTTCAATCAAGGCACGTTTTTGTTCGACTGTACGACCCGATAACATTTTAACCGTAACATATGGCATGACTTCATTTCCCCCTCTAGCATGATGACGATACGCCATCAGTATAGCGCATTCGATAGGGGATTCGTCAATTCGAACATCGTTTTCGAAAAAGAAGGGTATAAGGTAGGAGCTATTCTTGTCGGAAGCGAAGGTAGTCATACACATACGGCAGAAAAGGAGAGACATATGGACGCAATCATACGGAAGAAGATTCATACGTTACTGATTTTTGATCGGGCGTTACCGGAAGATACGAATTATCCGTTGTCTGGTGCTAAAGGACTCGAAGTCGCAGATATCGTCTTTGAACAGAACATTCCATTCGGACGACTCGTAACGGATAAAGAACTCGCTCAACTGCTGAATCAAAAAGAAGCAAAGCGATACGGGATGTTGACGTTGCTTGAAGACGATGTACGTTTCAAACCGTTGTTTCAAAATCGAAAACCGACGGCTGACATGGAAGAAGAGGTCGAGGCGAAAGTGCGAGAACTGGCGCATCAGTTACGTGCGATTCGATCGCGGTGTTCTTCGCTGGAACGTCTCTTTTTGTTCGGTCGTGCGGCGCAAACTCTGTTTGACCGCGCTTTGCTTCATCTTGAAGAGGTCAATCCCCCGGCTCACGAGGAAATTGCATCCATGACGTGTTATCGTCTCCCGACGATTCGCCGAGCATCAGAGGAACAATTACAGTTACTTCGTTATGAGTGACTGGTTGCAGACACCTCGGAATACGGTATGATAGAAGCAACAGGATTAAAAGGGGACAAAACACGATGGAAAAAAAGATTAACTTCAATATCATTTCAGATAACTCTACAGACGGTCACGGAGGATTTGGTGTCGGAACACTCAGTTTAAACAGTATGTCACCCGTCATCATTTCTCCGGAAGACGGCGAAGCTTACATCGATATGGGTGCGATGCACGCGAAAGCAGCAATCGAGAAACGCGTCAAGTTCACGACGGACAAAGCCGATACGCCAAACGGTAAATTGTACTGGATCGTCTGGGTGACGGTCGGTCGTAAGCCAGAAGGATTCTATTATGGTGGTGTCGCTGCCTGCGATCTGCTAGTCGATGCGGAAGCGCGTCGCGGATTCAAGATTCTTGCTGATCATGTCAATAAGATGGATAAATCCCTTAAAGGGCGGATCGTCGTCGATCACATGGATGAGCGTTCAAAGGAATTATTACGTGATTTCTTGCAGACACATAAACCTGAGATGTGGGAAAATGCTGACGCTGCTTTACATGAAGCGTTGGTCTAAAAAAAGAACGTGTGCCGCGGCACACGTTCTTTTTTTATGGTCGTTTTAGCGTCAGGACGACGAGTTCTGGATGATTGAACAGACGAAACGGAAACAGGCTGTTCCCGAGACCACGACTGACGATCAGTTCCGTCTGTTGTTCCTGATAGCGACCTGCCGTCACCGCTGGAAAGAATCCTTGACCAGGCGCATACAGACCTTCGGTAAACGGCAGGCGGATCTGCCCGCCGTGCGCATGACCGGACAAGACGAGATCAACGGAACGCTCCGCATACAAGGATTTATATTCCGGACGATGCGCAAGCAAGAGCTGAAACGCATCAGGTGACACGTCTTGCAGTGCTTGATCGAGACTTTGACGAATCCCATCCGGTTCCGATAGCCCTTCGCGCCAACGTGTCGTCGTCGGGTCATCGATACCGATCAGCGAAATCGATTGACCTTGGTATTCGATGACGCGCGATTCATTCCGGAGAACGGTGACACCCAGTTGTTCAAGCTTTGGCAAAATTGTTAGATTGAGTCGCACCTCATGATTCCCGGTGACGAAGTAGACCGGATAGCGATCAACGAGCGCTTTCATGAGTGTAAGGACAGCTTCTTCACCGTTTCGCCTCGAGTCAATCAAATCGCCAGTCATGACAACGAGATCCGGCTTTTCGCGATCAATTTTCTTCAGTAGTCGTTTTTGTTCATTCCCGAACGCCTTGCCATGTAAATCTGCGATCTGCACGACGCGATAACCATCAAACGCTTCCGGTAAGCGACTCGACGTGACCATCATCCGTGAGACATCAATGACGTTATTTTCACGATATAAAAACCAGCTTCCTAAGGCGAGGACGCTGAGGGATACTAGCCAGCGTGTACGTTTTCGCATAAGCCACCTCATTTCTTTCTACTTCGCATAATTCAGGATAACAAAAAAGACCTCCTTCCGTATGCGACGGAAGGAGGAAATCAAAATGATTTAGGCATCTTGTTTTAAATCGGTGACTTCTTTTTGCGCATCGGGTTCATCCGATAAGTCCTTGAACAAAGCGATGACCATCATTCCGACGACGAAGATGAACGGGAAGGCGGCTAGAACAGCTGCTGCCTGTAGGGCACTCAATCCTCCGGCATAAAGTAAGACAGCGGCGATTGAAGACTGGATGACACCCCAAGCAAGCTTGATGCGTAAGCTTGGCATCAGGCTACCGCCAGACGATAGAATACCGAGAACGTACGTCGCGGAGTCAGCCGAAGTGATGAAGAACGTCGTGATCAAGAAGACGGCGACGATACTGAGGAACGTACCTAAGCCACCGAATGTCTCAAACAATGCGAACATTCCAGTTTCGACCCCTTTATCGTTGACCGTCGAGATCAGATCGACATTTTGGAACAATTCGTTCCAAATCGCTGATCCACCGAAGACAGAGAACCAAAGGAGACCAAAGATCGTTGGAACGAGCATGATGCCGATGACGAACTCACGAATCGTCCGTCCTTTCGAGACACGGGCGATGAACGTACCGACGAATGGTGACCAGGAAATCCACCATGCCCAGTAGAAGATCGTCCAATCGTTGATCCAGCCGCGTTCGTCTGGATTAAAGGCAGATGCCCGGAAACTCATGACCGGTAAGTTTTGCAAATAAGCACCTGTTGTTTGCACGAAAAGGTCCATGATGAAACTGAACGGTCCGAGGAACAGGACGCCAATCATCAACATAACGGCGAGGACGATGTTGGCGTTACTGAGACGAACGATTCCTTTATCGAGTCCTGATGCCGCACTCATCATGTAAAGTACTGACACAACGACAATGATGATCATTTGTGTCAGGAAGGAGTTGGGAATACTACTCGTTAGGAAGTTCAATCCACCTGAGATTTGTTGTGCTCCGAGACCGAGCGACGTCGCGACACCAAATGCCGTTGCGACGATGGCGAGTACTTCGACGGTACCTTTACCGGCAGAAGCATACCGAGGCTTCATCAGTGAAGCGACCGTGTCACCAATCGTAGCAGGACGTCCTTTTCGGAATGTCGAGTAAGCGATCGCAAGCGCGACGATCGCGTATAATGCCCAAGGATGTAATCCCCAGTGGAAGAATGAATAGCGCATCGCGAGGCGTGCTGCTTCCGTTGGATCATCTGTTGCGACTGGCGGTGTATGGAAGTGCGTCAATGGCTCTGAGACACCCCAGAAGACAAGACCGATTCCCATACCAGCACTGAAGAGCATCGCAAACCAAGAAATGAGACCATATTCAGGACGGTCCGAATCCTTACCGAGTCGGATTGAACCGAAGCGGGAAAAGATTAAAAAGATAGCAATGATTAAAAAAGCACTCATGCCGAGAAGATAAAGCCAGCCAAATCCGTTAGAGACAAAGGATTGTGCTTGAGCTGTGACATTTCCGAGACTAGCTGCACCGATTAGGGATTCCGGTAAGATTCCCCATATGGTAAAGAGCACACAGAAAATGACGGATACCATAAAGACTTTTGTGATCTTACTTTTTCGATTATTTTCCATCGTGTTCCACACCTTCTTTCGAATTTTACATAGTTGTTCTGTATCAAATGATGGCAACGACATTATCATTACCCCATCGTTCCGATAACAAAACCTAATCACGCAGGGTACTACCGTAACAAACATTTGTGTGGAAAAGCAAATTGACCGGGAAATGAGAATAAAGAAATCAATGTTTTTCAAGGAAGGTTAAGCAAAAAAGATTGCAATCAAGCGTTTTTAAAATAATGTGGAAATAAAGAAAAAGAAAACGTTAATACTATTATTTCCCGTTTCGTCTTAAAACTAACGTAAAGCTTGATATGAGCAAATCAGAGGCGGTCTAAAATCAGATTTGATATAACAAAAGCAGTCATCATTTTGAAGGAGGCATTTCTCATGGAAAAACAACAACAAAAACAAACAATTCTTGAAGCATTTCAATCTCGTCATGCGACAAAGGCATTTAATGGTCAAATGATCCCGGAAGACGATTTCCGGTTCATTTTAGAAACGGCGCGTCTGTCACCGAGCTCGTTCGGATATGAGCCATGGAACATGCTCGTTATTCAAAATCCAGAAATCCGAGAAGCCTTAAAAGAAATTTCTTGGGGCGCACAAGGACAATTGCCGACAGCGAGTCACTTCGTCTTGTTCCTCGCCCGTACCGGAGAACAAATGCAGGCAGATGGTCCGCATGTCAAGCAGATGATGGATTTCCTTGGTTTATCCGAAGAAGCGAAAGCTGGACGGACGAAGCGTTACGGTCTGTTTTTAGAGGAGGATTTCGCGATTGGTGATAACCCGAAAGCGATGGAAGACTGGGCAGCTAAACAAGCCTATATCGCACTTGGGAACATGATGTCGACGGCAGCACAAATCGGTGTCGATTCATGCCCGATCGAAGGATTCGACCAGCAAGCTGTCGAGCAATTACTCGTCGATCGTGGACTGCTTGATCGTTCTGTTTTCACGGTGCCGGTCATGGTCGCATTCGGTTACCGGGCAGACGAACCCAAACGTGAGAAGCAACGTCGTCCGCTTGATGAAATCGTGACGTTCGTCGAGTAAAGACGAAAGACAAAAATTTTCGAATTATATAGAAGTTTCTTTCGAAATTCGGTATACTCGCATTTGTATGATTAAGAAGCGCCGTAAACGCCACTCGCATACGAACAACTTTTGTCTTGATGAAAGAAAGGGGTTCTATCGCAAATGGAACAAAAATTAAAGTTATGGTTCACGGAACACCAAACGGAAGATTACGGTATCACATTCCGTGTCAACCACGTTTATGAGAGCGAACAAACGGAGTTTCAACGCCTAGAGATGGTTGAAACGGACGAGTTCGGTACGATGTTGTTACTTGACGGAATGGTCATGACGACAGATAAGGACGAGTTCGTTTACCACGAGATGGTCGCGCACGTCCCATTATTCACACACCCGAATCCAAAATCGGTTCTGGTCGTTGGTGGAGGAGACGGCGGAGTCATCCGTGAAGTCTTGAAACACCCGTCCGTCGAAAAAGCTGTTTTGGTTGAAATCGACGGAAAAGTCATTGAGTATTCGAAAAAATACCTCCCGAACATTGCAGGTGGATTGGACGATGCACGCGTCGAAGTCATCGTTGGGGATGGATTCATGCATATCGCAGAAGCAGAAAACGAGTATGATGTCATCATGGTCGACTCGACAGAACCAGTTGGTCCAGCGGTCAACTTGTTTACGAAAGGCTTCTATTCTGGTATTTCAAAAGCATTAAAAGAAGACGGCATTTTCGTCGCACAATCGGATAACCCATGGTTCACACCAGACTTGATCCGTGATGTTCAACGCGACGTCAAAGAAATCTTCCCGATCACGAAGCTCTACATCGCTAACGTTCCGACATACCCAAGTGGTCTTTGGACGTTCACGATCGGATCAAAGAAACATGATCCGCTTGCAGTTGCAGCAGAGCGTTTCCACGAGATCGACACGAAGTATTATACGCCTGAGCTTCACACGGCAGCTTTCGCGCTACCGAAGTTCGTTAAAGATTTGACGAACGGCTGAGTTCAGTCACTATAGACACACATGAACAGAGCGGTTTCGATCTTCGAAATCGCTCTGTTGTCAGGTAAACAGGCGTTTGCATCAGCAAACGGCAAATGAACAGGAGGAATGGATCATGCGTTTTGATGAAGCATATTCAGGAAAAGTCTTTATCGCGAGTCAACCGACTCACGAAGATGCAAAAGGAATTTTGTACGGCATGCCGATGGACTGGACGGTCAGTTTCCGTCCGGGTTCACGATTCGGTCCGGCACGTATCCGTGAAGTCTCACTTGGTTTAGAAGAATATAGCCCGTACTTAGATGGTGACATCGCTGACGCAAAATTGTTTGACGCGGGAGATATCCCGTTACCATTCGGGAATGCTCAAAAGTCACTTGATATGATTGAAGAATACGTCGATTCGTTACTGACAGCAGGCAAGTTCCCGCTCGGTATGGGTGGCGAACATTTAGTCACATGGCCCGTCGTCAAAGCGTTCGATAAACACTATAATGATTTTGTCGTACTTCACTTTGATGCGCATACGGACTTACGAGACGAATATGAAGGAGAGCCATTGTCGCACTCGACGCCACTCAAGAAGATCGCGAACTTGATCGGACCAGAGAACTGCTATTCATTCGGAATTCGTTCAGGTATGAAAGAAGAGTTCGAATGGGCGAAGACATCAGGTTACAACCTCTTCAAATACGAGATCGTCGAGCCGCTTCGTCAAGTCCTTCCGACACTTGCCGGTAAAAAGGTCTACGTTACGATCGACATCGATGTTCTTGATCCGTCAGCAGCACCAGGGACAGGGACACAAGAAATCGGTGGAGTGACAACGAAGGAATTACTTGAAGTCGTTCACATGATCTCGCGAGCAGACGTCGACGTCATCGGCGCGGATTTGGTAGAAGTATGCCCAGCGTACGATCAATCCGACATGACAGCGATCGCGGCAGCGAAAGTATTACGCGAAATGATGATTGGATTCATTAAATGAAAAAGCAAAAGAGACCGGACGTGATGTCGGTCTCTTTTGTTTTGCTCAGAAGAAGAACTGAATGACCCCGAACGCACCGAATCCGATGATTAGACTGGCAGACGTCCACTGGATGATACGTAAAGTGGGTGTCGCAAGCTGGTGCTTGAGCAGGTGCGTGATGTTCGCTAGAATGACCCACCAAGTGGCAGGCAGAACCGAGAAAAAATACCGATTAGAAACAAAAAGGCATCCTGTCCGTTCGTCATCGTCAATTTAAATCGTGCGAACAACGCCAGGAACAGCGTGATCGTCATCGGGTTCAAGAACGTCAGGAGTAAGACGGATAGATAGCTACTTAACCGTGATGAGGCTGTATCGGAAATTGAGGCGGTCGAAGAAGCTTGAAACAACGACGTCTTCTTCGTCCACTCCATCTGAAAAGGTGGATGAAGAGGCGTTCATACCAACGCGTATTACAATTCCGACGCTCGATGTGAAAGCGAACATCGAAGTCGTCGGGAAAGATAAACAAGGCCGGATGGATGTTCCGAAACAGACCGATCAGGTTGCTTGGTATAAGTACGGAGCAAAAGCCGGACAAACCGGAAATGTCGTACTAGCCGGACACTTGGATGATCAAGAAGGTCCCGCTGTTTTTTATGATTTAGCCAAGATGAAAAAAGGGCAACGGATTGAAGTGACGGGAAAAGCAGGACAACAGGTATCGTACGTGGTGACGAACGTCATGTCCTATCCTGTCGATGAAGCACCTGTCGGATCAATCTTCGGTGCGACCGTCATGAATAAACTGACGCTCATTTCATGTATAGGTACGTTTTCAGAATCAAAAGGATACGATCAGCGTCTTGTCGTCACAGCAGAACAAGACGAGTAAAGTAAAATGAGGCTGGGACATAACTCAGTTTCACAAACAAAAGGCCCTCGAAACGACTATACGTTTCGAGGGCCTTGTTCTATGAAAAAAAACCGATTCTGAATAAACAAATAAGGACAACCTCTGATAAAGTTAAAGTGATCAAACCATAACCATCGGAGGTGCCCTTATGTTTAAAGATTATAACATGAACCAGCTGGTTCTGCCCTTAGATTTAGAAGTTCGTCTTCAAGAAAATGATATTGCGTTCGCTGTCCACCATCTCGTCGAATCCATTCCAGACGATGTGTTCGAGCCTTTCATGCGCACGACAGGATGCCCGGCTTACCATCCACGCATGATGATGAAAATTATCTTATGTGCCTACACACAATCGGTCTTCTCCGGTCGGAAGATTGAAGGATTACTATCCGATAGTCTGCGGATGATGTGGCTAGCACAAGGGAATGCGCCGAGCTATCGTACCATCAACCGTTTTCGAGTGCATCCCGCAGTCACTCCGATATTGAAGCAAGCCTTCGTTACCTTCCGTTGCCATCTCGTCGAGATGGGAGAAATCAATGAAGAAGCCATCTTTATCGATGGTACAAAGTTAGAGGCGAATGCGAACCGATATACCTTTGTTTGGCGGAAATCGATTGAACGTCATAGTGCGTCTCTCGTGGACAAATCGAATCGTATCTATGACAACCTCGTCGAACAAGACATCCTACCGGAAATTGAACGAGAAAACCCGGACGAGCTTACTCTCTCAGAACTCGAACACATGGGTGAAGCTGTAGACGCACATATCGCTTCCATCAACCAAAAAATCGAGGCGAGTACGGACACCCAAGAAAGAAAACGTCTGCGTTCTGAACGGAAGGAACCACGTCTCCTTCGAAAGGAAATTACAGATTTCATCGAGCGGAAACAGAGATACGCCCTTCAAAAGAGGACGCTCGCTGGACGGAACAGCTATTCGAAAACGGACACGGACGCGACGTTCATGCGAATGAAAGAAGATCATATGCAAAATGGACAACTCAAACCAGGCTATAACGTTCAAATCGCGACCGAAGGACAATACACACTCGCTTATGATATTTATCCGAATCCGACGGATGCCCGGACGTTACTCCCCTTTTTAGATGAGGTCAGCTCATATTTACCACTACCACCGCATATCGTTGCGGATGCCGGCTATGGGAGTCAGGAGAATTATCAGGATATTCTGATGCGCCGTGGGCGCATTCCACTCATCCCTTACACGATGTTCGAAAAAGAAAAGTCGCGAAAATGGCGCAACGATCCCTTTAACACAGCGAACTGGTCTTACGATGAAACGGCGGATCGGTTTGTGTGCCCGAATGGACAGGACGTAACGTTCCGTTACATGTCCAAGAGAACAGATCGTTACGGATTCACGCGTGATTTCAAGGTGTATGAAAGTGAAGGGTGTGATGGCTGCCCGTTCCGCTCCCGTTGTACAAAGGCCGAAGAAGGGCGTCACCGACAGGTACACATAAACACTTCATGGGAAGAACAAAAAGAACAGATGAAAAAATGGCTTTCAGATCAAAAAACAGGATCCCTCTATGCGAAACGGAAGATAGACGTGGAACCAGTTTTTGGATATCTGAAGGCTAATTTGAGTTTCACTCGCTTTTCTGTGCGAGGAAAAGCGAAGGTGAAGCGTGAGCTCGGCTTCATCCTCATGGCCGTAAATTTGAGGAAATGGCTCATCCAAAGCGTTGCCCGAAGGGCAGCTTGACGAGAGACAATGAAAAAAGAAGGAATTGCACATCCTCAGTGATGGCAATTCCTTCTTTTCGTTAAATTCAGCTAGTTATGTCCCAGCCTCATTTTTTAATGTGTTTCGGACGCAGCGACAAGATCCGTCGTCAGTGTCGTCAATCCTTGTGTCGTCTTACTGAGACCTTGGATCGTCTCGACGATTTGTCCGAGGTTTTCCTTGTTTCGTCCAAATAAGGTGAGGGAGTTTTCCATCTCACTCTTGACGGTTTGGATTCCTTGTTTGACTTGTTGCAATTCTTGCTGAGATGCGGTGTTGGCACGTGTGATGTCTTCCATCTGAGAAACGAGTTGTGTGATATTACCATTGTTCTTTTGAATCAGACCATTGATACTGCTACTTAATGACTTGGCATTTTCAGCAAGGTTCCGGACTTCGGTCGCGACGACAGCAAAACCTTTACCGTGTTCACCGGCACGTGCTGCTTCAATCGAAGCATTCAACGCGAGTAAGTTTGTCTGATTGGCGATTGCTTCGATGCTTTGCGTCATCTGGACGATGTCATCCGACGTCGTCTTCAATTCATGGATGCTTTCAAGCGAAGTACCGACTTGTTGTGTCGATTGAGCGAATTGTTGCTCCATCTGTTGCATCTGTCGTTCGTTGGCAATCGTCATTTGGACGAGCTGCTGACTCGTCTGCTCTGTCTGAGCTGTTTCTGCTAATACTTGTGAGGCGCGACGGCTCGTCTCAATGATGGCATGATCCGTGTGCTCGACGGAACTGGCAACTTCTTGACTGACACGAACGACGTCTGTCAAAAGTTGACGACGCGACTCGTTCGCTGCTGTCACTTCATGAAGACGAGAATCGACATACTGGCTCGTCACGATTTGAGCATCTAAGTTCATCGCATGTGTCAAAGCGAGTACGGCTGTCGTCAGTTGCGCTGGGTCATGCTGATAATGTTCGACGATTTTTGGAATCAACAACGTCTGAAACGCAGCATACGAGGCGATGAACCAAGTGACAGGAACGAAGTTATGTTTATGCGTCTGTCCCATTCGCATCCGCATCGCGAGGAATGACTCGTCCATGTTTCCTGTCAGTAGACTCGTGAAGTAGTCGGCGAAGACTTTCTTCAGTCGTTCGCGTGTCGATGATTGTTTCGCGATCGTTGCCATCTCTGGGTTCAATAATAGATGGTCAAGCACTTGCTCGAGGACCTCATCTAAGATGCCTTGAACGACAGGTGCCATCGATTTGAGCGTCTGTAGCTGTTCTTCTGTATATCCCATGTATACGAGACGGGATGTGAGATCAGGATCTGCCGTCTTTGTGATGAGACGGGAATCAGGAAAGCCAATGGTAGCTTGATAAGCCGCAGTAGTCTTACTTTTAAAAGGGTTACGCACGTAGTTGCCTCCAATACTCAAGATGTGAATAAAATGATGTCTGTCTCTTATCGGTTCATCTTGACGAAGCGATACTGGTTTTCGAAAAAAAGACGAGAATATTGAAAAACATTGACCGGAAACAAAAAAACTCATGGCAAGTGCCATGAGGAGAATAGAAAAAGAACAGGATTAGACCGGTTGATCTTCCTGAAATGCTTTTTTAGCGTCCACGATCGAGCGCATTCGTTGAACGCAAGCTTGAACGAATTGAATGTCAATGGAGGTGAAACGGGTGACAGGTCCACGAGCTGACTCGGCACTGAATGTGAAGGTTCCGAGATTCCAAAGTTCGATTTTAAATCGTTTTCCTTTGTTGTCGTCGAAGTGTTCTACGAATTCGATTTTCGGTACCATACGAACCCCTCCTTACTCCGTACATTCCCACTTTTCAAAAAATAAAAAAGCCAAACTGCGTGTTAGAAGCAGTTTGGCATGAAAATTTAAGCAGTCGGTACATCGTAGCCGATTTCTTCGATCGCATCGACGAGACGTTCACGAGGAACATCCTCGTGCTGGACTGTAACCTGGTTTTGTTCGAGTGAGGCAGTTGCCTGTTGGACACCTTCGACTTCAGATAGAGCGGATTCGACACTCGCTTTACAGTGGTTGCATGTCATACCGATGACAGATAACGTTGTTTCTTTCATGATGAAGTTCCTCCTTCAGATAGTGGGGTACGTTTTAATCGTAACGCATTCGTCACGACAGAGACAGAGCTGAATGCCATCGCGGCACCCGCAAGCCATGGGGCAAGCAGACCGAGAAAAGCGACCGGAATGCCAATCGTATTGTAGCCAAGTGCGAAGACGAGATTTTGACGAATGTTTTTCATCGTCTGCTCACTCAGCTCGATCGCAAGTAAAACTTGTTTTAAGTCGTGTCCAAGCAACGTCACGTCGGCTGCTTCAAGAGCGACATCCGTTCCGCTACCGAGCGCGATGCCGACATCTGCTGTTACGAGAGCAGGGGCATCATTGATACCGTCTCCGACCATCGCGACACGTTTCGTTTGTTGAAGTGACTGAATGACATCTGCCTTTTCAATCGGCAAAACGTCAGCAAAGACGAACGCTGGATCCAGTCCCAGTTCTGTTGCTAAATGATCGGCGACTTCCCGGCGGTCACCGGTCAAGAGATATACTTCTTTTGTTTCGCGCAAACGCTGGATCGTTTCTTTCGCTGAATCTTTTAGCGCGTCACGGATGGCGTATCCGGCCGCGACTTCTCCATCGACAGCGACGTATACGAGAGTCGCTCCAGGTGATGTCCAATCAGGAAGAACGATGTTTCGTTCCTGCATCATTCGCGCCGATCCGACGATGAGATCATGTCCCATGATTTGTCCCGTGATCCCACGTCCTGATTCGACGTGGAACCGTTCGATATCAAAGACGACATCCCGTTCTGCTGTGATGGCGCGAGCAAGAGGGTGTTCCGATTGCCGTTCAAGCGCAGCAGCGAAATCGAGCGCTGTCTCCGTACCGAACGTTTCGACGACGACAGGGCGACCGACTGTCAGTGTTCCGGTCTTATCAAAGACGACAGCATCGACATGTTGAAGATTCTCGAGTTGAGCGCCCCCTTTAAAGAGAATCCCTCGTTCAGCCCCTTTTCCGGTTCCGACCATGATCGAAGTCGGTGTCGCAAGTCCGAGTGCACATGGACAAGCGATGACGAGCACCGCGATGGCAGGACGAATCGCTTCCGCAAAGGATCCACTGATCATCCACCAAGCGGCTAACGTCAGAAGCGCGATGACAACGACGATCGGCACGAACACACCAGAAATTCGATCGGCTTGTCGTTGAATCGGTGCCTTTTCAGTCTGCGCTTGTTCGACGACGCGAATGATTTGTGCGAGAACCGTCGCTTGTCCGATCTTTGTCGCTTCGACTTGTAAAGATCCATTCGTATTCAGCGTACCGCCAATGACGGATGCTCCAACCGTTTTATGAATAGGCGCAGATTCACCGGTCAACATCGACTCATCGAGATACGCGTCGCCTGCACGAATGACACCATCTGTCGGAATTTTATTCCCAGGTTTTACGAGTAAGATCATCCCAGTTTGAATTGCATCGATGGAGACCGTTCGTTCCTGTCCGTTCTCTAAGACGACGGCTTCTTTTGCTTGTAGGGAGAGCAGACTTTTAATCGCTCCCGTCGTCTGTTGTTTCGCACGATCTTCGAGGACTTTCCCGAGTAAGACGAGTGTAATCAGAATCGCACTCGTCTCAAAGTAGAGATGCGGCATATCAGAGACGAGTAGCATTTCAGCAACGGAATAAAAGTAGGCTGCCGATGTTCCGAGTGCAACGAGGACATCCATGTTGGCACTCCCACTCCGTAAACTTTTATAAGCCCCACTATAGAAGGGCGCTCCGATGATGAATTGCACAGGTGTCGCTAAAGCAAACTGTAGCCACGGATTCATTAAGAATGGAAGGTGGAACGGACTGTTCGGAATATGCGTCAGCATGCTCGCGAGCAACGGTAACGATAGAATAGCCGCGATGATAAAGCGATAGAGCATCCGGCGATTCGATTTTGTTGCGTGTGGTGCTTGTTTGACCGTTGCCCCGTAGCCGATTTTTCGGATTTTTTCGATGATTGCTTGATCGTCATAGGCATCAGAAATCGAGACACGAGCGGTTTCAAGCGGCAAGTTGACCGTGGCTTCGACCCCGTCCATCCGGTTGAGGACTTTTTCAATCCGGGCGGAGCAGGCGGCACACGTCATCCCTTCAATATCAAACTCAATTGTTTTTGACATCAGAAACCCCTCCTTACTTTTTCAATCGAGCGATGACCGCCATCAACTCATCGACGTAAGCGTCCGTACTGTCTTGACGGGTGGCGACTTCATGCATGCACATCTTGACATGACGTTCGATGATTTGTAGTTCGACTTGTCGTAATGCTGCTTGAATCGATGCCGTTTGCGTTAAGATATCGATGCAATACCGATCTTCAGATACCATATTGGCAATCCCGCGGACTTGCCCTTCGATGCGCTTTAGTCGTTTCATCAACGCATCTTGTTCTTCGTTCGTTCGTGGAACGACGGGGTGATCGTGTGTCATAGTCGTACCTCCTTTAGTAATCTTGTTGTTATCTTCACTGTAACATATAGGTATGAGGGGTACCAGTATTTAGCTTAAGAAATAAAAAACAGTCGCGAGAGGCGACTGCTTTTGTACTTATTGATTGGAAACTTGTGGTTTGACGATCGTTTCGTTTAATGAACGTTGATCGCTAATGATGTCTTCAGCTTGTGTTGCCCGTTTAATGAAGAAAGCAAGGACGAATGCTAGGCCAGCGATGAACGTCGAGATGAAGAACGCATAGTTGATTCCGTCGAGCGTTGCTTGCATCGTGATCTGCTGTTTCAGAGCAGCAGCCGCTTCAGCTGTCGGTTGACTCGTCATGTTCTTCGCCGCTTCAGCCGCGAGTTCTGTTCCACGTGTCTTCGCATGCGTTGACATGATTGTTACAAGCAACGCTGTTCCGATCGCACCGGATACTTGTTGCAGCGTATTGTTCATCGCTGTTCCGTGTGGATAGTAGCGCGTTGGTAACTGGTTTAAACCGTTCGTCGAGACTGGCATCATGACCATTGACATCCCGAACATCCGTAACGAATACAGGACGATCAGATGCGTATACGTCGTATCCATCTCGAGCTGACTGAAGTAGTAGCTGGTAACGACTGTGATGAACAAACCAGTCAACGCAAGAGGACGTCCACCGATTTTATCAAACAGTTTCCCGTTGATTGGTGACATGACGGCCATCAAGATGGCACCCGGTAATAGCATGAGACCCGCATCAAGTGGTGAGATACCGCGAATCGTCTGGACATAGATCGGAAGCAATAACATGCCCGAGAACATCGCCATCGTGACGACCATCGAGATGGCAGAAGACAAGGCGAACATCGGGTAACGATAAATCTTGAAGTTGAGCATCGGACGTTCCATATGGAGCTGACGGTAAATGAATGTCACGAGTGCGATGACTCCGACGATCAGCGCACCGTAGACGTGGAAGCTGTCCCAACCTTTAGAGCCAGCTGAGCTGAATCCATACAGTAAGCCACCGAAACCAAGTGACGAAAGTGCCACGGAAGCGAGATCGATCCGAGTGGCAGACCGTTCCTTGACGTCACGAAGTAAGAAGAAACCAGCGACGAGAACGATCAAGGCGATTGGTGTGATGAAGTGGAATAACATCCGCCAATCGTAGTGCTCGATGATCCAACCAGACAACGTCGGTCCGATCGCTGGGGCACCCATCATGATTAATCCGAAGAATCCCATTGCGGTTCCGCGTTTTTCAATCGGGAAACTGACGAGCATGACGTTCATCAGTAACGGCATCATGATTGCAGAACCAGATGCTTGAATCATTCGTCCTGCGAGCAACACAGGGAAGACATCTGCGAATCCGGCAAGAATCGTTCCGGTCGAGAAGAGGGTCATCGCAAGTAAGAACAAGCGACGAACCGAATACTTTTGAATCAAGAAAGCAGATGTCGGAATCAAGACACCATTGACGAGCATGAAACCAGTCGACAGCCATTGAGCAGTCGATGGTTCGATCGCTAGATCCTTCATGATCGAAGGAAGGGCGATGTTGAGCAAGGTATTATTTAAGAAAGCGATGAATGCCCCGATCATCAAAACGGCGAGGATGCCGTAAGGAGCTCGAGCTGTGTGAGTTGCACTTTGTTGCATGAATATCCTCCTAACTAAACTAACGGTACAGATTTATATACGGTCGTTCTATCTGTAGTTTATCTTAATCCGATTTAGTTCGAATTACAAATAATAATAGCTAAGAAAGATAATTTTATTTTTTATGTAGTTTTGAAAGCGTTTTTCTAAATGAGGAAAATGATTCGTAGGAAATAAAAAAGCGCAATCCTTCTCGTTAGAGGAAAATTGCGCTTTGTCTTCAGTTTGAAACAGCCAGAAGCTTGTTTCATAATTAGCGTTACTGAACGTTCGTTTCGAGTGCATCCTTTGTAATGTCGTAGTGAGATGCTGTCCAGACAGATTTGCCGTCCTGAATGAAAAGAACTTGTGGCGACTCATGTCGGACATTATAGTGTTCAGCGATGTGATTCGATAAGGTCCGAGCTTCTTGGACGAAAAGATACGCCGTTGGAACAGACGTTTCATCCGCGAACTTCGTATACTCCGAGAATCCTGCGGCACTGATCGGGCATGTCGTGCTGTGTTTGCAAATCACGAACGCGGTATGTTCGGACGCAAATTGATCAAAATCAGAAATAGATTGCAGTTTACGTGGTTGTGTCATGTATATCACCCTCCATACGTCCGGAGACGTTCACTTAACTTTAGATTTTCCCGGTAATCGACCGGACAGTCAATCAAAACGGGTCCATCACTTGCAAATGCTTGGTCAAGACAATGTGCGAGGGAGCCATGTTCACCGACACGGAGACCGAGTGCGCCGAAAGCATGAGCCAGTTGAACGAGGTCTGGATTGTCAAACGTGATGTAGGACGACCGCCCATACGCTTGTTGTTGTTTCCATTCAATCAGTCCATAGGTACCGTCACGCCAAATCAACACGACAAGTGGAAGCTTCAAACGAACGGCGGTCTCGAGATCCTGACCATTCATCAAAAAGGCACCATCTCCAGCGGCACAGACGATTCGCCGGTCCGGATACAATAGTTTGGCTGCGAGCGCACTCGATAAACCATAGCCCATCGAAGCAAACCCGTTGGAAATGAATAATTGATCTGGACGTGTCGTTTGATAATGGCGTGCGAGCCAGACTTTGTGTGCGCCGACGTCTGAGAAGACCATGCCATCCTCCCCGACGGTTCGTTCGAGTTCACGAACGATACTTTGAGGGTGTAAAGGCAGGGCAAGCGAGTACGTTTCTTGAATTTCGTCGCGTAATTTATCGCGATCTTGTTGCCAGTCGTTCCACGCACGCTCGGGCAGTAAAGGAGTCAATACAGTCAGCATATCGACGAGTGGTCCGACTAGGTTCGCGACAACCGGATAATAAGCATCGATTTCGTGAGGATTTGTATCCAAATGGACGATCGGTGTCTTTTTCGAGTTCCATTTTTGCGGAGGTAACTCCGTAATATCGTAGCCCACCGTAATGATGAGGTCACTCGCATCGAGAATCCGCTGGTTGTAATCGACGTCTGGTAAACCGATCGTGTGTGCAGCGAGCGGATGGTGTGAAGAAATCGCTCCTTTTCCCATCATCGTCTCGACGACGGGAGCTTGAAGCTTTTCGACGAATGCTCGAAATGCATCGAGTGCTTGCTGCCGATGGATGCCAAATCCAGCAATGATGACCGGACGTTTTGCTCGTTCGATCAGACGTAAGGCATCGGGATCATCAATCGTCAAGGAATGGAGATGTGTTGGCGTGCTATCTTGTTGCAAGGGTGTCGCTGCTTGATCACGTTCTTGTTTTGCGATGTCTTCTGGAAAAGAGATATGGGTTGCCCCTGGTTTTTCGCTTTTTGCTGTCGCAAAGGCACGTCGAACGATTTCTGGAATGACCTCCGCTGACAGAACGGACGTACTGGACTTCGTGACCGGACGATAGAGGTCTACGAGATCAAACATTTGATGCGATGCTTTGTGTTGCCGTGCTGTCGCTCCTTGACCAGTGATCGCGACGACAGGGGAATGATCCATCGTCGCACTTGCAATACCGGTCATCATATTGGTCGCACCGGGACCAAGTGTCGATAGGCAGACACCCGGTCGTCCACTCAGGCGACCGAACATCGCTGCCATGAACGCGGCGTTCGTTTCGTGACGTGTCGTGATGAAGGTGATCGACGAACGACTGAGTGATTCGAGTAATGTGATGTTTTCCTCACCGGGAACACCAAAGATATGCGTGACGCCCTCTGCCTCTAAACATTGGACGAACCAATCCGCCGCGTTCACGCTAGTCCACCGATTGAAATGTACTTCGTCTCGAGATACGCTTCGAGTCCTTCACTACCACCTTCGCGTCCGAGACCGGATTGTTTCATTCCACCAAATGGTGCTTGCGCAGCAGAAGGAACGCCATCATTCCAGCCGACGATTCCATAATCAAGCCCCTCGATTGCACGAATGGCACGCGCGTAATCCTTTGTAAAGACGTACGAAGCGAGACCGAATGGTGTCTGGTTGGCGTAACGAACCGCTTCCTCATCAGAACTGACACGCTGGACGGGAGCAACAGGTCCGAACGTCTCCTCGTTCATGATCAGCATGCCGGGTTTTACGTCCGCGAGAACGGTTGCTTCATAATAATAGACATCGTTCTCCTCATCCGTCGTTCCTGTTCCGCCCGTGACGACTCGTGCACCAGCGGATGTCGCATCATCGACATGTTTTTTGACTTTATCGTAACCCGCTTTATTGATCATCGGTCCAATCTTCGTCTCAGCATCCAAACCATTTCCGGTCTTCAGCTTCGCTGTCTCTTGCCCGAGTTTTTCAACGAACGCATCATAGATCGAGTCGGATACGTAAATCCGGTTTCCGCAGACGCACGTTTGACCGCCATTACGGAATTTCGACTTAATCGTCTCAGCGACAGCTAAATCAAGGTCACAGTCATCAAAGACGAGAATCGGTGCATGTCCGCCGAGTTCAAGCGACATCGCTTTGATCGTCTCTGCTCCTTGAGCCATCAGTGTCCGTCCAACTTCGGTTGAACCAGTGAAGGTGATCTTATCGACATGCGGATGTGTCGCGAGTGATTCACCGAGTGCTTTCCCGCTACCTGTAACGGCATTAACGACGCCTTCTGGAATCCCGACTTCCTGACAGAGTTCAAGAAGACGAAGCGCGGTAAGCGGAGTCGCTGTTGGTGGTTTGATGACAAACGTACATCCGGCGACGAGTGCTGGAGCAAGCTTTCGGGTAATCATGGCCGCCGGGAAGTTCCATGGTGTGATCGCAGCAACGACACCAACCGGCTGTTTGATGACTTGAAGTCGTTTAGAAGCATCATGTGTCGGAATGACACGTCCATAAGCGCGTTTTCCTTCCTCTGCAAACCATTTGACGAAGTTTGCGGCATACTGCACTTCACCTTCTGATTCAGCGAGCGGTTTCCCCATTTCCAGCGTCATCAGGCGAGCCAGTTCATCTTTTTTCTCAATCATCTTCGCATATAACTTCTCGAGCAGTTCGGCACGTTCGTAGACTGTCCGTTTCGACCAATCAGGAAATGCCTTCCGTGCTGCTTCTACTGCGTCGTTGACGTCTGATTTTGTTCCGTTTGGTACACTACCGACGACTTCCCCAGTAGCTGGATTCGTAACATCTGTCCGTTCTCGTCCGTGATCCAGCCATTGTCCGCCAATAAAGAATTGTCCCTTCATCCTGAAAATCCCCCTTTTTTACATGCATTGGTAAGGGTATACCCGAACGAAGAAAAAAAGATTCACTTTCGGAAGGAAAGGTTATGCAAAAGGGTAGAAATCGACCGATAAACAGTGTAGGATAATTCAGTAAATGTAATGTAAAATGACTTGAAATATTCAGTGGGAACGAAGAGTGACAACCGTTGATGTGAAATGGTGGAATCACCCCCGAAACATTGACTTTAAAAGTGGATTTGATAAGATGAAGGTAGAGGAATTGCGCAATCGGTTGCGCAATGTATAGAAGTTAACTGACTAATGAAAACAACACCCCAAAGACTGACCTACGAGAGGATTCACGACACATGACACAAATGATACCGCGCCCTGAAACGGCCCAACAAACAATTACACGAGCTTGGTGGAAAGAAGCAGTTGCTTACCAAATCTATCCACGCAGCTTTTACGATGCAAACAACGATGGAATCGGCGATATTCCGGGTATCATCGCAAAATTGGATTATTTGAAGGATCTTGGCGTCGATGTCCTTTGGATTTGCCCGATGTTCAAGTCACCGAACGATGATAATGGATATGATATCAGTGATTATGAAGACATCATGGATGAGTTCGGTACGATGGCGGACTTTGATCTCTTGATGGAAGAAGCGCATAAGCGTGACATCAAGGTCTTGCTTGATCTTGTCGTCAACCACACATCGGATGAACACCCGTGGTTCCTTGAATCACGTTCGTCAAAAGACAATGAGAAACGCGATTGGTACATTTGGAAAGATGCCGTCAATGGTGGAGAACCGAACAACTGGGAAAGTATTTTCGGTGGATCAGCATGGGAATATGATGAAAAGACGGAGCAGTACTTCCTGCACGTCTTCTCTCGTCGTCAACCAGACTTGAACTGGCAAAACCGCGATATGCGTCAAGCCGTCTATACGATGATCAACTGGTGGCTCGATAAAGGTATCGACGGTTTCCGAATCGATGCAATCAGTCACATCAATAAGGATCAATCATTCGCCGATCTCCCGAACCCGCTTGGTATGCCGTATGTTCCTTCATTCGATATGCATATGAACGTCGAAGGCATCCATGCGTATCTCGAAGAGTTGAAGGATGAGACGTTCTCGAAATACGATATCATGACAGTCGGAGAAGCAAACGGCGTCACACCGGAAGAAGCCGATCTCTGGGTCGGAGAAGAGAACGGTAAGATGAACATGGTCTTCCAATTCGAGCACATGGATCTCTGGCGTGCAGATGCGGAAAAAGGAGTCGACGTCGTCAAACTGAAACAAGTGCTGACGAAATGGCAAAAAGGACTTGAAGCTACAGGGTGGAATGCGTTATACCTCGAAAACCACGATAAGGTTCGTTCAGTCTCCCTTTGGGGTGACGAGGAACAGTACTGGAAAGAGAGCGCGAAGTCGCTTGCGATGATGTATTTCTTCATGCAAGGCACACCGTTCATCTATCAAGGACAAGAGATCGGGATGACGAACGTTCAATTCCCGGACATCTCGGATTATGATGATGTCGCGACGAAAAACATGTACGACATGCAACTTGCTTCTGGGAAAACACATGAGGAAATCATGGAAGTCATCTGGAACTCGTCCCGTGATAACTCACGCACACCAATGCAGTGGACAAATGAGCAAAACGGTGGTTTCTCGAATCAATCTCCATGGTTTGGTGTCAACCCAAACTACGCGGACATCAACGTCGCGTCGCAAGAACAAGATGAAGATTCAATCTTGAACTTCTATAAACGAATGATCCAAATCCGTAAGATGGAAGAGACGTTGATTTACGGCGCGTACGATCTCATCTTACCGGAAGACACGAAAGTCTACGCGTATACACGGACGCTTGGTGACGAACAATTCTTGATCGTTACGAACTTAAAAGGCGAAACAGCAGAAATCGATACGGACATCATCTTGCACTCGGACAATATGTTGCTTGGCAACTATCCGACGATGCACCACGAAGGAACAGAACTCGTCCTTCGTCCATTCGAAGCTCGTCTGTACCGTGTGCGCTAATATGTTTTGAACGGATTCGAAGTACATCGAATCTGTTTGAGACTGAAGATAAGTGCAATTGTTCTCTAACGAGAAGGATTGCGCTTTTTTTTGTTCGTCTCGCATCGTTTTCCTGGGACAAGCATCGCGCCGCTTCGCTTCGCTGCAGGGTCGCTCTTGCTTGTTTTTCCCTAGGAAGCGATGTCGAGTGAACAAAACGCTTTTCTGATTCTCCTTCCGGGTATAAAGAAAATGACACGTTACACGCCACTCCTACAGGAAAAAGCGCAATTTTGCGCTGTCAGAGACAAACAAGACCCGTTTTCCTGCTCGAATGGAGCGGGAAAACTGGCTTGTGTCTCGCCTGAGGAAAGGGCGTGAAAAGGTGCGTCATTTTTTGAGTCAGTCCATTTGTCTACAATCTGGAACGGATTCGATGTACATCGGATCCGTTTTTTTGTTGCATGTAAGCAGAAGGTGCATCAGACGAAAAAATCGTGTACGCTAAACGATGAGGTGATAGAAGTGAAACCAGTAAAGTACCCGGTGTCATTACGACAGGTGACGACGATCGAAGATGGTCCGATGCGTGAATCGGTCGAACTTAAGGCGGACGGCACGTTGTTCGAAACAAAAGACGGTTTTGCCGTGAAGTTCGTTCAGCCGGATGAACAACCGATCGATACGACGATCAAATGGTCAAAAGACCAGATTGCTTTGAATCGTAAAGGTCCTGTTGCGATGCATCATGTCTTCATTTTAGGAGAGACGACCAAAAGCCAGTATGGCAGTCAATTCGGTCAGATGTTGATGGAAACGGGCACGGAGACGATTGAGATGAAACCGCGGCAGATGCAGTTTCGCTATACATTAAAGATGAATGGACAAGCAGTCGGTACGTATACGATTAATTTAACTTGGGAACGGAGTGAGACGAATGGCATTTGAACAAACAGTACGTCAAATGGAGCAGATGTTGGAAGAGGAATGGTTTGAATGGCTCGAGAACGATGAGCCGCGCTACAACGAATGGCGTGATCAACTCGAAGGACTCGCAGAGCAGGTCATCACGGAATACAATCCGAAGGTCGACCCGGAGTCCATCGATACGCTACTCTTAATCAATGAAGAATTACCGGTCTTATACGGCGAAGATACCGTCATGCTGTATACAGCGCTCTTGAAAGCACGTCAGGAAGACGATCAAGTATACGAGCGTTACTTGACGATCCTTGGTGCGTTCGCGGACGAACAGCATCCAGCAATCCGTGAAGTCGAAAAGTTAGTCGCGAAAAAGGATTATAAAAATGCCTTCGCACGTGCAGTCCGTCTACCACAGTCGCTCGGGTTAGAATAAACATTCAGTGGACCATCTTGTTTTAGGCAAGGTGGTCTTTTTAGGAGGAAGCGTCATGTATCCACTCTATCGAATCATCGTCGCGATCATCCGCAAGGGCGATCAACTGCTCATCGTCAATAATCAATCGGGTCAGGAGAAGCGCTGGAGCTTACCCGGTGGACAGATTGAATCAGGAGAGACACTCGAGCAAGCACTTCGTCGCGAGGTGGAAGAAGAAACCGGCTTGACGGTCACATCGTCGTCGTTTGCTTTCTTAACGGAGAACTTCATGCCGACCTATCAAGCGCACAGCCTCGTGACTTATTTTGATTGCGAAGTGAGTGGTGTACTTGATCCAAATGATCCCGATGAAGAAATCATTGAGACGAAGTGGATCGATCAAACGGAGTTAGCGGAGTACATCACGAGTGAAGATGTCCGTCTTCCGTTATCGACATATTTAGAAGAACAGCACAAAGGCTATTACATGTTTGAAGAGATGAAGTGGTAACTCGGCTGTCATCGTTTCTTTACATTCCTTAAAGCAGTCTCCATCGTTCATTTACATTCGCTCGGTATGATGAAACCATCATCGGGAACAGGGAGGAAACACAAATGAACAAGAAATGGATGGCGACAGGTATTCTCGGTACAGTGCTTATGACGGGAGTTGCGGGCTATACATATGAATCGGCTCAGCCGGTCGAGGCAAAACAAAACACGAAACAAGCGAAGGTTAAAAATGTCATCTTCATGATTCCGGATGGTTATTCGGCTGCCTATGCAACGAATTATCGCTGGTATCAAGGAGGCGAGGAGACGGAACTCGACGGTCATTTAAAAGGAATGATGCGGACGTATTCGGCAAACACGAAAGTGACCGATTCAGCAGCTGCCGGAACGGCGATGGCAACAGGAACAAAAACAAACAACGGAACAATCGGTATGGATCCAAGTGGAAAAGAAGTAGCGTCTATTCTTGATCGGGCGGATCAAGCAGGCAAAGCAACAGGACTTGTCTCGACATCAGCCATCACCCATGCGACACCAGCTGTTTTTGCATCGCACGTCGCAACACGTGCGAATGAAGCGGACATCGCGAAACAATATATGGATGAAATGAAAGTCGACGTCTTACTTGGTGGCGGTCAGAAGTTCTTTTTTGATCAAAAGAATGGTGGCGTTCAAGAGGCTGGTAATCTAGTGAAGAAAGCAGAACGAGCAGGATACCAGTATGCGGATTCACTCGAAAGTCTGAATGAGACGGATGGTCGTAAAGTTCTTGGATTGTTTGCAGAAGAAGGAATGGCACCAGAACTGGACCGGGAAAACACGAATCAACCGAGTCTTGCGACGATGACGTCGAAAGCCCTGCAAACATTGAAGAAAGACCGCGATGGCTTCTTCTTGATGGTAGAAGGAAGTCAGATCGACTGGGCGGGTCATGCGCATGATGCTGCTTGGGCGATGAAGGATGCAGAAGCGTTCCACCAGGCAGTCGAAAAAGTGCTTCGTTTTGCAGCAAAAGATAAACACACATTGGTCGTCGTCGCCGGTGACCATGATACAGGTGGTATGTCCGTCGGTGGATACGATGAGTACGTAGCGAAACCAGAAGTCTTGAAAAACGTCAAGGCGACGGGGAATGAGATGGTTCGTCAGTTCAACGACGACTTATCGAACATCGCCTCTGTCGTCAAACGAGAAACGACGTTTGATTTGACGGCTGAAGAAATTCAGACGTTGCAAAAAGTAGATGCGAAGAAACGCGTCATGACATTGAATGAGATGATCAGTAAACGAGCGTATGTCGGCTGGACGACTGCCGTGCATACAGGTGTTGACGTTCCGCTCTACGCGTACGGTCCACAAAGCGAACAGTTCAGTGGGTTGCATGAAAATACGGACATCCCTGGTCTGATGGCCAATGCAATGAAATTAAAAAAATGACGTATTGGACGTGATTAAATCAAGCGGTGGATGATCCACCGCTTGATTTTTTTTTGAGTACGTATCTGCTTGTGTGACGCAGTAAAAACTAAATGAAAAAAATGAATGAATAGCCATTCATTATATGCTATACTCATTTCAACACAACTGCTTTAGGGGGAAAGGGGTTTGTTCGAACATGAATACGTTTTTACTCATCAACTGGATTGCCTTCCTACTCGTCATCGGCTATGCGGGCTATCTGTTCACGTCACTCGTCAAAAGTCGTTATGCCGCTATTAAACGGGGGAAAAAGGCGGAATGGACACTGACGAACAAAGAACGACTGGACGCAGTCTTAGTCAACGTCTTCGGTCAAAAGAAATTATTAAAAGATAAGAAAAGTGGCGCTATCCACGTTATGATGTTCTACGGCTTCTTACTCGTTCAATTCGGAGCGATCGATTTTATCTGGAAAGGACTCGCCGTCGGTCAGCGTTTTCCGCATGTCCCACTCGGTCCGCTTTATCCGATTTTTACATTCTTCCAAGAAATCGTCATGCTCGTTATCTTGATTGCTGTCGTTTGGGGATTTTATCGCCGGTACGTTGAGAAACTCGTCCGCTTGAAGCGGAATTTCATGGCAGGTCTTGCGTTGATCTTCATCGGTGGTTTGATGGTCGCCGTCCTGTTCGGAAACGGCTTCTTCCTTGTCTATGAGAATCATTCGACGCTCGGTGAACCGGTTGCTTCAAGCATCGCGTTCTTATTCAGTTGGGTGCCGGAATCGGTTGCGTTTGGATTATTCGTTTTCTTCTGGTGGGCACACTTACTGTTCTTACTTAGCTTCATGGTTTACATCCCGCAAGGTAAACATGCACACTTGATTGCCGGTACAGCAAACGTCTGGCTCGGTCGAACGTCGAAAGTCGGGCGTTTGGCACCGATTGATCTATCGGTCATGGAAGAGGCAGAAGACGACGAAGCGGAATTTAGCTTCGGGGTCAACCGAATCGAAGATTTCAATCAGAAACAGCTCGTTGATCTATATGCCTGCGTCGAGTGTGGACGCTGTACGAACATGTGCCCAGCGAGTGGAACGGGGAAGATGTTGTCTCCGATGGATTTGATCGTTAAATTACGGGACCATCTCAACATGAAAACGGCAGCCATCACACAGCGCTCGCCATGGGCACCTGCCTTTGCGTTCGAAGGATCGCAAGGAAATCAAATCGCTTCACTCGCAGCAGCCGGACAGATGGATATCGTTCCAGATTCATTGATTGGGAACGTCATTACAGAAGAAGAGATCTGGGCGTGTACGACGTGTCGGAACTGTGAAGATCAGTGTCCGGTCATGAACGAACATGTCGATAAGATCATCGACCTCCGTCGTCATCTCGTCATGATGGAAGGCAAGATGGATCCGGAGATGCAACGGACGATGGCAAACATCGAACGTCAAGGTAATCCATGGGGGATGAACCGGAAAGAACGCGAAAACTGGCGGAAAAACCGTGATGAACTCGTCGTTCCGACAGCAAAGGAGAAGAAAAAAGCGGGCGAAGACTTCGAGTACCTGTTCTGGGTTGGTGCGATGGGATCGTACGATAACCGAAGTCAAAAAATCGCGATGGCGTTTGCGCGTATTCTAAACGAGGCAGACATCTCGTTTGCGATTCTAGGAAACGATGAGAAAAACTCAGGAGATACACCGCGCCGGATCGGGAACGAAGTTTTGTTCCAGGAACTCGCGGAAGCAAACATTAAATCATTTGAGAAATACGGCGTCAAAAAGATCGTCACGATTGATCCGCATGCCTACAATACATTTAAAAACGAGTATCCCGACTTCGGACTGAGTCCGGACGTTGAAGTCTATCACCATACCGAATTGCTCGCACGACTGATTGACGAAAAACGGATCACACCGCTCCATGAAGTCAAGGAGCGTGTCGTCTATCACGATTCGTGTTATCTTGGTCGTTACAATGATATTTACGACGCACCACGTTATATTCTCGAGAAGATTCCAGGCATCACGCTCGTCGAGACGGAACGCAACCGGGAAAAAGGGATGTGTTGCGGTGCTGGTGGCGGCATGATGTGGCAAGAAGAAAAAGTCGGCGCACGCGTCAACGTCGCACGGACGGAACAATTGTTGACGGTCCAACCGTCTGTCATTGGGTCAGCATGTCCGTACTGTCTGACGATGCTCAGTGACGGCACGAAGGCGAAGGAAGTCGACGAGGCGGTTGCTACGTACGATGTCGTTGAATTACTAGAACGCTCAATCGTCGGTATACCAGTCGAAGAACCTGTCGTAACCGTATGAAAAAGTGGGATGAAACGATTATTCTCGTGCGAGCGGGAGTAGTCGTTTTTTTCTCTGAAAAAGCGCGACGTTTTACTGTATGGTTTTGACATGATAAGATAAGAGAACTAGCTATAGAAAGGAGGTGAGAATCTTTTGGGAAGGCGTTACTTCGAATCGGTCAGGTCGCGGAGACCACCGGCTTATCAAAACGAACGATCGATTATTACACATCACTCGGTCTGTTAACACCAGAGCGTACCGCGTCTGGCTACCGTCTGTATGACGAATCGGTCATTCATCAAATCGAAAAGATTGAATATTTGAAGTCTCAACGACTTTCCCTGCAAGAGATTCTTGCTTCTTTTACGGAACGGGAACAAAAAACAGGGGAGACGATTTATCAGGAAGTGAAACAACTTCAGGCGACGGTTGAAGGACTCGAGCAGCGTTTGTTGTATTCGACGGACGTCGAAAAACAAGCGATCCGCTTAGAACTGTCCCGACGTCTGACATTGATTGCTTCCTTGATTGCACAGCTTTAATACAAAACAATGGAGGTGACCCCTGTTTAGGGGATTTTGGATACTATATTATTCATCAATTTATTTTTAGTGGTCTTGTTGATTGCGTTGACGGCGTTTTTCGTCGGATCGGAATTTGCTGTCGTTAAGGTTCGGATGTCGCGTTTGGATCAAATGATTCAAGAAGGGAACAAAAGTGCCGTCCTCGCGAAAAAGATCGCGGGCGATCTCGATTACTACTTGTCTGCCTGTCAGCTTGGTATCACGGTCACGGCACTTGGTCTTGGGGCACTTGGTGAACCAACCGTTGAAAAGATCTTGCATCCTGTCTTCGACGACTTCGGGATCTCTGCTGCTGTTTCGACACTCTTGTCGTTTGGTATCGCATTCGTATCCGTAACGTTCTTACACGTCGTCATCGGTGAACTCGCTCCGAAGACGCTTGCGATTCAGTATGCAGAACGCATGACATTGTTGTTTGCCCGTCCACTTTATGTGTTCGGTAAAATCATGTACCCATTCATTTGGTTACTCAACGGTTCAGCGCGCTTATTCCTCGGTCTGTTCGGTGTCAAACCAGCAGGGCACGAACAAGCCCACTCGGAAGATGAATTGAAAATCATCATGGCGCAAAGTTTCCAAAGTGGTGAAATCAACCAAACGGAACTTGCCCTCATGCAAAACGTCTTTGCGTTTGATGAGCACATCGTCAAAGATTTGATGGTGCCGCGGATGCGGATGGAGACGATCTCGGAACGTTTGACGAAAGATGAACTGATGGAAATCTTCATGGATAATCCGTACACGCGTTACCCGGTCACAGAAGAAAACGATAAGGACCGGATTCTCGGATACGTCAACGTCAAGGAAGTCTTGACGGATTATGCGAACGGCAATGAGCATCCGGTGACGCATTATATCAAGGATTTACCGGTTGTTTCGGAAGTGACGTCGCTTCAAGAGACACTTCGCAAGATGAAACGGACCCGGACCCATCTCGTTCTCGTCGTCGATGAATACGGTGGAACGGCAGGTCTCGTCTCGATGGAAGACTTACTCGAAGAAATCGTCGGTGAAATCCGTGATGAATTCGACGCAGATGAAGTCGAAGAAATCGAACAGGTCAAATCGGACGAGTTCCTACTCGACGGTACAGTCTTGCTCGCTGATTTGGAAGAACGTTTCAATATTCGTTTTACGAATGTCGAAGATGTCGATACGATCGGTGGCTGGATTCAGATGCATAACATTGATCTTCAGCCAGGTGAGCATATCGATACACCAGACTTCTCCGTCGAGGTGATGGAGATGGAGAACTATCAAATCAACCGCGTCAAGATTTGGTTGCATCCAGCTGAACAAGCAGAAGCATAAGATGGTCGGTTCCTCATGGAGGAGCCGGCTTTTTTATATCACATCAGTCAAAAAATCAAGAATAGACGGATTGTGCGAACTTTCGGTAGTCGTGATAGGAGAATGCAGAGAGGAGCGGGAATGTAATCTAATACGACTTTATTGTTGATTCGCGTCCTATGAAACGAGGAGGTATTCCGTGCTCGAGCAGATCCCATTCTTACTGAGTCGTTTAGGTATGTTAGCACTGTTAGCCTTTTTATTGTCCCAGTGGCGCATTTCCCGATACATATTCAAGATGGACCGCGGAATGAATCTTCCACTGCTCTTTGCATTCGTGTCATCCGGTATTTTGATGAACTACGCAGGAATTGAACTTTCGCAAGATACGACGATTGATCCGTTACTCGGATTAGCTGTCGAAAAGGATGCCTTGTTGCTCGATACCCGACTCGCTGTCATCGTGACGAGCGGATTGATTGGTGGACCAGTGATCGGCGGCATCACGGGATGTTTGGTTGGTTTACACCGCTACGTACTCGGTTCGTTAGGGGCAGAAGCCGGTTGGATCATCGCCATGCTCGCTGGACTTGCGAGCGGCTGGTATCGAAAACGCTGGCGCTTGCATGATGGTTATGCGCTCGTTCCACCAATCGGTATCGTATTGACGGCATTATTGTTCGAAAGTGGGATTACATTATTACTTGCCCCTGATACAGCGGAGGCACTGGATTTGATGAGTCGTGCCGCTTTTCCGTTACTGTTCGCAAACATATGTGGGGTCGTACTGTTCATCATGATCTTACGGACACAACTTCGACTCGAAGGAGCACTCTTCGTCCGCCAGACCGAGCGATCCGATCGTCTACTGCAAGCATTACAACCCTTACGAAAGCAGGGATTGACTTCGGAAGTCGCACGGCAGATTGGAGCGACGTTATTGAAGGAGACAAAGATGCAACGGATCGTCGTGCTCGGGGCGACAGAGGTCGTCATCGATATGACGGACCAGCAACCAGCAGTCTGTGGCGAGCAACCGAGACGTGAGGAACAACGATGGATCGAAGCAGAAGAACCCGTCCGACAGGAAGACGAGCAGACGGGACAAATTCTCAGTTTTCATCCGATGCGCATTAACGGTCAAAAGGCAGGTGTCATCTGTTACTTTTCGAAAGACTTATTTGACGACACTGTCGAGCGGATGACGGAACAACTCGTCCGTTTATTAGCACGAGAGCTGCACATGCACCGAGAAGATCAGTTGCTCCGGTTAAACGGAAGAAAGATGAAACCGATGTTACACGTCAGCTATCTGAAAGGGATCATCGAAGAAATCCAGCGGACAGCTGATCCGGGAACTCCTGTGAAACATCAACTGAATGCGCTGCTTCAACTGTTGACGACAGCGACGCGGCATGATGAACATCCACTACGCGAGGAACTGGCGACCTTGAAGGCCTATTTATCACTAGAAGGAACACGACGTCGCCCGAATCAACTGACCTCCGCTGATATCACGGTTGATCTTGATATCGAGACCGCTGTTGAAGAATACTTCGTCTTTCCATTCCTTGTGACACAGCTCGTCGATAATGCACTACGTCATGCATTCGTAAAGGCAGGACGACATCACCGGATTGATGTCCGTGCCTTCAAGACGACGACAGACTGGGTCATCGAAGTTACGGATAATGGGCAAGGTGTACCGCCTGCTGTGATGCAACAACTGAATCAAAAGGAAGCGGGTGATTCGAACCTGTTTCTGATTCGACGCGCATTAGACGTGACATACGGTCCGACTGCAACATTACACGTCCACTCGATCATCCATCAAGGGACTCGGATCGAAGTGCGATTACCACTTCCGTCTCTGTAACAACAATGGTCTTTTGCCATTGTTGTTTTTTTGTCTCGTTCCGAGGGTAAATACGAAAACAGGAAAATGTATCGTACAGGAGGAAGCAAATGATGATTACGACAACAGAAGTAGGGCAACTAGGAGATCAGTCCTTGCTACGATTCACGTTACAGAATGTGCATGGGCATAGTATCGATATCTTGAACCGAGGCGCAAAAATTCTTGCCATCCGGGTTCCGGATCAACATGGAATGATCGAAAATGTCGTACTCGCGTTTGACGACCTATCAGAATACCAAGATGATCCGCATCACTTAGGCGCCACGATCGGACGCGTCGGCGGACGAATTGCGAATGGTGCGTTTGCGCTAGAAGGAATGACGTATGTACTCGAACAAAATGAGGGTGAACATCACCTCCATGGAGGAAGCGAAAATTGGGCGAACCGAATGTTCACGCACGAAATCAACGACGACAAACTTGTTCTACGTTTAGATAGTCCGAGTGGGGAGAACGGCTATCCGGGGCACTTGTCGTTCACGCTGACGTTCGAATGGACGGACGAGAACGTCCTGCATATCCATTATGAAGCGGAGACGACAGCTTCGACACCATTCAGTCCGACGAATCATACGTACTTTAACTTGACGGGTGAGGCGAAGACGACGATTGAACAGCATCTGTTACGAATGGATGCACCTTTTTATGTTCCGTTGACGAAAGATGCGGTACCGACCGGTGATATTCTCCCGGTGACAGACACCGTCTTTGATTTTCTCGATACCCGTCCCCTGCATGAAGTGACACATGCATCAGATGAACAACTCCGTCAAGCAGGTAGTGGGGTTGATCATCCCTTCCTGCTTAGAGAGGGTGGAGAAATCGTTCTCGATGAACCAATCAGCGGGCGGCGATTGCGCGTCGTGACGGATCAACCGGGAGTCGTCGTCTACACCGCTAATCATTTGTCGGGCGAGTTTACGATTTGTGGAAGACGAGCAACCCCATACCTCGGAATCTGTTTTGAGACACAAGGATTACCGGATGCGATCAACCAACCGAATTTTCCTTCCGTCGTCTTGCATGCCGATGAGCACTATCATAAGCGTACATCGTTTCATTTTCAGATGATGTCATGACGTTTCTTGCGATTTCCACTTCTGTATATGGTAGGATAAAGCGAGAAGAATCTAACGGAGGCTAAGGAAAATGACTAAAATAGCATGGGTGACCGATAGTATGGCCTATTTCACGAAGGAAGAGGCAGAAGCGATCGGCGTCAATGTCGTACCGATTCAAATCTTACTCGGTGATACGGCGTATCAAGAGAATGCGATCACGGTCGAGCGATTGTTCCGTGCCTTAGATGCGGACAAAAAGCTGATTGCCAAAACATCACAACCAATCTTTGGGGAGTTCGTTGGAACATATGAACGTCTGAAAGAAGAAGGCTATGACTGTGCCATTGCAGTGCACTGTACGAATGGGCTCTCAAGTACCGTCCAAAGTTCAGCATCAGCAGCGGAAGCAGCCAGTTTCCCGGTTCATATCATCGACTCGCATACAGCGTTTGAGAACCAACAAGAGTTCATTCGTTACGGGATGGAGCTCGCGGCACAGGGGAAATCCGTCGAGGAAATCGTCGCAGCCTTACAAGCGTTGACGAAAAAGACCCATTTCTATATGATCGTCGGTAATATGGAAACGATGCGCCGGGGTGGACGTGTCTCATCCGGTGACTTGTTCCTTGCGAACCTACTCAGCATCAAACCGATCATCACGACGGATGAAGCAGGAAAAATCGTACCGTTCAAAAAAGCACGTTCTTTAAAGAAAGCTTACATCGAAATGGTTAAACAAATCGATGAATCGATGCGTCAGCACACGTTCTATAAGAACCGGATTTATGTCGCGACGACGATGGCACCGGAAATGGCAGCGGAACTGCGGCAGCAAGTCGCAGCGAAGTTCCCGGATTTGACGATTCTCGAGGGCACGTTCGGACCAGCAATCGGGACGCATGCCGGAGCAGAGACGGTTGGTCTATTCTGGATGAATGATTAAATTAAAACGGATACGACAAGAGGCGACGGATTTTCCGTCGCCTCTTGTTTTGTTCAAGCTGTAAGTGTGATTCCAAGGAAAGCTGCAAGAATTCCGAAACCGTAGCTTGAGATGAGATAGAGGGTAAGTACTTTACGATTTCCGTCCTGAAATAACTGCAACGTCTCGATTTTGAACGTTGAGAACGTTGTAAATGATCCAAGGAAACCGGTACCTAAGAGTAACGTCCATGTCGTATCCAGATGCGCACCGATGACGAGACCAAGCAAAAACGAACCGATTACGTTAATCAGGAACGTCGCTAGTGGAAATTCACGTTTCCAAACCGTCTTCATCCATTGACTGACGGCAAACCGACTGATGGCGCCGCAAAAAGCACCGATGGCAAGAGCAAGTAGCGTCATTCACTCACGTCCTTTCGTCACGTGACGAAGTCGTCGTGTTCCGAGCGCGTAACCAAGATAAGATAGGAACAAACCGCCGAATAGACTGACGAGTACGTAGAGGAACGCGTCCGCTAAATGATGTTCGTTGAGTAAGGTCACGGTCTCGACGCTAAATGTCGAAAACGTCGTAAATGAGCCGATGAAGCCCGTGCCGATGGCTGTGATCGCATATTGATGTAAGAGTTTCGTTCGAAATAAAAAATGTGTCGCATAGCCAAGGAGAAAGCTCCCGATCAAGTTGATGACAAGCGTCGGCCACGGGAACGGACCAGTCGTAAAGTCGCCAATCAGCAGTCCGAGTCCATAACGTGCAGAGGCACCGAGAATACCTGCGAGACCTACGAGTACATACAGCATAGGAATCCTCTTTTCTAAAAAAAGTCTACGTTAAACGTACTCCTGCTCTCAAGAAAGCGTCAAGAAAAAAAGTCATCCGAGGAACTTAACGATTGAATTCATTCTGCCGATAAACAATTATATGACTTTACTATGATGAAGGAGTTTGAACAAGATGATATCTGCCCTCGAGCAACAAAGTACAAAGATTTTATCCCGTCTGATTGCAACGTTGATTACAATTGCGCATCCGTTGATTTTCGTATTTGCCCAAATGAATTACGTTCCAATCAGTGTGTTCTATCAGTTTTTAGTCGGTGGTCTGATCTTGGCGGTCGCGTTGCTGGTCGGCAACCGGCTACTCGGACATCGTCCGAGTGGGAAATATGTTCAAGTGACATTAACGTATCTCGTCCTCGCCTTAGTTTTGATGACATTACCGTCCCCAATCATCTGGACGATTGCTTACCTTTATTTGACGATTTCAATCGTCTATTTGATTCCGCGTCTCGTCGTTCTGGCTGGGATTTTCGGACTACTTGAAATGGCGTTATTCACAGCCAACGGAACGATTGTCTTTACGAAAACATTCGACTTGATCGTCGCGTATGTCATCTATTTGATGATCTTCTCAGCGGCTGTCTTCGTTGCCGTTTTTGGACGAAACGTCATGCAGGCAGTTCGTCAAGAACAAGAACGGTCGGAAGCATACGCGGCAACGTCGCAAATCGCCCTGGAGCAAACGGCAGCAACCGCAACGGAAGTAACGACGTTCACAGAAGAAATGAGTGAAACGGTCGACGCGGCGAAGGATTCGTTCAGTCAAGTCGATCTAGCGATGCAACAGTTGGCAAGTGAAGCAGCAGGCAGCGTCCAAGCGATTCGTGAAATCCGTCAATTGAACGAACAACAAGTCAACCGGATGGAGGATGTGACGGTTTCAGTCGACCGTGCCCTCGAGCGAAGCTCCTCCTCACGGACGACAGCGGAACGAAGTAGACAGACGATTGGTCTAGCTGGACAATCCTTGCAACAATTGACGACGAGCATGGATGAGTCGGTCACGTCGTTCGGACAGCTCGCTGGACGTTTCCAAGAAATCGTCGCGATTACGTCGAGCATTAATGCAATTGCGGCTCAGACAAACTTGCTCAGTCTTAACGCGTCGATCGAAGCAGCCCGCGCTGGTGAGTTCGGAAAAGGCTTCACGGTCGTCGCGCAAGAAATTCGCAACCTGTCAGCGCAGACGGCAGAAGCGTCAAAAGAAATCAATGCGATTATCGAACGTGTCGATCAAGACGTCACACAAACCGGTAACTCGATTCATGCCAGTACGACACTGTTACGTGAGCAGGAAGAACGCATGGCAGAGAGCCAGTTAGCGTTGCAAACGATCGAAACAGATGCAACGGAAGTCGTTGGTTCGATCAAGTCGGCGCAGACCCAGTTCGCGACGATGACGAACAGTCTTGTTGCTATCACGACAGCAGCCGGTCAACTCGACACGTTCATGAACGCCTTGCTCGCACAAAGTGAGTCGTTATCCGGTCTGACACGTCACCAAGTCGGTCAGGTCATGGAACTGCAACAGGCGATTCATGCCTTGAACGAGACGGCATCAACCCTTCAGCAAACGAATGGCTAAGAAACAGCTCCTCATCGATCGATGGGGAGCTGTTGTGCATCTTCAGACTGTTTGTCGGTGGAACGGACGGGGAAGAAGATAGGGAACGAATATTGAAGGAGGAGTCAACGGATGAAGGCAGCTTACATTGAACAGTATGGTGGATCGGAACAATTCAAGGTTGGAGAACTGGAAAAGCCAGTCATCGGACCGGATGATGTCTTAATCGAAGTCTATGCCGCGAGTGTGAACCCGGTCGATTGGAAATTACGCGAAGGCTACTTGCGTCAGATGTTGAGCTACGAAATGCCGCTCGTCATCGGTTGGGACGTTGCTGGCGTGATTCAGGAAGTCGGAGCGAACGTCTCCGATCTTCAAGTCGGGGACGCCGTCTTCAGCCGTCCGGAAATCGCTCGTCAAGGAACGTATGCGGAGTATGTTGCAGTCGATGCGCATTTAGTTGTGAAAAAACCAGAATCGCTCAGTTTCGCAGAAGCAGCGTCTCTTCCACTCGTCTCGCATACAGCATGGCAGGTCATGTTCGAAGTGATGGATGCGAAGCCGGGTGACCGGATCTTCATTGGTGCCGGATCAGGGGGTGTCGGAACCGTCGCGATTCAACTCGCGAAAGCGAATGGTTTGTACGTTATTACGTCAACAAGTACGAAAAACGTTGACTGGGTAAAAGCACTTGGAGCCGACGAAGTCATCGACTACAAACAGGAAAATCCGGCGGATCGTGTTCGCGACGTCGATTTTGTATTCGATACAATGGGAGGCGACAAGCAAGGGGAACTGTATCAGATGCTGAAGCCGAACGGCATGCTCGTCTCGATTTCTACACCATCGGATGAAGAGCAAGCGAAGCAACATAATGCACGATCTGCATATGTCTTCATGCAACCGACCGGTGAACGTTTGCGGCATATCGCTAAAGCGGTCGAGCGTGGCGAGCTACAACCTGTCGTTGATCGGATTTTTGATCTGGATCAAATCAAGGAAGCACATGATTATGGCGAAGAAGGGCACGCAAAAGGAAAAATCGTCATCCGGGTCAAAGGAGAATAAGGAGCAAGAGAGCGCTGAATTCAGCGCTCTTTTTTTGTGTTGTCAATCTATTTTTCTAACCTGAAACAAAAAAAGACCTGGTTAAAAAAGTGTAAAGGATAAGGGGTTGCATCTTCCTATACTAGGGCTATCAGACGTGAGTCAGCCACATTAAAAGGAGGAAGTAACATGAAAAAAGGATTGAAGTGGGCAGGAATTATCGTGATTGGAGCAGTCATTCTCGGGAATCTAGGAGATGACGAAGAACAAGGAGCACCGGAGAAAAAAGTAGAGGTCGAACAAGAAGCAGTCAAATCAGAAGCAAAACCCGTGAAAGCAAAAGCAGCGGCGAAGCCGGTCAAGAAAACCTATGGCATCAAGGATCAGGTAAAGGTCGGGAAACTGACGTATGTCGTCAATGACGTCAAGATGGTCGATTCGTTGTCGAACGTCCTCGGCGAAAAGAAAACGTCAGGACAATTCTTAGTCATCGGGTTGATGATTCTAAATGGAGACAAGGAAGAACGGTTCGTCGACAGCAATATGTTTAAAGTCAATGTCGGCGATACGGAATACTCAGCCGATACGGAACTTGATCTCTATGCAAATGAAGACGGGATGGGCTTCTTCTTAGAGACGATCAATCCGAACATCGAAAAAACCGGCAATATCGTCTTTGAATTACCGAAACAGGTCAAAAATCCAATGCTTGAAGTCTCGTCTGGCTTTGGCTGGGCAGGTGGACAATCAAAAGAGATTCAATTGACACAGTAATGAGTGACCATAGAAGAGACTCAATAAAAGAATGACGCGTCTTTTCACGCCCTTTCCTCAGGCGAGACACAAGCCAGTTTTCCTGCTTCATTAAGTAGGAAAGCGGGTCTTGTTTGTCTCTGACAGCGCATAAATGCGCTTTTCCTGTAGGAGTGGCGTGAAACGCGTCATTCTTTTTGTTACGAGATAAGGGTGGCAGTTCATCATTCTGCCACCCTTATCTTTGTGGAAACTGATTTTTGAGTCAGCCCCTTCTTGTTACCGTCCTGATTGTTGGATCGAGAGTTCAGGCGTTAATCGATCGAGTAAAGCGAGCGTCTCCGGATGAGCGGCAAGTGTCTGGTCGAGTACGTTCCGTTCAGTCTCTAGACACGCTAGATAACGTTGAGCCGCTTCAGCGTGCGTTGCGGGTGTCAGGACGTCGTAGATTGCTTCAAGAGCAAGGCGTGGATGGTCTGGTAATGTCGTCGGAATCGTCTTTAATCCGAGTTGCGCTCGTTCAGGAGCATGATGATGGAGCAAGACTTTCGCGAACTTGATCAAGGCGCTTCGGAGCATCTCGACTGCCCATAAGTCATTTCCCCGTGCTGCTGCTTTTTTGTATTGGAACAAGAACCAGACAGCATCGATTGCTTCATCGGTCGCTTCTTGTGCGGAAAGCGTCAAGTCGCAAGTATCCGTAAAGTCCGTCAATTGCTGTTTTGGATCGTACAGGACACGTAATTGATCCTTATGGTTTAGCGAATCAAGTGTCACCGTGAATAAATCGATATGTAGGAGATCATCATAGACGACGATCATTTGTGGTGCGATGATGTCGATCTCATCTTTCCAGATGATTGAACGATAAGTAGAAAGATGGGACAAACGACGCGATAAGAATTTTGTTTGACGTTCTTCTGAGACGAGACAGTACAAATCGATGTCTGAATGAACATCTTCTTCTCCCCGCCCGAAGGATCCTTTCAAGAAGATGGCTTCGACTGCAGGATCTTGTTTGAGTCGAGCAACCAATTGCTCGATCGCATTAAGTTGATGCATAGGAACTCATTCCTTTCCAAAAACAGAAGTCTATTACGTCAGTATACGTGATAATAGACAGTTTATTCCATAAAAAATGAGAAACCGCATCGGAATGGACTTCTCATTGTGAAGCAGACGTAAGTTTGTCTTTATTTTCGAGATGGATGACGTGTTGTTCGCCCCATGCATTGATGGCGTCAAGAACCGGAATCAGTGTCCGACCATAATCCGTCAGCGAGTACTCGACGCGGGGTGGAACTTCCTGATAAATCTCGCGATGGACGATATCGTTCAGTTCAAGTTCACGCAGTTGAGCCGTCAGCATCTTTTGCGTAATGTTCGGCAATTGTCGTTTCAATTCACTGAAGCGGAGCGTTCCGTGTGTGATCAAGACGAGTAAAATCGACGGTTTCCATTTTCCGGTCAAGATTTCGAGTGCGGTCTCGACTCGACAGCTTGGTGTCTCTTCCATCGGTCTTCCTCCTTCATGGTATCGTTTAGGATACTATACCACTTATTCGTGCCTACTTCCGCTTCCATCACTTCCGCGTAATAATAGGGATACGAGCTATTTCATTGAAGGAGGAAACAACATGTCGATTCATCCACAAATCACACTCGGTCCTGTTCGCTTGCGTATTACGGACCTCGACCGTTCGATTTCATTTTATACAACGTCACTCGGATTACGCGTGCTGACACAAACGGATCAGTTGACGGTACTTGGTGCACAAGATACACCACTCGTTGAACTTGAAGTCTATCCGAATGCCCGCCGTTTTCCACCAAACTCGGTCGCCGGGTTATATCATTTTGCGATTTTGCTACCGAACCGAAAAGAACTTGGTTTCGTCATCCGAAATCTGATTGCACAAGGGATCGAGATTGGTCAAGGCGACCATCTCGTCAGTGAAGCCTTTTACCTATCGGATCCAGATGGGAACGGGATCGAGATTTATGCCGATCGTCCACGTGAGACGTGGACGTATGAAGCTAATGGTGATGTCAAGATGACGACGGATCCCGTCGATTGGCAAAGTATGCTCGTCGAAGCGGGAGAAGAAGACTGGTATGGCATGCCGAGCGATACGGTCATGGGACATGTCCATTTCCACGTCAAGACACTCGAAGCAGCACGGTCATTTTATGTCGAGACGCTCGGCTTTGAAGTTGCCGCTGACGCTTCGCGGATGCGTGCATTGTTCGTTGCTGCCGGTGGCTATCACCATCACATCGGTCTGAACGTCTGGTCTGGTGTCAACGCACCAACGAATCCGGAAGATGCGGTCGGACTCGTCTACTGGACACTACGTTATCCGGATCAAGCGACGCTCCAAGCAGCGATCGAGGCGTTGAAGTCTTCCGCTTATACCGTTACGGATCAAGCAGGCGATGTCTATGTCACCGATGATGCCGGAATTACCGCTCGATTGACAACGTAACCGAAAAAAAGAGGCTGGGACATAACTAGCTGAATTTAACGAAAAGAAGGAATTGCCATCACTGAGGATGTGCAATTCCTTCTTTTTTCATTGTCTCTCGTCAAGCTGCCCTTCGGGCAACGCTTTGGATGAGCCATTTCCTCAAATTTACGGCCATGAGGATGAAGCCGAGCTCACGCTTCACCTTCGCTTTTCCTCGCACAGAAAAGCGAGTGAAACTCAAATTAGCCTTCAGATATCCAAAAACTGGTTCCACGTCTATCTTCCGTTTCGCATAGAGGGATCCTGTTTTTTGATCTGAAAGCCATTTTTTCATCTGTTCTTTTTGTTCTTCCCATGAAGTGTTTATGTGTACCTGTCGGTGACGCCCTTCTTCGGCCTTTGTACAACGGGAGCGGAACGGGCAGCCATCACACCCTTCACTTTCATACACCTTGAAATCACGCGTGAATCCGTAACGATCTGTTCTCTTGGACATGTAACGGAACGTTACGTCCTGTCCATTCGGGCACACAAACCGATCCGCCGTTTCATCGTAAGACCAGTTCGCTGTGTTAAAGGGATCGTTGCGCCATTTTCGCGACTTTTCTTTTTCGAACATCGTGTAAGGGATGAGTGGAATGCGCCCACGGCGCATCAGAATATCCTGATAATTCTCCTGACTCCCATAGCCGGCATCCGCAACGATATGCGGTGGTAGTGGTAAATATGAGCTGACCTCATCTAAAAAGGGGAGTAACGTCCGGGCATCCGTCGGATTCGGATAAATATCATAAGCGAGTGTGTATTGTCCTTCGGTCGCGATTTGAACGTTATAGCCTGGTTTGAGTTGTCCATTTTGCATATGATCTTCTTTCATTCGCATGAACGTCGCGTCCGTGTCCGTTTTCGAATAGCTGTTCCGTCCAGCGAGCGTCCTCTTTTGAAGGGCGTATCTCTGTTTCCGCTCGATGAAATCTGTAATTTCCTTTCGAAGGAGACGTGGTTCCTTCCGTTCAGAACGCAGACGTTTTCTTTCTTGGGTGTCCGTACTCGCCTCGATTTTTTGGTTGATGGAAGCGATATGTGCGTCTACAGCTTCACCCATGTGTTCGAGTTCTGAGAGAGTAAGCTCGTCCGGGTTTTCTCGTTCAATTTCCGGTAGGATGTCTTGTTCGACGAGGTTGTCATAGATACGATTCGATTTGTCCACGAGAGACGCACTATGACGTTCAATCGATTTCCGCCAAACAAAGGTATATCGGTTCGCATTCGCCTCTAACTTTGTACCATCGATAAAGATGGCTTCTTCATTGATTTCTCCCATCTCGACGAGATGGCAACGGAAGGTAACGAAGGCTTGCTTCAATATCGGAGTGACTGCGGGATGCACTCGAAAACGGTTGATGGTACGATAGCTCGGCGCATTCCCTTGTGCTAGCCACATCATCCGCAGACTATCGGATAGTAATCCTTCAATCTTCCGACCGGAGAAGACCGATTGTGTGTAGGCACATAAGATAATTTTCATCATCATGCGTGGATGGTAAGCCGGGCATCCTGTCGTGCGCATGAAAGGCTCGAACACATCGTCTGGAATGGATTCGACGAGATGGTGGACAGCGAACGCAATATCATTTTCTTGAAGACGAACTTCTAAATCTAAGGGCAGAACCAGCTGGTTCATGTTATAATCTTTAAACATAAGGGCACCTCCGATGGTTATGGTTTGATCACTTTAACTTTATCAGAGGTTGTCCTTATTTGTTTATTCAGAATCGGTTTTTTTTCATAGAACAAGGCCCTCGAAACGTATAGTCGTTTCGAGGGCCTTTTGTTTGTGAAACTGAGTTATGTCCCAGCCTCTTTTTGGTTTACCGTGAAGACGACGTTGCGTTACCGTCGTACCGACTGATCAGTTCATACGGTCTGACTTTATATAAGGCATGCGGGAAGTAATGGGGATCCATTGCATCAAGCGTCCGCAACTGAAAGTGTTCCCGTTTGATATACTCACTCAGCGAGTCACGTGTCAGTGGGAAGAAGCCGACATCCGTCGTTTCGCCTTCTTGTGTCGCGAGTTCACCACCAACGGCTTTCCCACGGAAACAAACGCACAGGACGTGACTTGAGACATTTTGATAGATACCGGTGATGCCATCGATTGTGACATCAACACCGGTTTCTTCTTTGACTTCCCGTTTAATGGCGTCAAGAATCGATTCGTGATTTTCGACTTGTCCACCCGGCATCTCATACGTATCACCCCGGTGGAGGTTGCGGACGAGCAGGACTTCACCGGCATCGTTCGTGATGTACGCGGTCACGCTGACGATCGCGCGAGGGGGAGCATACGTACCGGTCGCTGTCATGAAATCTTCATAGGATTTGATATAGAGGTTTTTGCCGAGACGCGCGCGCTTCTTCATCGCTTCGCGACGTAAAGCACTGTTGCGGACATCACGATCGACTTGTTCGTAATGTTCACGGTCGCGATATTCCCAAATGGCGATGACTTCATCTTCTGCCTCGGTCACCCAGCGACCAACAAGACGGGCACCATGGCTGACTTGGAGCGGGTACAAATAGGTATGGAAAAACTCAGTGAATTCTTCTAGGCGTTCGGGACGAATCGTATAGGTCTTCCGGCGATGTAACATGGAAATTCCTCCTATCAGATGAGCGTTCAGATGTACGTTGTACCCCTTCTCGAACGGACGGATGAAACCCTTTTTCTCGATGTGGGAAAAGGAGTTTTTATTGAACGATTGCGTATACATGTCCTACGGTCTACGTGACTTTAAATCATCGATGATGATCTCTTTTGATCGGAAAAGTATAACTAAAGAAGAACTTAAGAAATGGATAGGGCTCAACTTCAGAAAAATCGGGGATACTGAAAGTAGAGAGAAACAGAAAGAAGGGATACGTGATGGATATCATGGCACTCGTCCGCCTGGCTGGCGGAATCATGTTCACCCCATTGTCGGACGATGTCTTGATGATGAGTTTTGCAGCACTTCGATTACGAGAGGGAATGTACCCGGTCGTCATCTGGCTGACCGCTTGGCCGGTCTTCTTCATCGCCTTTACGTGGTTTTATCTACTTGCTCGGTTCTTCCGCGAGATTCCGCTCGTCAAACGATGGATGAAGTCACGTTTCTTAGAACGAGCAGAAACGATCATCGAACGACGCGGGTTATGGGCGATTGGACTATCGTTCTTCTTACCCGGCGTCAGACATCCGATTCATTATGTCGCCGGACTCCTTGGTTATCCGTTACCGCGTTATTTAGTAATGACATTCTTAGCAGCAGGCGTGTATACAGGACTCTGGACTTTTTTGATCGTCCGGATCGGAGAAGCTGTCACGTGGTCGGAATTGTGGAACTGGCTTCAGGTGAATCCCGGAATCATCAGTGCGATCGTAGTCATCTTAATCGGTCTAGTAGTAACAGGTATCGTATATCATCGGCGTCAAAAGGAATCAGTCGAGGAAAGTTCTTCAATATAAAAACATCACACGAGCAAGCGAATCCAGATTAGGATTCGCTTTTTTAGATGAAGTTTGGTTTTATGAATAAGGATAGTTTTTTGAAATAAGAAGTAATCTACAAGAAAAGTGAAATCATTGTCAAAAAAAGACGTTTTTCACTTCTTAAAAGCTACGTGATTTACACACCGTATTGGCAATTTATCGTCACAAGCAAGTGGCTGAAATTGGATTGTAAACGCTTATACTAGAAGATGTTCACAGAGTGGACATATTTATTGCCAGAGGAGGATACATATGAATCTCATGCAGACGGAAGAGACGGTCAAAAAAGCACCGACTTCTTCTGCTCACCGGACGATTTGGCGGTGGCATTTTTATGCTGGTATCATTTTTGCACCGTTCCTAGTCATGCTTGCTGTGACAGGATCCATTTATCTTTTTAAGCCACAAATCGAAAACGTCCTGTATCAATCGTATTATGAAGTTACACCACAAGCAGATCGCATCACTGCGACGGAACAGATTGATCGCGTCAAAGCGAAGTATCCCGATGCACTTGTCACGTCGTACCGACCGGGTGAATCCGACGATCGATCCAGTGAAGTGAAGGTCTCGTCACCAGACATGTCGGCGACGGTCTTCGTCAATCCGTATTCTGGTAAGATCATCGGAACATTATCTGACGATGACCGGATCATGAATAAAATCGAAGAGATCCATGGAGAACTGATGGCGGGAACGACTGGCGACCGGATCGTTGAACTCGTCGCCTGTTGGGCGATCGTCTTGATCGTGACGGGACTGTTCCTATGGTTCCCGCGTAAGCAAAAGGGACTGTCAGGCGTCTTGTTCCCGCGTTTTCGTCAAGGCAAGAAGTTATTCCGTCGTGATCTCCACGCTGTTCCAGCATTCTGGATCACAGCAGGGATGCTGTTCCTGATCTTGACTGGCTTACCGTGGTCCGGTTTCTGGGGAACGAACTTCCAGTCCCTTGTCACGAACCAAGGGCTTGGTTATCCACCGTCCATCTGGGGTGGGGAGGCACCGACGTCAACACTTCAAACGAAGGATATCGCGGAAGTCCCGTGGGCTGCCGAAACACTTGATGTCCCGCAATCAAAAGTCGAAGGAGCCGTCCCGGCTTCGATCGATGACATCGTTGCAATCGGCAAACAACAAGGGATGGATCCAAGCTTTAAGATCAGCATTCCAAGTGATCCGATCGGTGTCTATACGCTGTCTGCGTATCCAGCGAAAGCACAGAATGAAGCGACGATCCATCTCGATCAATATTCCGGTGCCGTGCTCGCCGACTATCGTTATGACAACTATGGTATCGTCGGAAAGATCGTCGCTACCGGAATCACACTCCACAAGGGAACGGAATTCGGCTGGTTCAATCAGTTAATTAGTCTGTTGATTTGTCTCGGAATCATTCTCGTGGCAGTCAGTGGTTTCTATCTTTGGCTGAAGCGAAAACCAAGTAAAGGGATGGGGGCGCCGAAAGGACCGAAAGCATTCATGTTGAAAGGATTCCTCGCTGTGCTTGTCGTGCTGGGAATCGTCTTCCCGCTCGTCGGTCTATCGTTGCTCGTCGTCTGGCTGGTCGATTTCCTCGTCATCCGTCGTATTCCGAGTGTAAGGAGGTTCTTCAATGCGTAAATCGATACAAACACTCATGCTCGGCGGACTGCTCGTCACGACGACGAGTCTTGCTGGCTGTGCGGTCGATTCCGATGCAGCAGAACAGTATGCCGTAGCTAAGCCGTTATCGATCAAAATGAATATCCCAAAGGACTTACAACCGGATGCGAAGAAAAAGCAGACGTTTGAAGCAACAGTCTGGCGTGAAGCTAAACCGGTTCAAAAAGTCGATTATGTACATTTCGAAATCTGGAAAGCGGATGGAACAGTACGCTATAGTATGGAACCGGCAGAAGAGACAAAGCCAGGTGTCTATACGATTGCGAAGGTACTACCGAAATCCGGCTTGTATTATGTCAAAGCGCATGCAAGCAGTGAAAGTGCGATGATCATGCCAACACGGCAGTTCATCGTCGGTGAGTTATCGAAAGAAGATTTAAAAATCTTACAAGGTGGAGCAAAACCAGCTGGCGGAAGTAGCGGTCACCATCATTGAAGAATAATGAAATAAAAAATGAGAGGGCGGAATACTATTCCGTCCTCTCATTTTTCGTATAGACGATTAATCGTCATCACCATGATCTCCGTGATCATCCCCGTCATCGTCTCCATGATCGTCTGAATCATCATCTTGATCATCATCTTCTGAGTCATCCGAAGAATCATCGTCATCCGAGTGCTCATCTTCTGATTCGAGTTCCTGTCCATTATAGAACTTGATCTGGACGTGTAACGTTTTGATGTTTGGTAATTGAAGCGCCTGTGCGACTAACGTTAATAATTCTTCTTCCGTCATCGATGGTGTGACGAGAAGACGATCTTTTAACGTCGCAACGTCAGTAATACCAATCTCGTCTTTAAAGCGCAATTCTTTCCGTTGATGTTCATTACTGTAACGCCACTCGAACTTTTTCTTATTCGTATCCGTCACTTTGATCATGATCCGTTTGAGTTCTTGATTATTTTGAACGCCGTCTTGATCCGTATCTTCCTGATCATCTCGAGTCCCGTCCTGATCGCTATCTGCTTTTGTTGGATCAGAACCGAGTTCAAATTCGTCTTCGTTGATAAGCGTATCCCGGTCCCGGTCTTCTTCATTGTCTTTGATGCCATCACGGTCTGAATCCTTTTTCAATGGTTGCGTACCGACGATGAACTCTTCTCGTGTCGTCAATCGATCCTGATCTTGGTCTTCTTTATCATCAGAAATACCATCTTGATCAGAATCCTTCTTCAACGGATTTAGATGCGCTGTGTATTCTTGTTGATTCGTGAGTGAGTCGCGGTCCGAATCCTCTTTCCCATCCTTGATCCCGTCACGATCCGAATCCGATTTAGTTGGGTTGAGACGAAGTTGATACTCTTGTACATTCATCAAACCGTCGCGATCGTGATCTTTTGTTGCGACTTGTTTTCCATATCCCAAATGATATTGTTTTTGCCAAGCATCTGGAATCCCATTTTTGTCTCGATCGACTTGCACAACAGGTTTCTTCTTCGCTTTACTTTTTGCTTCGACAGGTCCAACTGCTTGCGAGACGACGAGCGAAGCAAGTACTGCGCCAATGACAATCCGTTTCATAAGTCCACTCCTGTTCTATAAAAGATAAAAGATGAGGTTATAAGAAGATTCTAATGAAATGATTAGAAAATAAGTTGGCTATTTCGCGAAATGAGTAAATAAAAACTAAAAAATAATGAAAGTGCTACATAAGTTTATTTCGTCAGAAAAAATATTTTAAATAAAAAATGTAAAAAGATAAAACCATTCGTGAACTCCTTACGTTATCTATGTGAAGTCCAAAAAATCAAAGGGGTGTTCATAAGATGAAGATGAAAAAGTCGTATCTCGCTGTTCCGCTTAGTGCCGCATTGTTGATTCCAGCAGCAGGTGTCAGTGCTCACGGTCATGAGGACCATAGTAAGATGTCTCACAGTTCAGGAAAAGTCTCCCTCGATGTCTCATCTCCAGCATCGGATTTACGAGCGACACTCGATCAAATTCTATCTGAACACGCGTATCTCGCAGTCGTTGCGATGCAAAAAGGAATTGATGGTAAAGAAGATTTTGAGCAGGCAGCCGGTGCCTTGAATCAAAACACGGATGATTTAGCGGCAGCTGTTGGTTCCGTCTACGGGGAAGAAGCAGGCGCTGCCTTCAAAGAAATCTGGGCGAGCCATATCGGTTACTTCGTCGATTACGTCAAAGCAACTGGTGCCAAGGACGAAGACGCGAAACAAAAAGCATTGAAAGAGCTTGATGAGTATCGTGTCGAACAGGCTGCGTTCCTCGATAAAGCAACGGAAGGACGTCTAAAGGCAGCGGATCTCGAAGCAGGACTAAAAGTCCATATCACGCAACTGTTAACATCGTTTGATAGCTATGTAGCGGGTGATTATGATGCTGCTTACAGCAATCTACGTAAAGCGATTGAGCATATGTATATGGTCGGAGAAGGATTATCTGGTGCGATTGTTGATCAGTACCCGGATAAATTCAAAAATACGAAAGTCGATACACCAGCAGCTGATCTTCGTGCCGGACTGAACCGAAACTTCTCTGAACACGCGGCGCTTGCAGTGCTCGCGATGCAAAAAGGAATTGACGGAGCAAAAGACTTTGACGCTGCGGCCGGTGCCTTGAATCAAAATACGGATGACCTGACAGCTTCGATTGGCTCTGTTTATGGTAGTGAAGCAGCGCAACAATTCAAGAAGATTTGGTCGAGCCACATCGGCTACTTCGTTGACTATGTCAAAGCAACAGGTGCGAAAGATGATCAAGCACGCGACATGGCTGTGAAGGAACTTGATGAGTACCGTGTTGAACAGGCAGCATTCCTCGATGCAGCAACAGAAGGACGTTTGAAAGCGAAAGATTTGGAAGAAGGATTAAAGGTTCACATTGACCAACTCTTGCTTGCTTTCAATAGCTATAATGAAAAAGATTACGACAAAACGTACCCAGCGATTCGTGAAGCTTACGCGCATATGTACGGTGTAGGGGAAGGGACTGCGACAGCAATCGTCGATCAGTTCCCAGATAAATTCAAAGGTGCACCATCTGGAATGCCGAACACTGGTCTCGGTGGTATGCAAGAAAAAGCATCGACGACAGGTATCGTCTGGTCACTGCTTGGTATCGCAGCAGCATCGATCCTTGGATTCTTCGCACTCCGTCGTCGCCCGCAACAATAAAGGACGACCCGCTGGTGACAGCGGGTTTTCTTGTACACATCAAGCAGAAAGGAGGTAAACGACATGCGCATCATCCGATTTGCCCTTCTGTTCCTCATTTGTCTGTTGCCCATATCGGTCGAAGCACACACGAGTTTAAAAAGCTCGAATCCGGCAGATGGATCGGCATTATCTGAACCCGTCGATCGGATCCGCTTGACGTTCAGTGAGGCTGTTGAAAAAACGAGCACCTTACGTGTAGTAGACGCGAATGGAGTTGAACAAGCCCTTGCGAAACCACTTATCATCGGAAATGAACTGAGTGCTGTCGTCTCAGAGCCTTTAACGGAAGGAAAATACACGATCAAGTGGGCGTCGATTTCAGATGATGGTCATCCCGTGAAAGGAACGATCCGTTTTACGGTACTGGGTGCGGCAAAAGCTGAAACAAGCACTGTAGAAAAGGCTGAGCCGATGGAAAAAAAAGCAGCAGTCGTTCCTGAAGCAGAGCCTGTTTCAAAAGGACTCGTTCCGACACTGCTCCCATGGATCGTCGGGGGACTGTTAATCAGTATCGTCATCCTTCTCGTGTTACGTCGTCGTTCGACATGAGTGCGTTTCTAGGAGAACTACTCGTCTATATGGGTGGAGCGCTTTGGATGGGCTATTTGGTATTATGCTTCATCCCAACGAAACGAAAACCGCTATTAATGGACGGTACGTCGTGGGCGGTAGCGGGACTCGGGATGCTCGTTCTTGGAACGAGCATCCCGGTCTTTGGTGCCGTTCGTTTTCTACTTTCGACGCAAACGATGACAGAGGCTCTTCGAACAGGATTACTGGAGTTGCATATCGGTCGGATGTTTCTTGTCGTTTACTTCTCTGCTTTACTCCTATTGATCGTATTCACATGGCAAAAGCGACGATCCATCCTGCTCGCACTCTTGACGATCCCGTTATGGATTGGCATCGCAGGAACGAGTCACGCGGCGGCCAAATACGGTGCGCTCGGGTGGACGCTTCAGTTTAGTCACTTCTTATGTGTGACAGCTTGGATCGGTGTCGTGTTTTGGGTAGCCATCGGTGCTCGCTCGACCGTTCATTGGTCTGCCTTTTTAAGTTGGTTCAGTCCGTTTGCCCGGATCGCCTTTACGGGTGTCATCCTGTCAGGGCTGTTACTGATGCAACTGGCGATTCCGCTTGAACGTTATCCGAATCTCTGGGGCGTGCCATACGGTCAAGCGTTGTTGCTGAAGCACCTTTTATTGTTACCGCTTTTGTTCTATGCTTTCTGTAATGGCACGCTTGTTCGGCGTCGGTTGCGTTTTGACTCAACGTACGATCCGCGTCCGTTACTCCGGATGGAGAGTATCATTTTAGTATTGCTGTTCATGGCGAGTGCTTCACTCAGCCGTCTCGAACAACCGACGCTAGGGCAACTACCGACCGGTGATCCAGTGGGGAATGGATGGGTTTTGATGATGGGGATTGCAACCTTACCACTGCTTTTACTAGGATATCGTCGGCATGCAGTGGGTATCTTGCTGAGTTTATTCAGCGTCAGTTTGATTTATCTTGGGTTGCTAGCGACAGGATGAGTATAAAAAACAAGGTAGCGGATCGTTCCGCTACCTTGTTTGACGTGGTCTTATTTCGTTGAAACAGCGCAATTCGTTGCTTTCGCAAGAATCTTCGAATAGGCACGTGCGCCCTTGATATTCAAATGGACACCATCTGCTTCGAAGTAAGATGGATGTTTGACGGCAACAGCATGCCAGTCGATCAGTTCGACTCGCTTCCGTTTCGATGCCTCGCGTAACATCTGATTGACCTCTGCTTCCCACGGACGCGGGACGCGTGCAGTGACCAGATAGACGTGATCGGCATTTGCGAATTGATCGAGCAAACTGTTCAACTGATCCTTTCGGAAGCTACCGTTCGTTCCGAGGTGGAGAATGACTTGGCGTCCATGTCGATTATACGCGGCATACTGCTCACTCAGCGGAATCGCTTCTCGCAGCTGACGACCGAGTTTCGCATCAATCGTCAATTGCTTGAGCGTACTGCCGAGATAATCTTCGACACCGAGTAAGACCGAGTCCCCGATCGCAAGCGTCGGTCGACAGATTTTTCGCTGATCGGGCTTTGCTTTTGGTGTCGTCGGTTTCAGGATCGGCTTCGGTTTTTCTTTTGGCGCCGCTATCTTCTCGAAAGCAGGTTCTGGCTTCGGCGTATCGGAGACAGCAAGAATCGATAAGTTACCGATGAAGCTGACGATGAGAATCGTCAACACGGCAACACTCGTCCACTGCAACGTCGAAAACTGACGTAACTGCCGCGGATGTAACGACAGACGTTCTAAATAACCGGATAGTCCGTGCTGACGAATCGGACGTTCGATAAAGCGATACGATGCTTCAGTTAAGGCGACAAGCACGACGACGATCAATACGGTCCGAAGTAATGAGAACGTGCCGATTTGCTCGACTGGCGTCATCAGTGTGATGACGGGAAAATGCCACAGATATAGACCGTACGATCGTTTACCGATCGCAACAAGGCCTGGATGCGCAAACCATCGACTCCAAATCGACGCCGGATGAGCAATTGTAGCAATCATTAGTGCAGCAAGGACGGCGACAAGGAAAAAACCACCCCGGTATAAGAAGCTTCCGAACTCACTTGTGACAATCATCAATATAAGCAAGAGTGGCAAAGTAACGGCACCTATTTGATTCAGTAACCGGACACCACGTTTTGGGATATCGAGCTTAAAGCGGGTTGGTTGCCACGCGAAAGCGAGTAGACTCCCAATCAATAGGGCGAATAACCGAGTATCCGTGCCATAGTAGACACGACTTGGATCTTCACCAGGTGTGAACTGAATCGCCATCGCAAGCACGGATGCACCGATCGCAACGCCCATCAATTGCAGGAACAAGCGACGATTTTTCATTCCGAACCAAAGTAAGATCGGGAATAGCAGGTAGAACTGCTCCTCGATTGCGAGTGACCAAAGGTTTTGAATCGGTGATGGCTTACCGAACGACTCGAAATAGGAGACGTCATGGAAGATATACCACCAGTTCGTCCCGTAAATGAGCGCAAAGGCACTATCTTGGCGAACCGTATGCAACAGTTCGCGTTCAAAGATGGTTACGTACCCGAGAACGAGTAACAGCATGACGAATAGGGCCGGGAACAGGCGACGGAAGCGATGAATCCAAAATCGTTTCAAATCGAGGCGTCCGGTCGTCTGCCACTCGCGTAACAAGAGACCGGTAATCAGATAACCGGATAGGACGAAAAAGAGATCAACACCGAGGAAACCACCGGAGAAGAATGAAACCGACAGATGGTAGAGAATGACAGATAGAACAGCGAAGGCACGTAAGCCATCAAGCCCTGGCATATATGTAATCGAACGAGACGAGGATTTCATAAGACACGAACAACTCCTTTAAAACGACAACTAATTTCTAACAGTCTTTAGTGTATCGAATTCCAATTTCAAAGAAGTGTCTAAGAAGTAACAACCTGACCAAAAAAGCACCCGATGCGCACATCGGATGCAGGCTTATGAAATATGTGGAAAACGACAGGTCACGATGAAGCGGTTGTCTTGTGAAGTCAACGCGACGTTCCCCGCATGACGCGCCATGATTTGCTGAACAATCGACAGACCGATGCCGGAGCCACCAGACGAGCGGGAAGCATCGGACGTCCCGAACGGTGTTAGCCATTCGTTTAGTTCCTCTAGCGTATAAGTCGATTCAATCGCATTTGAACAGATCAGCTGGATACCTTCTGCGTCGTCGTTGATGGTAATCCGAAGATCACCGGTCCCGTGAAGCGTCGCATTGCGAATCAAATTCTCAAGCAAGCGTCGTAAGAGCATCGGATCGGCGAAGAGAGTCGCGTGTGCAGGACCATTGACAGTAGAAGAAGTGCCAGGAAACAGTTCCAGGACTTGTTCCGTCAGTGTGACGAGATCAAGCGATGTCCGTTCGACTGGATAATCGGTGTTCGATAATTTAGCGAGCGTGAACAATTCGTCGATCCGGGAAGCGAGCGTTTCTGACTGTCGGGTGACAATCGCTAGAAGCTCCGTCCGTTCCGTCGCGGATAACGTCTCGTGTTTTTCGGTTAGCCACTGGATGAAGCCTTGGATTGAGGTCAACGGAGTCCGTAGGTCGTGCGACAGACTCGTGATCAATCGCAACTGCTCGACGAACCGCTCCTGGTCGCGTACGCGTAAGGTGCGGAGTTCCTGTTCGATTCGTTCGATCGATTGGGCGAACAACTTGAATTCCTTCGGTCCTTTGACGGGAGGTAACGGTTCCGTTGGCGCTGGTTCGACCGTCAACCGCTCAAGCCGTCGCTCGAGTTCGCGGAACAAACCAGCGATCCAACGTGTTAAAAGCAGTAAAAAGACGATGAACAAGACGACTTGTAAGATGAAGAAGGCGTTCGAATTACCGACTTGATATTCATTGAGTGTTGGTTTATCGGACTGAACAGTCAAAAAATAGCCAGGCTCACGGGTTCCAAGATTGATCGCTTCGATATGGTGCAATGTCCTAACCTTTCCTGTGTCTGATGGCTCCCGCTCGGTTGGTGTTTGCTCAGCAAGCAGTCGGCTCGGTGTTAAGTCTTTTGGATACTTGTCGGAAGCGCTGACCAGACGACCATTGGCATCGTATACTGCCCACTCATAGGGCCCGGTCGGTATTTGTCCATTTTGATAACGTATAATGTCCTCTTTAACAGCGCTCACCGTGTCTTCTTCCGTCGTGTAGTAGTAACGGGGAACCGTTTTTCCACCAAGCGGCAATTGACTCGCCAGCAACCAGGCAAGTGCCGTACTCAAAAATGCAGCGAGCAGCAACAAGACAAGCATCCAAACAGTTAGTTTGATCCGTCTCATGGCTCAACCTTATAACCAACGCCCCAGACCGTCTGGAGGTGGCGCGGTTCTTTCGGGACATCCTCAATCTTGTCGCGGAGCTTATGGATCAGGACCATGACAGCGTTCGACGCGGAACCAAGTGCTTCCTCCTGCCAAACCCGTTCATACAGGTCTTCAGCCGAGAAGACACGACGGGGGTGACTCAAAAAGAGCGCCAGGCAATCAAATTCACGGCGTGTCAGGGCGAGCGGTACATCGTATTTAAAGATGACGCGTTCGTCTTCTTTGAGTGTGAACGGACCGACCTGAATCGCTGAAGCAGTAGTCGGGACATGATACTGACTGACGCGGCGTAACAGCGCCTTGACGCGGGCGACGACTTCAAGCGGATTGAACGGTTTACCGATGTAATCGTCCGCCCCGAAGGTCAAACCTTGAATTTTATCCATGTCTTCGCGTTTCGCTGTCAGCATCAAGACGGGTAACGTGTGACCGGCAGCGCGCGCAGCTTGAACGGTCGAGAAGCCATCGCGAACGGGCATCATCACGTCGAGTAACATCGCATCAACTGGACGCGTTGCAAGAGTCGCTAACGCTTCCTCACCATTTTCGGCTTCGAGGATCTTGTACCCTTCATTGGTTAAATACAGTCGAAGCAATTGACGGATGTCTGCTTCATCGTCAACGATCAAGAGCGTGGGCATGTGTAGATTCCTCCTGTTGTACCCCCTCGAAAACATAAGCCGGGGGCAGATTGTAGAGCGTGTGCGAATAACTGTGTTCTTGGAAATAGTCCCGGAACATCTTGAACTGGAACCGGGTGTATTGAAAGGCGATGAAGTGACCGCCTGGTCGTAGTAACGTTTGAAATTGTGCTAATAAGTCATGCCGCAACGCTGCCGGGAATGACGCGAACGGGAGACCACTGACGATGACGTCGATCTGTCCGCTCCATGAATCGGATAATCCTTGAACGTCACCAATGAAGAGAGTGACATTCGTTTCCTGAGCCAGTAATTGTTCGAGTGCCGGGCGGAACGTTTCGCTCCGTTCACAAATCAAGAGATGTGTCTCCGGTGAACGAGCGGCCAGTAAAGCTTTGGTGATCGCTCCGTCACCCGCTCCGACTTCAAGAATTTGGCGTGGACGATCGGCGACGGCGCGTCGTGCCATCATTTCAGCCAGACGTGGACTGCTCGGTGCGATGGCTCCGACACGGAGTGGTGCGTGAAGTGCTTCTTTTAAGAAATCAAACATGAAAACCCTACTTTCCGTTGAGTATATCATGTAGTATGCACATCGTCCCTTTCGAAAACAGGACGATGTTTCTTAAGTGAATCTTAAACATATCAATGCCTGATTTTCGGCGACATGATGACCGGACAAGCCGGTATACTAAGGACAAAGGAGGGGAAGGCGATGGAACATCACACGTATTATGAAGCGCTCGTTCGCCGGGGCGCGACGTACGAAGGAACGTTTTTTGTTGGTGTCAAGACGACCGGCATCTTTTGCCGTCCGACGTGTCCGGCACGAAAACCGAAAGCAGAGAACTGTGAGTTTTTTGAGACGGCGCAAGAGGCATTACTTGCCTCTTATCGACCGTGCCGTCGTTGTCATCCGCTTGCTTATCCCGGCGATCATGGTACGATTCAACGCTTGATCGAAGCGGTCGAGGCAGAACCAGACAAACGATTCAAGGAAGCCGATTTTCGAGCACTTGGTCTCGATGAATCAACGGCACGCCGCCAGTTCAAGAAACGCTTCGGAATGACGTTCGTCGCGTATGCTCGGGCACGACGGATGGGGCTTGCGATGAAGGAGATCCGGACCGGTAAGCCGATCATCGAAGGGCAGTTGGCTGGAGGTTATGAATCGAGTAGTGGTTTTCGTGAGGCGTCAGCACGGATTCTCGGGCAGGCACCGTCGCGCTTTGACGGGCAGGTCTTACGCGCGAAATGGCTTGATACACCACTCGGTTCGATGCTGGCGATTGCTGACGATCAACTCTTACATCTGCTCGAGTTCGTCGACCGACGTGGACTGGAGCGGGAAATCGAACAATTACGTCAAAAAGCGCGCGCTGTCATCGTTCCCGGGGAATCACAGGTCTTTGGACAAATTGAAGCGGAGCTCCGTCGTTACTTCAAAGGAGAGCCGGTATCGTTTCAAACACCTTTGATGCGATACGGGACGCCATTTCAACGCCGCGTCTGGGAAGAACTCGAACGGATTCCGAGTGGGGAGACGATCTCGTACCAAGAGCTGGCGATCCGGATCGGTCAACCGACCGCTGTTCGTGCCGTCGCACGAGCGAATGGAGCGAACCAACTGGCAATCGTCATTCCGTGCCACCGGGTCATTCGGACGAATGGAGATTTAGGTGGATACGCGGGTGGACTCGCACGCAAGGAAACATTGCTCAAACTGGAGCGCACACAGAGAGGATTGGATGAAGGATGAGTTTGATTAAAGATGTGTTTTCACCGAGTTGGCTCGACCGCTTAGGAGCAGCGGTCGATGTATCAGATTTTCGAAGACGAGTCGAACAGAGGGACTGGGAAGAACTCGCGTTTAAACAACGCGTCCGTCGTGTGGCGAAGACACTAGAGACGATCTTGCCAGCGTTTCCGGATGCAGCGGGGGAGCTAGAGCGACTCGCACCGCAGTTTACCGGGCTACCGGGGATCGTTTTTCCGGAGTACGTCGAACGAACGGCAGACCTTTCTGACTGGTCGCTTGCATTAGAGACACTCGCCAAGTTGACGTCACATTCGACGTCGGAGTTCGCCGTTCGGCGTTTTCTACTTGTCGATCAGGAACGATATCTCGACCAGGCACTCAAATGGACAACATCAGATGATGAACATGTCCGGCGCTTAGCGTCTGAAGGAACACGCCCGCGTCTGCCGTGGGGACAAGCGATTCCGCGTTTGATTGCTGATCCGCGTCCAGCATTACCGATTCTTGACGCCTTACTACAGGATCCGTCACTCTACGTCCGAAAAAGTGTCGCCAATCACTTGAACGATATTTCAAAGACACATCCGGAATACCTGATCGAGCGAATCGAACGTCACTTAGGAACAGATCCGAATACAGACTGGATTTTACGTCACGCTTCCCGGACGTTACTGAAGCGCGGAAATCCAGAAGTATTACAGTTGTTCGGACACGTCACGCAAGGTGAGGTCGAGGTGACGGACTTGGTCGTCTCACCAGTGACGATTGGTCAAGAGTTACAGTTTTCGTTTCAAGTAAACAGTTCCGTCGAGCAACGTCTGCGTCTTGAATACGCGATCGATTACGTCAAACAACGCGGAACGAGTCGGAAGGTGTTTCAACTGCGGGAGCGGGAAGTCAAAGGTGTCTTACAAGTCGAACGACGCCAATCGTTTCGGAACATGACGACGCGTGTCCATTATCCCGGAACACATACATTGACAATTTTGATTAACGGAGAGGCTTACGCGACAGCAACGTTCGAGGTCGAGGAGGAGAGCTGAATGCAAGGGAGACATCCGGATTTTACGACGTCACGCCTGTTTGTCGAAGCAACGGATGACGAATCGGGTTGTAAGTGGACGTTGCATGCGTTACGTGAGAAAACAATCGTCGGAACGATTACCTTCACATGGAATGGATCGACCGGAAACTTACGTTATACAACGACGGATGAGGACGATCAGCGCGGATACATCACAGAAGCGTTGACGTCGATTCTATCATATCTCGCGCGGACGTTATTACTGACGCGTGTCTACGGCGAAGCAGGCAGTGAGACAGTCTGGCGTCGAAACGGATTTCAGTTGCAGGCGAATCGATATGCACGCGAACTCCATCACTAAAGCCCCGTCTGCTTAAGCAGGACGGGGCTCGTTTGTGCTTAGACCGTTGTTTTGGACCAGTTGAAATGGTTGCAAATCGCTTCAGCGCTTTCGCGTGCACTTAATTGTTCCGTATCAAGGAAGAGATAGTTGACGTCCGGTAGTTCGCCCGGCAGCGAACGTGTCCGGTATCCGTCCGCCGTCTCACGTAAGTCTTGTTCAGAAGCAGCGAGGTCACGCTTCGTTACTTTGTGTGTCAATCGGTTTTCGGTCGTGTTGCGGTGAAGACGGGTTGCGACCGGCGCATCCAGTTCAACGATATAGACGTCAGCACCCGCTTGTTCGAATAATTCGACTGTCTCTTCAATGAACTCGAGACCACCGCCTTCGACACCGAATAGACAGAGGAATGTAAACAGCACACCTTCGAGCGAACTGTTCGCCATTTCCTTGAACATCTCGCGCCGGATCGTATCCTTTAGGCGATGGTGTGCAGGTTCAGAGAAATCAAAATAAGGCAATAACAGATCGATTGTCTGATGGTTATGGAAGACTTTCATCTCCGTCAATCGTTCGATTTCCTGACCAATCGTCATCTTTCCGACCGCTTGGGGACCAAGTAACAAGACAAATTTCATAGATGAACCTCATTTCCTTTTTCTGCTAAGAATAGCACATTCCGACGAGTGACATCACTAGAACGTTTGTTCGTAATTTGATATAATTCAAGTATGAAGTCCCGTCGTGTCCTTGTCTGAAGGAGGACAATCATGCAAGAACAATGGAAAGCCGTCATCGGCTATGTAGGTATATATGAAGTCTCATCGTTTGGTCGCGTAAGATCGCTCGACCGAACGATCGTAACGTGTCGCGGTGTCCAGCAACGCCGAAAAGGTGTCTTGCTCCGTCCACGGCTCAATCGGGAAGGGTACCGGAAAGTCACGCTCTATCAAAGTGGTCGAGGAGAGCGGATGCAAGTCGGATTGCTTGTCGCAAAAGCCTTTCTGACGACAGACGTCACGGAAGCACAACTCGTCCGGCGCAACGGCAAACGGGCTGACGATCAGTTGTCGAACTTAGAGGTTCTGCCTTCAATCGATCAGCAGTATAACGAACTGCTTGGTGAGTTCGATCTCTTGTTAGGTCAACATGTGACGCTGTCGCCATTTCAGATTCGAACGATTCGCGCGCAGTACGAAAAAGGGAAAACGATTCGTCAATTGGCAGAGCAGTATCAGGTGACGGAAAACCGAATCCGCAACATCATCGATAAAAAGGAAGCACGTTATATCGGCTGAGACCAGAATAAAGGAGCGTTTACCAGAGATGGTAGACGCTCCTTTGATTTAAGACGATTGTTCGCCGGCACGAACGGTCTGTTGTAATGAACTGATCCGCGACTCGAGTACCGCACTATGTGTCTTCAGTTCCGTCTGCTGGGTGACGTGGTGTTGCATCTGTTCCCCGAGCACCTGGCTGTAAGACGAGAGTTCTGACATCAACTGCTGAACCGACTGTAGATGTTCCTGCATGTTCGACTGAACATCTGCGACGATCTGGCGTTGGTGTTCCACGGTACCCAGTGTCGTCTCAATCGTCGTCGCTTCGGTCAGCATCTGTTTTAAATGCTCCGTTGCCGTCTCGAGCTGTTGCGACGTCGAAAGAAAACGTTCCGTCATTTGCGAGAGTGCTTGTTCGACTTGATCGAGCCCCGCCGTCCACATCTGATTGACCTGCCGAATATGGTCCGTACTCGTCCTAATATCGATCGCTAGTTTTTCGACCTCCTTAGCGACGACCGTGAAGCCGCGACCAGCTTCTCCGGCACGGGTTGCCTCAATCAGCGCGTTCAGCGACAAGCGGCGCGTCTCTTCAGCGACACGCTGGATGTGGGAAATCGAGGTCTCCATCTGCTGCTGTAGATGTGAGGTCTGTTGCAAGATTTGCTCTGTCGTCGCGGATTGTTCTTTCAGCAAGTGGCTTTCTTGTTGTAATGTCCCAAGTGTCGTGTGATTCGTCTGAACAGTCTGTTGAAAACGGGTTACGGCATGTTGACTGTTCAGAAGTGTCGTTTGCATCTCGCTTAACGCATCGTGTCCTTGGACAGTCAAACGTGTCGAAGCGACAATCGTCTGATCCATCTGTGTCGATTGCGCAAGTAAGGAACCGGCAACTTCATCGACGGCTTGGACTGATTGATCCATTGCGGATAAGCGCGAAGAGAAGTGGGGCTGGACGGATTCAAGCTCCTGACTGGCTTGTTGCATCTCCGTCGTTAAGTCATTAATTTGTTGCATCAACTGATTGTATTGAAACGTCAGCTGTTGTAACTCAAAGGTCGTCGTCTTGAGCGTTAATGGACGATACGAGCGCTTCGCATGCGCTTCTTCAATCTGTAAGGCGAGTTTCGATAACGGTGCCAGTTGGCGTTGAATCCGCCAGCGAATCAACAGGCTGATGCTGACAAGTGTGACTACGCTCACCCAGACGAGTGTCCAAGCTAAATCTCGAGCAGGGGCGATTAATTTATCACGGTCGGTCGTCAGTAAGATGACGTCATCGAGTTCTGGAATCGTCATCGCGACAAGAAATTGGTCTTGATACGAAAATGCATATGTACGTGCATTCTTTAAGTGCTGTAGTAGTTGTTTTCGTTTTGCTGGTTCGAGTGTCAACGGTCGGAACGCATCACTCGTGTTCAGGCTTTGAAAGCGAACCGTGTAGTCGTCACGTGATAAGTCGGTTCGCTGTTGCTGTTGCAATCGTTTGATGGCACGCGAGCGGTCAGTTGCGTCCTCCGGATACGCGAGAAACGTTGCCCGGACGTTCGCGTCGAACATCGTTAACTCACGCATCAGCCGTTCCTCAGTTGCTGTGACGGATTGTTGATACGATGCGTAAACGCTTAGACCACTGATCATGATCAATCCGATGGCGACGATCGGAATCAACCATCCATTTAGTTGCTGTGCTAATAATCGTTTTTTCGTAAGCATAAAAAAACATCTCCTCCCGTGTACCTATCGGAAGGAGAAGAAACAACATGTATGAAGGTGTTGTACGGCTTGTGTAAAGGTCTTGTGAATCTAATTCACGTAAATCGGAAGGACAGTTGCAAGATGGGTCATAAGTGCTTGTGTCTCTTCTTTTGGTTCAGATGTGACGTAAATGATCAACGCAGCAGCAACGATGACGAAGATAGCGATGACAAGAATGATGAAGAATGGCATATTACTTTTTCGTTTTTCGGCTTGACGGTCCATGAAAGATTCCCCCTTAATGATGTAGACGCTAGACATATTTGTTTGATTCCCTCTCCTCTTGTTTGAAAACCTTGGAAAAAGAGGGGAATGTGTAATCTGACGGGAATAGAGTAACTATCTGAAATGGAATGAGGAGGATGTCGTCGTGCTTACGTTGCTTAATTCATTGTTGTTGAACTTCTCACTGTTGATTGCGACATTGCTGTTTGCGTTTTTACCGCTAAGACGGATCGAGCGCATCTCGCCTAACTCTTCCTTACAAGTCCGACTCGCGATCGGTTGTATCGCCGGTGTGATTGGTGCACTGTTGATTTTCAACAGTATCTCCTATGACGTTGCAAAGATTGATTTGCGTCTTGTTGCACTCGTCACAGCGTACTTTTATGGGGGATTAGTTAGCGGGAGCATCACGATGCTGTTCATTATCGGTGCTCGATTCGCGGTGACACCAGCTGGCGAATACCAAGGACTGATTCTGACGACCTTGATCTGTGTCGCGTTACTCGTGACGGCGACGATTTATCGCCGGTTTGCTGCTCAGCGAATGAAGGATTATCTCGTGTTGCTTGGAACAGGTATCGCATACAGCTTACCGGCGCTATATTTATTGACGAACACGTTCGAGCGGTTTTTAGAGATTGCGCTCGTCTATATCATCGTCATCATGATTGGTGGTTACGTCACCTATCGTTTCCTACAAGAACTAAGGAAGCATTTTTTGTTCGTGCATACGCAACAAGAACTGGCTTTAACGGATGGACTGACACAACTGGGAAACCGCCGAAAACTGGATGAGACGTTAGCCGAGTACGCTCAGAACGGAACGGTCTTTTCCGTCCTCATTCTTGATCTCGATCATTTTAAATCAATCAACGATACATACGGTCATGAAGGGGGCGACGTCGTCTTACGGCAACTCAGTCATCTCTTGCAATCGTATTGTCCAGAACAGGGCGTCGTCGGTCGGTACGGTGGTGAAGAGTTTGTCTTACTGTTGCCGGACGTACCACTCCGACAAGCGGAACGACTGGGGGAACGGGCCTGCGCTGATCAACACTTCGTCTATAAGGAGCATCCTGTGTTTCATGTCACGTTATCGCTAGGGGTTGCCTCTTCTGATCAAGCATCGACCGTATTTGAGACCGTCCAAAAGGCAGATTTAGCGTTATATGAAGCCAAACAAACCGGACGAAATCGCGTCGTCTGTTATCGAGACCCTTTGCTGTAATTAAAAGCTACCCCGCTCGACCGATTGGTCAGGCGGGGCAGTTGTGTTTAGTGATGCAGTAACGAAAATACATCATGGCGTTCAAAATCAGCGAGAATATTCGGCGCAATCAACTCACGGATCGTTGTTTCGTCCGCCCAGAGATAGGCGTCGTGTTCTGCCGATAATTGAACGTCTGTTTGATTCGTCGCGCAGACGTACATCAAGAGAATGATTTGCCGATTGGGATGCGTCAGGAAGCTCGAGGCATAGAGCAGATGCTTCGGCGTAACGGTCAATTGTGTCTCTTCTTTAATCTCGCGAATGAGACTGTCGACTGGCAATTCACCGAAGTCGATCTTGCCACCCGGACATTCCCATGTCCCGCCACCGAAGTCAGCAGCAGCCCGGCGGACGATCAGGAGACGTTGCTCGTGAATGATGATGCCTTTGACGGCAGGAACGATTGCTGTCATTTGACGGGACTCCGCGACAATATGACGGGATCGATTCCTTCTGTTTCGACGAGGTGCTGATCGCGTAGATAGATCCCACTCTCGTCAGCTAGTCCGAAGGCACGGTCTGTGCTTTCTTCCGCAAAGGATTGCACGAGATGGGCAGCTTCGCCCCACGTCTCGTAATGGACACAAATGACTGCGTCTTTCAGTAAGGCAAGACCAGGCAAGCGAAGACGTTGATTGTCGCGTTGGTCGATCGCCGGAATCACACACCGTTCAGGCGAAACGAGGGCACCGGCTGAAAAGCCGGCGACCGGAACACCATCTGCGAAACGCGACTGAATGATGTCACCGATCGGTGTAGCGACCAAGTATTGCTGATACAATTCGGTCTCGCCACCGGAGATGATGATGCCCTGACACTGCTGTAGTTGTGCAAGTTGTTCGTCCGTTGTTGCGTCAGACAGTGGCAGATGGACGAACGACGAGATGCCATCTTCCTCTAACGGCTTCGTATAGATCGAGGCGTAGCTCGTCCAGTCCTTACCGGTCCGCGGAACGTATAGAATCGCGACCGGTCCACCATTCGTTAATGTAGCAAATCGTGTTCGTAAGTTCGGTGTAAAAGGAGGACCGCCTCCGAATAAGAATAAATGAGTACGCATGAAGTCATCCCTCCAACCAATGTAATAGAAAAAGTATAGCAGAAATCAATCAATTGGAAATGTGCTGGTAGAATGATTGTCTGCGGAACCACGTGTGATGTTGTTTCCGTTCTTGAAAGAGAACAAACAGAACGAAGGCGATAACGAGACCGCGTCCGATCCATGGTAAAACGAGAAGACCGTAGTTCATCGCAGCAAACAGCTGGAGTAAGAAACGACGTTTACTCGGATCCCGCAGATACGTGATCAGCGGGAGTTGCTGGTGCGTCTGCTTGAATAATCGCAGATGAAAGAACGGACGCTTTCGGTGAGACGGCTTCGGTAAGGCACCGTTCAATTCAAGGACGGTCGCCGATAAACTCGACTGTCGTTTCGTCGACAACAGGATATCCTCCGTTAATCCGTCCTCTCGCCGCGACCAGTGCTGGACATGAAGGGATCCGAACAGCAACACACACAGTGCGACGACGAAGAGGACAGGGTGCGGTTGAAGCCAAAGCAGGAGTAACAGAGTGATGCGTCCGGTTGCCAGGACGAGAAGACCGCTCCATTTCCGCAAGAACCGTTGCCCAGATAACCGATATGTCCAAAAGCTAAAGAACGGTTGGAGCAAAGAGAGCACGAGACTAATCAGCAGTACTGTGATACTAGATTGGTCAAACCGGATGCTATGTAGCGGAAAACAGAGTAGATGTAATCCGGCAGTCATTAGAAAAATCCTCACGAAGTGATACCGAACGGAATACCACTTCATTCGAACGATCGCTCCAGGAACCGGTTTGAAGAAGAGGCGATCTGCCGGTTCGAACCAGGCGTAAAAGGCGGGCAGGAATCCATACAGAATCCATCCGAGTAAAATCCAAGCGACCGGAACTGTTTGAACCCAGTCCGCTTGACCACTTAAAATCTGCACCGCTTCATAGATGATGAATAGAACGACTGGAACGACAAGATACAGCAAAATCGTCCAGTCGAAGATTTCTCGGAAGAAGCGACGTTGTTCCGCATGCCGTCGACGGATCCGTTGCTTCAAAAAGGTTTCAATCATGCTCGAGCACCATCGCTTCCATTATGTCGAACAAGCGAGCGCCTGGCTGACCGGAGGCTTCACCAATCTGAGCGAGTGTTCCTTGATGTTTAATGCGTCCCTGATCAATCCAGACGAAATCGTCACACAGACGTTCCGCGGAATCGAGGACATGGGTGACGAGCAGAATCGCCACACCACGCGTTCGTTCTGCTTCGAGTAAGTGTAACAACCGAATCGTCGCGACCGCGTCGAGACCAACGAACGGTTCATCGATGATCAAGCAGTCCGCGCGTTGCATCAAGGCACAGACGAGCATCACCTTCTGTTTCATTCCTTTAGAGAAAGAGGATACATAGTCACCTGTGACAGCATGCAGTTCGAATGTCTTTAAGAGTCGTTCCGTGTAGGCGTGATCTGTCTCGTGAAGTGAGGCGACCAGCTCAAGGTGCTCGGCGAGCGTCAAATATTCGTAATAGGTCGGCTGTTCCGGAATATAGGCGAGTGAGGCCGGTAAATCGATCTCTCCTTCGACCCATGGCAGCGTACCGAACATGGCTTGAATCGTCGTACTTTTTCCTGCACCGTTCGTACCGATCAAACCGGTGATGGATCCAGGCTGTAAAGCAAACGCGATCTCTTGTAAGACGGGCTGACCGACGTCATAACCAGCTTGGTGAATGGATACATGCATATGAACCATCTCCTTTCACTACATTTACTGATAGAAGGAGAAAAATGTTTCACAGCAACAGAAATCAGCAGAACCATAGTAAAAAATGTAACAGGTTAAAAATAACAAATGGGCTATAATGGAAATATCAATTTTAGAGGATGATTACGATGCAAACAGTCGAGCGAATTTATTTTCGGGAGTCCGGTATGGGAAGAGGACAGACGTTTTGGTGGCACCGTGCAACTCGAACGGTTCGTGCGGAAGATGAGGAAAGACGATTATCCGGATGGTGGTTTCAAGAACTAAATTTACCAGAGGAATTGAATCCGTTACTGATAGAACTGACGGAAGAGGATATTTACCTAATCGACATGTGGTCGGAGCGGTTCGATGCGGAAGTATGGCGAAACTATCCATATCCTGAAGGCGTTCTGATTTGTGACGGCACGGATTGGGAAATTCATGTGACGACAGAAAATGGTACAGAGAAACTTTCAGGATCAAATATCTATCCACCTGGATGGTGGATGATTCGAGAACTGCTATACGGTTATTATGACGCGGGGAGTAATCGAGAAGATGAAGAATGGGAGGATGAACGATGAAAAGAGCACTATTGTATCTGATTCCGTTTGCGTGGCTAGGACCTTACCTCGATTGGAAAACGGGTTCGATTTTAGGATACGCCTTATTTTTATTTGGACTCGGTGTTTTATCGTATTCCCTTGCACGGAGTGGAAAACCGAAATACATCGTTATCGGCAACATGGTATCGTTTGCGATTTCGTACGGGATCGCACTCAGTGTAGGGGAAGGATACGGCGAAGGATACTTCAAGCCATTGACAGCCAGTCAACTGGTTCTTGGAGTCAGCGTCTTGAATCTGGTCGTCCAAATACCGATCGTGATGAATGCGATTCAAAACAAAATGATGAAAAAGGAGTTAGAAGGACATGACGGATGAGAGCCAACAGTTACTTGATGTAATTCAACGAATCCTAGAACGACAATCGCCACTCGACTTAATTGATATCTACCAGCGCGTCAGACAAACAGAACATTTGGATCTATTACGGTTTACATCAGAAGCAGGACTCGAGGCACGCATTCGAAAATTGATCTACCTGCATGCGAGTGAGTGTGAATTGTACCAGGGAGAGCAGGACCTTTTTTACAGTGAGACGGGGAAAGGAACAGGACGCTGGGGACTACGATGAAAAAACGCTACGCAGGGAGTGCGTAGCGATCAGATCACACGAGTCCTAAGATCTCAACTTCAACTAAAGCACCTTTTGGTAGTTCCTTAACAGCGATACAAGACCGAGCTGGGAAGTGATTGTGCGGTGCGAAGTAATCGGAATAAATCGTATTAAAAGAAGCGAAGTGTTCCATGCTCGTTAAGTAGCATGTCGTCTTGACGACGCGGTCAGGTGTCAGTCCTGCTTCTTTCAGGATGGCATCGACGTTGCGCATGACTTGTTCCGTCTGCTCCGTGATCCCGCCTGGTACAAGTTCACCTGTTGTCGGGTCGATCGGGATTTGACCGGAAGCATAGAGTGTTCCGTTTGCGATAAAGCCTTGCGAGTAAGGGCCGATCGCAGCAGGGGCGTTCGTTGTGTCGATCTGTTTGAATGTAGACATGAAAAGAACCTCCTCTTGTAAAATACATATGTACGACACCGAGTGATTCGACTCGGATATCCCTCAACCCTTCAAAGGAGTGAATTGATATGCCACTTTATCATAAATTAGTTCGAGACGCGATTCCAAACATCATCGACCAAAACGGAAAAAAAGCGACGTTCCGAACGCTGAACGAACATGAATTCCTAGTGGAAGCGAAAAAGAAATTCCATGAAGAACTCGCTGAATACGAGGAAGCAACGACGGACGCAGACGCTGTCGAGGAGTTAGCTGATTTACTGGAGCTGATCCAAGCGTTAGCGAAGACACATGGCGTGACAGTCGAGGAACTGGAAGCCGTCCAAACGAAGAAACAGCAACAACGCGGCGGATTCGAAGAACGTCTTTACTTGATCGAGGTCGAAGATTGATCCCGGAAGCGAAGCTGACGACGCATCACTTATATGACTCACTCGTCGAAGCCATTGATTTGGCGGAGGAAGTCTATATCGTCGCAGCATTTGCTCAGAAGTCAGGCGTTGCCTTACTCGTCCCAGCGTTTCGTCGTGCCTTACAACGAGGAGCCGAGATTCGGCTGTTGATTGGCGACTATCTACACATCACCGATCCAGAAGCACTGGCACAGTTGCTTGCGCTGGATGGGTTGTCAGTTCGCTTTTATCGATCAGGCGGACGCTCCTTCCATCCGAAAGCGTATCTGTTTCGAAACGCAGAGACTGGCTTATCAATCGTCGGTTCGTCGAACATCTCGAACAGTGCGCTTCGGTCCGGTATCGAATGGAACGTCCATCTACCACAAGCTGTCGCACCACAAATCCTTGATGATGCGATGGATGCCTTCATGGATCTTTATCTCAGTGAATCGGCAGAAGAACTGAACCCAGTTGTTTTAGAGGCCTACCGTCAAGAGTACGCGGCGCGTCAATATGTCTCAGAACCGGAAGTTGAGTACGACGAAGGAACCGTTGTCGTCGCACCAGAAATCCTGCCACACCGAGTGCAGGAAGAAGCGCTGCACGCGTTACGGGAAACGATGGAAGAAGGACGGACACGGGCATTGGCAGTGCTTGCGACTGGACTAGGGAAGACCTACCTCAGTGCGTTCTTTGCGGGAGACTTCACACGAATCCTGTTCCTGGCACATCAAAAAGAATTGTTACTGCAGGCCGAGCGTTCGTTTCAAAAAGTCAATCCGGCGTGGCAGACCGGCTTTTATATCGGCAGTGACCGGACCGTCACAGAGACGACGGAGATCGTCTTCGCTTCCGTCCAGACGCTGGCGCAAAAGCGTCACTTGGACCGTTTTGCAACGGATCAGTTTGATCTCATCATTGTTGACGAGTTCCATCACGCGGCAGCGACGAGTTATCGGAAGATCATCGATCATTTCACGCCCCGTTTCCTGCTCGGTCTGACGGCGACACCAGACCGAATGGACGGTGCCGATGTCTATGCGATCTGTCACCATAACGTTGCCTTCCAGATGCATTTCACAGCGGCGATTGCTGAAGGATTTTTGACGCCGTTTCATTATTACGGTATTCATGACACGATCGACTATTCCCAGATTCGACGAATCGGTCGGACCTACGATGCGTCGCAACTCGAGCATCGACAACTTGATCGTGAGGTCGCGGATAATATCTATCATTCATGGGAGAAACGTCGTCAAACGAAGACGATTGGTTTTTGTTCGTCGATCAAGCAGGCGGAATATCTGGCGCAAGTATTCCGGGAAAAAGGAACGACGGCATTTGCACTGACTGGGCAGACGACCAATCGCACAAAGTACATGCAAGCATTCGAACAAGGCGAGATTGACGTCCTCTTTACGGTTGATTTGTTCAACGAAGGTGTCGATATTCCGAAAGTCGATACACTCCTTTTCTGTCGTCCAACTGAATCCGTCGCTATCTATACGCAACAAATCGGACGAGGTTTACGCTTGGCACAGGACAAATCGCACTGCGTCATCATTGACTTGATTGGGAACTATCGCAACGTCGAGACGAAGCTGAAGCTGCTCGGGAAGATGAAAGAATCGTTCAAGCGAGGCGAAATAGAGCCGATTACGCCACCACCCGGCTGTGTGATTGAGTTCGATACGCGAGCACTGGAATTGATTCATCGACTCCGGCAACCAAGTCAGCGGAAGTTACGATTGATTGAGCAATACGAGCAAATCAAATACGAACTCGGTCGTCGACCATCGTATGTTGAAATCGGCGAGTATGCTCCAGTTCCACAAGGTTATAAACAAGAGTGGGGCTCTTACGTTGGTTTCTTGAAAGAGTATCAGGAGTTATCAGACGAAGAGATTGAGGCGTACGATGCAAATCGAGAATTGATTGAGCAGGTCGAAAAGACGATCATGAATCGAAGTTATAAGATGGTCGTTCTGTTAGCAATGCTTGATCGAGGAGAAGAGCGCTGGATGGAGCCGATCACGGCAGAGGAAGTAGCACCATTCTTTTATGAGTATCTGCATGCAGAGAAGTATCGAGAGTTAAAGGATACGCAAACGGCGGAGTTAAATGGACCATTTGATGCCGTGAAAGTAGAACGATTACTGAAGAAGATGCCGTTTCCGAAAATGGGTAAGCCGTTTGAGTTTGATAGTAAGACATTATCTATAAAAATATCGGAAAAATATATAGATATATTAAATCGAATTTTGCATGAAATTGTATCTTTAAGACTCAATCTTTATTTTGAAATGAAAGAAAAAATTTAAGAAGTGCTATAATTTATCAATTAAATGTATTGAGATAATAAACTTATCTTCAAAATAGCATTTCTGTACTCAAAAAATATTCTTAGTATAGAAACATTTTTATACACATAAAAGATTATAGGAGAAGATATAGCGTATGGATTTGATGTTTAAAAATATTTCAGAAATTCAAAAAGCACTCGGAGTTGGATACTTAGAGTTATTCTTATCTATAGTATGCCTCTCATATTTTGCGTTTGTTTATAAATATTTTAGCTCGAAACTCAGAGAAAAAGATGAAGAAAAAAAAGCCAAAGAACATGAGCAACTTACATTATTAATAGACTTACACAATCTAATTACGAAAGACAGATCAGATGATGAAATTATTACAAATTGCCAAAAGGCTATTGGAACTTGTAGCAATAAACTTGAATACTATTCATTTCAATTGATGGTCGGAGAAAAAGAGTTAGATAAAGAATACTTGTTAAAAATTGTAAGAAATGATTTGATCAAAATTAGAAATTTGAATATAAATCCTGATAGCTTAATAAGTGATGTGAACAATACGATATCATATGTGCGTCCGCTAATTTTACCTATCTTGCCCTCCTTGCTATTCTTTTATTTAACTCTTTTAGGTTTATATTCTATAGGTTTTATTTTAGAAGGAGAATGGAACTGGGTTATAGTAGTGTTAGGAGTTTTAATAGTTCTTGGTCTCTTTTATTTTTCGCTTTTTATGGTCACTAAAGTTAAAAAAATAATATTACGTCGAGTATAAAATCATAAAGCACCTATCTTCTAAATGTTTTTTAAGAAGAATAGGTGCTTTTTAATACATAAAGTAATTCCTGTTTTATCTATATCTTGACTAATTCAACGAGATCTTTAAATTTCTTTTTAAACCGCAAGGTTCATACTCAATACAGGCATCAGGAAGGGAATCCAGTTCTTATTGTTTTGGGCTTCATAACTCATAGAAGGTACTCTTTTTTTAGAATGTAAGTTCTTGATGTATTTCTCGAAATTATGTTCTCAATTAAAACAATTCATCAATGATGTTTGTTAGTTGACAAAACAGGAGTTTTAAGTTCTCAAAGTAAAAAAACGTCTAACAATCGAATGAGTGATTGTTAGACGTTGAAATAAAAGATGTATGGCTTAATTCTTAAAGACAGAGCGATCATTTTTCATCGCAATAACCTTGAAGATTGAAGCGAATTCTTGTTCTGTTACACCAAATGCTGTCACGAATTTATTAAACATAGCTTGTTCTTCTCGCTCTGCTTCTCCGTCAGATAGGGAAGAGTCCACTAGATTAGCAAGAACACAGAGTTTTTGCTCATAATTTAATACTGGTGCAGCCTCTGCCAAGAATGTATCGATAGAGTTACGATCAAAGTACTTAAATACTTTTTCCATTAAATCATCATTATTGTCTCCAATACGAATTGTACCTTTTTTGCTCTTACCGCCTAATACAGCTAGTAGTTGACCGATTTCTTCATTATCAAACTCTCCATCTGAAGCCATCATGTAGACAAGTGATGTTGCGAATGCAAAATGAGGATGCATGCCTTGTTTATTTTTTGTACTGTCACCTTTAAACATATCAAATAATCCCATTTACAATTACCTCCTTAGTTGTGTTGATTCGCAGCATACTTCAACTGTTCTACAAGTGAATCGAGTCGACTAACAGTAACGTCACGAATCGTAAGTTTTTTACTTCCGAATCCTTTTTTATGTGTCAGATAAATAATTCCTTCATTCACCCCAAACGGATTAATTGGAATTGGAATGATATCGAAGTCTACTTCTTTAATTTTAGAGAACGGAATCTTTTCAATTGTCGCACTTGGCATGATCGAACCTTTATGGATAGAGAGAACGACATCTGTTTCCGTCATCAGAAGAAAACCATACTTAGTCAGAGAAGGTTGAACACCTTCTAACGCATAAAAAAGTTGATCGGACTTAAATTCTTTTTTCAATGCCTTTAATGTGATTTCGATATAAGATCGTTCAATTTTTGGTAACTTCATTTTCAATTCTTCTAACGTATTTAAACTAATTGGAAAAGTACTATTTTCTAACTGGTTGTTAATTGTATCTAATTTGCCCATTTTAAATCTCCTTAACATGATTATATTGTAAATTTTATCATGTATTTTGAAGATAAAATAGATAAAAAATGAATTATTATATAAATAAGTAATACAAAAAGACAAGTGCAATATGTACTTGTCCTAAGGGTCAATTGATCATTCTCCGACCATGCCGTCATGGTCGTTGTCCCGCATATATTGGTACAACCAGTGTTTCTCCGTGATCGGCATCGCGAAGCCGGCATTTTTCGCCTCCTGTATCGCCACCTGACCATTGCCGTCGGTATCGACGCGCGAGACGTCCTCGGTCTTTGTGGTATCAGGAGCTGATTTCGAGGTCGGTTCTTTTTTCGTATCCTTCTTCGTCAGACCAAGTGCGGCATTCGTTTCGTCCGGGTTACTGTTCTTGAACCGGTCGACGACGGTATTCCCGCGGACCGTATCAGTATACTTATACGCGGATGGTATCATCGTCGAAGTATTCGGATAGGTAATTTGCGCTTCAAAGTTCGTTGCGCCACCCGCTTTGCGGATGACGTCCTCCATGTACGCCTGATTACCATGACGGTTCAAGGTACTGTCCTGTGGTGTGATGTTGTAGGTGTTCGAGACGCCACCGGTATAGGATATTCTTTTAAGAGATAAAACCTTTTATCTGTTGATACACCTCAATTTGAGCGATGAACAAAACTAAATGATGAACAAAACTTAAAATTCCTACACTTTTATCGTAGGGTTAGTGTAAGAAAGATGCGTATTTACAACCTTAATGAATCCAAGAAATACTATTTAAGCAAGATTTCTAGGATTTTCGTTTGCGTCCAAACTTTTATTTGGGAACGTTATTTTGAATGATTTTGCATACTTTATAAATCTTTAATGAACTAAGGTATCTTGAATTTTGAGGCGCTTCTTCAACAATGGCGCTTCTTATATGTAATAAGGACGCTGGTTCATATGTCAGAATAGCGCCCTTTAACAGAATCATTTTCTAAGAAACAATACAAACTTAGATTCTGGAACATCCCTATCAAAATAAATTCAAGGTAAATTTATTTTGACAAAAAACCGTCCGGACGGTATAATAATCTCATGGAATAACAAAAGGAGGGTAATCATGTCAGCAAAAGGACAGGACAAAAGAGCGCATCTGCTAAATGCTGCAATAGAACTCTTAGGTTCAAACGATTTTGATACTTTGACATTAGAAGCAGTCGCAAAGCAAGCCAATGTTAGCAAAGGTGGTTTATTGTATCATTTCCCCTCAAAAGAAGCATTATATGCTGGAATAACTGAACTAATTTTTCAAGACTTTGTATACCGATTTAATGAATTAGCTGAGAATGATCCTATAGAAAAAGGAAAATGGACTCGCGCCTTAATACATGCATACACTGATGATTTAAACAATTCTCAAGTTCTAAATATAGCATCTCATTCTTTTTCGAAATTGAACCATACTGTTACAGAAAACATCCTCGTCCACTTCGAGTATATTCAATCAAAAATTGATGAGGATGGTATTGACTCTGTACTAGCAACAACAATTCGGCTTACCCTCGATGGTCTTTATTATTCCGAGTTCTTTAAGTTGGGACAAATCAATTTTGACTTACGAGAAAAAATCATCGAAAAATTAATTGAATCTACAACCTAGGAGGATATCACATGAATCCATATGTATTATTAATTGGCTCAATCTTATTTGAAGTATTCGGAAGTTCTATGATGAAGGCATCAAATGGCTTTAAGAAATTAGTCCCTACAGTTGGTTTAGTAATAGGTATGGGGAGTGCTTTTTACCTTCTCTCCAAAGCATTAGAACACATTCCGTTAGGAACTGCTTATGCAATATGGTCTGGTGCAGGAACTGCTCTTACTGCGATTGTTGGTATTCTTGTTTGGAAAGAAAAGTTTAATCTAAAAATATTACTTGGCTTACTAATCATTATAGCTGGTGTTGTGGTACTTAAATTGTCTCATTAAAGGAAGGTTGATGGATTATGAAAGGGTATGTTGCATTAGGAATTGCGATTATTGGTGAAATATTCGGAACATCTATGTTGAAATTATCTGAAGGATTTACGAATATATACCCCACAATTGGAGTAGCAATTGGCTTCTTCATAGCGTTCTATACATTATCATTGTCTTTAAAAACTTTGCCTTTAAGTTTAGCTTACGCAATCTGGTCAGGTGTAGGAACAGCTCTGACAGCTTTAATAGGTGTTTTGGTGTGGAATGAACCATTTAACATTCTTACATTTATTGGTTTAGTTATGATTATCGGTGGAGTAATTATACTTAATCAAAGATCTGCTGACACGAAAACAAGCACTTCTCATTAATTAAATGGTATGAGCTCCTTATTGGTATGAGAACATCTTACTTCTTAGAGGGGCAGCATCAGGATTATACGGATTTACAATGATAAAGCAGGAAACCTTGTACAATAAGGTTTAATCTATTGAGATATAATCGAAATTACGTCAAATAAAGCTATTTAGTGTTTTGTATGACTTGTCTCAAAATTCTTATCGTTGTATATGCTTTATTTTTATCAACACAAACAGCTTAACGTTGTAAATACGCATTTACGGGAAGCTACCCCAAAATAGACATCATTCATTCAAATATTACAAAGTTCCTCCTGAATCTGTTACAAATCAGGAGGTTTTTTTATAATAAACCTTTTCGGGAAATCAAGACTAAAATGAAGAAATTATAGAATAAAAAAGGCTTCCTACTATGTTTATATGAACACAAAGTAGAAAGCCAGTTTATGTTGTTCGACAATTGCGCCATTCGCTTTGAGTTCTACTCAAGTTAGAACAACAATAGTTGTAATGTGAAGTTATTAAATCATATGTAGTTAATTGATAAGCGATTACCTTTGTACGGCAATAGCGCTTTGATTGTTGAATAACGAAAACGTCCCCGAAGCGAGCTTGAAGTGAACCCTAAAAGTACTTTATTTTATGACTTTTGATAGACTTTTGTTTATTTGAATAAATCCTCAAATTCATCGTCAATTTCTTTAAATTTCTTTTCCACATCTATGACATTTTCCTTCAAATCAAAATTTTTCCGACTTAGAAGAGTAGTGCTATGTAATGTCATCGATTCGTATTTTTCTTGATAGAATGCAGCCTGCTTTTTCAGGGCATCGATTTCCTCTTTTAAAGAGGCTATTTCTTTCTCCTTAATATTTAGGCTATTTTCTAATTCCGTTGTCTTTAACACTTGTTCAAAAGTAGTTTGATATGCGTCAAGGACTTGTTGAACCCTTGTGATTAGTAGGTTTTTATTTTTATAATTAGAATTTACTAAATCCTCAGCCGAAGGAATTTTTACATTCTCTTTCATTAAACCTACGATTGCTATAGGGGTTTTGTTAAGCTTTTCAATGTCTTCTCGAATCTGTTTATTATTTCTCCATACGTACCGAGGAAACTTTGTTTCGCGCCCTAAATCTGCGAGAGTAATTAATTTCCCACTTTTTTTGTTTGCGTATTCGAATAAAACGGATCTTAGTTCCTCATATGAATATTTTTGCGGTCTGCCACCCTTAGACTTTTCTGTTGTCATCTTGTACCTCCATTTTTTTGGCTAGATGCGCCTCTAACATTGCTTTTCTATTTAATAAAATTGCGAGATTTGCGCTGTTTCGTTCAAGGTCTTTAGAGTTTTTTTCGTTATTATCGAATTCTGACTCCTTTTTCCTATAAGCTGATCGGTAATACTTTTTGATGAAATTTAATTTGATTTGTATTTCATCTTGAATTTTTGTAATTTTGTTTGCCAATTCAGATTGTTCTAGAGTGGTCAAATTAGATAAATCTATATGAATCTTATTACAAAAGATACAATCATCTTCGAAACATTCGTACGGAAAGTTTTTTGATTGGCAGTAACCATAATCTATTTTCTTTTCTTTAGAGTAGTCAGAATTCCAATAAGAGAGTATCTGCTTTTGACGAAATGTAAAATGATCGAATCCTGAAGTATTTAGGTTTGTCATACTTCGCTGGATATCCTTAGCTAGTAAATTAGAATAAGACCTTTGAAAATCATCAATATGAGATGCATATGCGGATTGAGTTTCAATCTTAGTATGACCTGCCATTTGGGCGATTGTTAATTCACTGAATCCTTGCATCATCATTGAACAAATAGCGAAATGGCGTGTATCCATTAGACTAAGGCGAGTAATGGTTTTGTGTGGATTTTCTAAATCTAATTCGTCTCTTGAATTTACAACATTAATGCCCATACCGTCTTGTATCACTTCATTGAAAAATGAAACCAATAGCTTTGACATTAAATCGGTTGTTCGATGGTCGTTATATTTTTTTGTTACTCCTTTATTTATGAAGCTGCTATACTTAGGCTTTGTTAAATGTTCATAATGGTGAGAAAGATGGAACAGATATTCTTCGTTCTCACTATTAGTTTCCTTTTTATAATCTTCAATAATTTCGAATATTTCCTTGTTTATCTGAATTTCCTTAGGTATGGAGACGTGATGCTTTCCTTTTTCTTTTTTGGAAGGCGATAGCTTTCTTTTCCCTTTGGTAAGGTAATATTTTTCTTCTTTCGCATCATACCGTATATCGTTATTTTTTATTTTAACGAGTTCTATTGGGCGAATAGGGAGGATTGTCGATACTTTCCACCAAATAAAAATTGGGTAATATTTCGAACGCATATTATTTGTTGCTTTGTTCATGAAATCGTTAATTAAAAAATCAAAACGGACAAATTCTTCATAAGTAGGTATCTCTCTGACTATATCCCAATCAGCGCCCTGTATGGATTCAAATAAAGGGATATAATCAGCTGCGTCGTTTATAGGATTAAAGTACAAGAATCCTAAGTTATAGTTTCTGTATGTACTTAAATTAATTTTTAATGACTCCTTTTCTAACTTCCATTCCTCGAATTCCACTAGTTTTCGTTTGTCATAACAACTTGTTAATTTAATGATGTTTAAAATGTTGCCAAACCCCTCAAAAATGCTATCCGGGGATATATTTCGATCATATAGTTGTACTATTACGTAGCATTTTAAAGATAAATAAAGCTCTTTATCATATTCTATTTCAGTAAAATCAAGACTCCTATAATATTCGCGTCCCATTACGTTCCATTGATGGTCAAGAAATTCGGAAGGGGATTTAATAATCCCATCGTCTTGTAAAAGCTCGAATTTTTCTTGATACTGAATTAACTCATCTTCGTTGTACTTGAGATACTTTTTTTCTGCAACTGAGTTGGAAGTCTTTTCGTAAATAAGTAATCCTTTATCTCCATTTCCTACTTTTAAATTTTTTACAGCCATCAATTATTCGCCTCGTTTATAGTTAAAAATTTTGTGACATTTAATTCTCTAATATTTACTTGCAACAAGTCTAAATCTATGAAACTGCGAATATAATTCGTATCAAATTGATCATACATTCTTTTGAAATCCATTAGGATATACAAAAGCGATTTAATCATGTGTGTATATTTGATACGTGTGATACGTTCGTCTTGATTTGTTTTTTTTAATCGTTCAATCAAAGAAAATATTTTCACATTCACAATATCTAAAATATAATTTGTATCGATGCGATTTTTGCAACCGAGACATGGCATTTCTAGATTATATTCAACCTCTTTTTTAAACGGACAATTTTCTAATCCTACGAGACATTGTGAATGGTCTAGCAATGAAGGGGAGCGTAATCTGGAAATCTCCTTTAGTTTGTCTTTTAACTCTTGTTTTGGAATTTTCATGAGGTCTTTTAATAATGCAATTGATTGCTCGTGCCTAGTGACAGCGAATTTTGATAATTCGTTTATCATTACAGGTGAATATTCTTTATTGATATTTGTTATGGCTGCTGTCATTTCTCCTAAGCTCATCGGTTCATTTTCATTTATGGCGTCTATCATAACTTTTACTTGCCATCCAAAAATCCCTCTATCGAAGGCGTGACGAGCCATTTCTTCAACATCTACATCAGTATTTCGCGTAACTAGATATACCTGAGTGATAGAGTTAGGCATTGAAATATTATGAGTATGAGAACGAGAAAAACCACTTAGCCAATAAGCCAATGCACCTTTACCGTTTTTTACCGCTGTTTCCCAACCGTAAGTCATTAACGATTTGTTACTCATTTTACTTTTGAATTTTGGCAAATCTTCTCCAAAGAAATCTTTAATATTGTTGTCGCTTATATTTTCAACTAAAAATTTGCTATTTGCGTTTTCATTTTTACGGTGTAGTTCACTAAGAATGAAGGCTAATGCTGTAGGCATTTCAAAAATAAAAGGGACAACGTATACGGATTTTTGTTTGTTCTTTCTTGATAAATATTCTTGCATACTTCTACTGACTGTTTTTAATATATTTTGAGCATCTTCTAATTTAAATGTGTGTTCATTGAACCATTCAAAGTCATCAATGCCCACTATATCAAGTGATATCGATTTAAATGAAATCATATCTGAGCGTCTCCATGCCAATGAAAAATGTAACAAGCAGAATAGCCATGTATTAGCATACTCTCTGTTTTCAACTGCATTTTCGAAATGTTTGTCCACATCTAAAACATGAAGGATTAATAATTTCCACTCTTCTTTGGTATACGCTTCATCACCAACCCCATTTAAGGTCTTTTTAAAAACATAATCGCCACTAAAAGCACAATCAACTTTCTCTTTGCAATAGTCAAGAAATTGGATAACTCTACGAGTTTGATTTTTAGGAAGTGATTCGAAAAGTTGTTTTAATTCTAAATCTGAATATTCCATTAATTCTTTAGTTAGTTGAGTTGCTAAAACCTCTAAAACACGTAAATAATGAAGCGTGAGTTTTTTGAGTGGCTGTGTGCTTTTCTCTATTTTTTTTCTAGACCATCTATTATATAAATCCACTGTAAGGTTTATATTGGCTTTGTTCTTAAAGTATGTAATACTGTCTTCAAAAAATTGATGATAGTTAGTTTCTACACTATGGATATAATGATTATGCTTAATTTGTATTGCAGCATAACTATTTATAAGTTCATCAGCACTTTCTCTTTTGATGTAAAAATCTTTTTTATTATTTGGAAGAAGAATATAGTCGTCAGAATTAAAAGATTTCCTTATAACATGCAAAGATGTGTTCATCTCCAATGCTAATTGCTCAATTGGGATCAGTCCACGTCTCTTATACTCATCTAAGTAAGCAAGATGCGTTCTAACACCCCTATCTTTCGCTGTAAATGATTTTATATGTTTCTTACTCCATAACATTTGCATCACTTCTAAAGGCATATTTAAATATATAGAAGCCTCTTCGACATAGACTAATCCTTTTTTGTAGTCCTCCCAATCTTCAATTTTAATTTGGTAGCTTTGAGCTTCTTTATATACAAGTTTTGATAAAAATGGGTCATTGAATATAAAGTCAACTAAAATATGTCTATCTGTTGATACATTTAATTCTTCTTTAATTAATTGGACTAGGCTAACTGCGCTTGTTTTACTGTTTAAAAATATTTCAACTTCTTTTTTTGAAAAGTATAGAAATCCTTCAAAAAGCCAGACATCCTCGAATACTCCTGTCTCTTGTAAAATCTTTAGTGTTTTGTCTGATACATTTAGCATACTTTTAACTTCGGCTTTTTTGTAATAATCATTTGAAAGTTTAGCTTGCAAGCATAGTTGCTGCTCAACATAGTTTGCATGAATCAAATATTTGATTTGTCCGCCAGAAGAAAGTTCCACTTTCAAAAATGAATCGGGTATTAACCCTGTTCGTGCAAGTTTTCGTAAATTCGAATCACTTCTATTGATTAATTTAGCTACTTCTTCGGGTTTATACCATACTGTCACCTTTAATCTCCCTTTTTTCGATTTCGACTGTTTAATTTTAGTTCAGAAATAATCACTTCCTTTACTTCTAATAAATCCATATACATATCATCGTAGTTACCCTTTAGAAGTCTAAGCATCTTATCTGTATTGTTTAGATACGTAATACTGCTCATGGGGTTGTCATCTCCACGCGCTGTCATCACTTGAAGTACATTAGTTGCTTCTGCTGCAATCAAATTCGAGAAGATTCCACGTCCGATGTGAGAAGACCACTTAGCGCTACTTAATTCCAAGCCGTATGTTCTAAGTAAAGGATCTTTAGAATTTATCAATAAATTTAAGAATATATTTTTCAATTTTCTAAACTCCCGTTGATATGTAAATTTCTCCATTGCTTTTCCATCTCTGTTGGAAAAGAGAGCGTTGCTACCGTCGGTAGGTAAATAATTATTAATATGCGTTTTATATAGAAGTTGTAATAACTCGCCATTAAAAGGGAAAATACCTTGCCTTCTTCGTTTTTTTACGGTTCCTTTTCCCTTGATATCCTTTAGTTCGGGTCTGAAATTACGATTTTGTATTTTTATTTGAAATCCATATAATCCGAATTCTCCTGATGGAGTAATACCTGTCCTAGCGATATTTACAACCTCGCCAGCACGTAAGCCCCCGAAACACTGAAATGCCACACCAAGAGCTATTCTAGGTGTATATGACATTGCGGTGTGTATGAAGGGAATAATTAATTCACGAGGAAGGTCATGGATAAGAAATGCTTCTTCCTCATCTTTTGGATAGTTCACGTTGATAAAAGGGCTTTCTGGCTTCCTGTTGACTTCTAAAACATCATACTTGTATTCTATGAAATCGAAATCATTTATCGTTATATGCTTTAAAATATTTTTTTTGGCTAGGAAGTAGTATAAACGAGTAAGATTCCATTCACATCTTTTGACTGTTTCTTTTTTCACTGGAGCGTTATTTCGTCCTATTAAACCATACATATTCAAATAATCCACTCCATGTTCAAAAAGAAGGCCTTTTACGCTTGATAACTTATACTTTGCTTGATTTTCTATAAACACAAAATTTAGGAAGTTCACAATAGAGTTAGCAACTTGTTCTTGTGTTTTAATACTAGGAATACCACCTTTTTTTAATGGCATATGAATGAATTCAGAAATAGGGTGGACAACACTTACTGCACATCCGTTTTTCTTCTGCTCCAACATAATCATCATCTTATCGACAGTATGATTTTTACCATTAGGTAAAGTTTCAGTTGCTGATACTCTTTTACAGTAGTACCTATAAACACCCAATCTTTTATTTATTCCCACAACATTGCTATGGTTTTGACTGTTTGAAACTTTGTTCATTTATCTTCCCACCTACAATATATTTTCTCCTTTAGCTGTTAAAATCTTCATACGTTTTCTAAAACATGACCTGCTACAAAAATCTGTATCATTCTAAAAATTACTAACGAAATTTGCTATTCGCCTACATAACCATCTCCATCACGATCATCCATGTATTGATATAACCAATGATCTTTTGTTATTGGCATTTTGAAGCCAGCTGATTTAGCTTCTTTAATTGTTACCTGCCCATCATTATTTGTATCAATGCTAGAAATATCTTTATCATCATTAGAATTATTTGAGTCTATTGATTTATTTTCAGTTAAACCTAAAGATTTATTTGTTTCATCAGGATTGCCATTGTCAAATTCATCAACAATCTTATTACCTTTTATTGTGTAAGTGTACTTATAATGAGAAGGGATTTGAGTTTCAGTATTTGGATATGTAATAATTGCTTCAAAATCTGTAGCTCCACCTGCTTTACGAATCGCATCTTCCATGTAAGCTTGGTCGCCATGCCTATTTAATGAGCTATTTTGAGCAGTAATATTAAAAGCACTAGATACACCGCCCATGCTGTCAGCGATAACATGTCCTTCATCTAAGTCACTTCTTTCTACTCCAGGCACTTTTGCTTCATCTTTACAGTATCTTCCCGATGATGTAACCGGTTCAGTACGGTCATCTTGTAAAATAATTTTATCAGCAATAACTTTCACTAATTGACCATACTCGTTCGTAAATGCCCAATATTCTCGATCAACAAAACCTATGTCTACCACAACATTAGCTTCACGATGTCCGGATAAATCACAAGCATCCACTTCGATTAATTTGTAGCCTTTGAACAGTTCATCTTTTGATTGAGTTGATGTAACTTCTACTACTGATTCAGCAGCAGTTGTATTAATTGTTGTTACTTCTTGTAAATTTGTTTCGCCATTTGTAATAGACGCATCTTCTACATTCGTACACCCAACCATAAAGATGGTCATTAAAGGGGCGATTAAATAATTCATTTTCTTTTTCATTTTAAGACTCCTAGTAATAGTTATTACAATTTTTGTTAAAAAGATAGATTTATTGTACATTACATTTTTGTTCATCGTCTACTATTTTTGAACAAAAAATAACCTTCCACAATAATTGATGTGAAAGGTTTTTAGATAAAATATATTAAGGTTTACAAGTTTTGTTCAAAAAGTGTCCTATACCCACCGAGTGAGTCAGCGATGATATGTCCTTCATCGAGATCCGCGCGTTCGACGCCAGGCACCTTCGCTTCATCGGAATAAGAGCGTCCGTCATTCGTGATGTCTTCCTTCGCATCATTCCGGATGATGATCTTCTTCGCGATGACATAGACCAGCTGACCGTGTTCATTCGTGAACGCTCAGTACTTCCTGTCACCGAACCCGATGTCGACGACGACGTTTGCCTGACGACTACCGGACATTTCTCCGCCATCGAACGTGATCTTCTTATATCCTTTGAAAGAATCCTGCGGAGTCGTCGTTTTTGATTCCGTCGATGAATTCTTATCTGTTGTTGACTTGTCTATACTGGTATCAGCCTCTTTTTCTAGATGTTGATCGGAGTCCTTCTTCGGATCGGTCTTTTGTATAGTCGTGTCGTCTTGTTACGTTACTTGCTCAGTCTTATCCGGTGGAGGTGAGGTCGTTTCCATATCTATACATCCTGCCATCAATAGCACGGTAAGGGGAATCGCTATGTAAGAAATCTTCATTAGTGCACTCCTTTATCGATGAGTCTGTCATTGCGTCCTTCATTATAACGCTACTTATCAGTTCTTGCTGTCTTATTTCGGAAGACTGTTGTAATGAGGATTACCTCAAGGGTATGAAACAGAGCGGTACCGCTCTGTTTGATGGAAGGAGACCGCAACCATCCTGCAGATTATGAGAGTGTCGCTTACTTAACGCTTAGTGAATGGGTAAACTTTCAAAGTAAGTATGCTTCACTCGATGTCTTACGATTTACTGAGGTATTCAATGACTACGTACTGATATCGTATCGTCAGTGGCAGTCAAAACAGGATACTCCTGAAGCGGTACTTGTATTTCTACAAAAACGCGATATTTATGAATTACCGTTTGAGCTATACCAATCACTGATTTACAAGAAATGGGAGTCATTCGTCGCTCAAGCGTTAACGACGAATATAACATATGTCTTTGAATGTTGCTTCTTACAAAATCCATTGACGATGGGGCTCATCAAATACGATCTACCGGAAGCGACGTTACAAGCGTACATCAAACGCATAGCAACGATCATCGCACCGTTGCAACCGGTTCTCGTCTATGTTGATCAACTGAATGTAGAGCGAAGCTTCCATAAAGCATTACAAGAGCGTCCACCAGAATGGGCGGACGGATTCGTATCCTATTACACGGAGCAAGCATATGGTGTGAATCACTCGTTATTAGGAGTGGAAGGGACGATTGCAATCTTAAGGGAACGAAAAGCATTGGAACATCAGTTGTTAAAAACGCTTCCCTTTAGAATAGAGGTATTTGGAAATGAAGACTTTTCAACAGATGTGAGACAAAAATGGTTAAAGCAATTGATTCAGTCAACTGTGCGTTCGACTTCTTTAAGCGAGAGGTAATTAAAAGACGATTCTAAGTCAAAGAATCGCCTCTTTATAGTGAGAATGTCTGATCAATAGTGTTTTTATCATGGTTCAATATCCAATGCTTATAATCATCGTAGAGATCACGGATAGCGTCAGGTGTTTCGCCGATCAGGTCACAGCCTCGGTCATCATAGATGTGAAACAGACTCTTTCGTCTCGGATTAAAGAAAAAGGTACGATGGATAAAAGAAGGGCGATCCGTGACATCGTGACTGCAAATATCACGGATCAAAGCTGGATAATGAATCTCTTGCCGTGTACAGGTCAAAGACAATGTGTATGTAGCATAGGGATGCTCTTCCACATATTGCGGTGTACGATCGCATCGCAGGCGATAGCGTAAAGAAGGGGACTTCAAGTACTTCACAAATCCACTATGCACGACCGGTTTCCAACCGCTTGTTCTTTTGTAGGGACTGACCTGCACGATCCATGTGATAAGATCAGATGGATCGTGAATGGCTTCGAATAAGGTTAGGGCTTTTCGATAGGCGGACTCTAGATAATTCGGATCATCTAGACCAACGTTTTTGAACAATGTTGGATTGCCTAGCTCAAAGCGGATTCCGTTCGCATTGTGATAAAATAAGTTCGGATATAAGACGAGCTGGGGAAAGATCGTATACAGCTCTTGGTGATTCAATAGGAACTCCTCCCTTCCATGTATGGTGCGCTACACTTGTTTCTTGAATGAATAATGATCCGGCTTCTAAAAGCCGGATCATTATTCATTAGCCCATACTCGTTTCATGATTAACCTGCCATTGTACGCCAAACGCATCTTCGACAATACCGTAGGCTTCACTCCAAAACGTCTTTTGAATCGGCATGATGATCTTGCCGCCTTCAGCGAGCCGCGCGAACGTTTCGTGCAATAGCTCCACATCGGCTAAGTGAAGGGCTAACGTAATGTTTTGTCCGAACGTCACAGGGTTTTGTGGCATCGCGTCTGAGAACATGAGACGTGTGCCATGGACGATAAGCTGCGCATGTAAAATCAGTGTCTGGTGCTCCGGTGGATACGGTTGACCATCCGGTCCAGGACCTGGTCCGAACTCCATGATTTCCGGCATTTCTTCCTGAAACACCTCCGTGTAAAACGTCAACGCTTCACGGGTATTTCCATTAAAGACAAGATACGGATTAATCGGCACGGGAAAGCTCCTTTCAAAAGGGAGAATGCGTCTCTTTTAGTATAACAAACATTTGTTCGTATAAAAAGAGTGAGTTGCTGATTTATTTAGTATAAATGATAACGGTTTCAATTAATCTGATTTTTATAAAAAATAGGTTGCAACTTCCAGAAAGACTTCGTATACTAAATTTACCGAAAGCGCTTTCGGTGAAATGGAGTGAGTAGTATGGGAACAATTTATGATTTAGCGAAGATGACCGGTTTTTCGATCACAACGGTCTCGAAAGCCTTAAATAATTATTCAGATGTCAGTGAAAAGACGAAAGCGAAGATCGTCCAGGCAGCAGCTGAGATGGGATACTTGCCGAATGCACATGCTCAATCGCTCTCGACAAAACGTTCATGGACGATTGGTGTCATGTTTTCAGAAGCACATGGTGTCGGCATGATGCATCCGTTCTTTAATGCGATCATTGAAAGCTTCCGGAAAGCAACGGAGCAACAAGGTTATGATCTGATTTTTGCATCACGAAATTTACGTAATCGGGACATGAGTTACTTGGAGCACTTTCGGCACCGAGCGGTTGATGGCATTGTCGTCATCTGTTCGGACCAGTTGGATCTGCACGTTCAAGAATTGATTCAAAGTACGATTCCGATCGTTGTCGTTGATATGTACAGTCCGGATTGTAGCGTCGTCTATTCCGACAATATTACGGGTGGGCGACTAGCCGTCGAGCATCTATATGAATTAGGTCATCGCCGGATTGCGCATATCGCTGGCGACACGACGACGGATGCTGGTGCAGCAAGGATTGAAGGTTATAAACAAGCAATGACCCAGTTCGGTCTGCCGATTCCGGACGGCTATATTGCAAACGGTGGGTTGTTTTCCGGAGAAGAAGGAAAACGGGCGATGCAAGAGTTGCTAGCGCTACCAGATCGACCGACTGCTGTCTTTGCGGCAGCGGACCAAATGGCAATCGGCGCTATTGAAGCGATTCATGAAGCTGGCTTACAGATTCCAACAGATATCTCACTCGTAGGCTACGATGATATCGAGATGGCGAAGTACATCACACCGAAGCTGACGACCGTCCGGCAAGATACGGAAACGATTGGTCAGCATGCGGCTTCAGTCTTGATCGAACAAATTGTCGATAAACAGCGGATCACGACACAAGACGTCATCCCCGTCGAGTTGATCGTTCGTCATTCGACAGGTCCTGCACCTGAGTGACGTGCGCCAATTTCGGAATCGCTCTCGCTGGTTGTCAGGGAGAGCGATTCCGAAATTATTTTTACGGCAGTTCCGAAAGCGATTTCGAATTAAACGATTAAATTGAAAGCGCTTACTTAAAAACTATTAAAAAAAGATGGGATGAAATGAAAAAGGCGTTCATTAGTACAGTCACGATTGGTGCCATGACAGCAACTGTCTTAGCGGGATGTACGGGAAGTGGCGAAGACACTACGAGTGGTGGCAAAGAGGTCTTAAAGATCTGGTCGTTTACGGATGAATTAAAAAAAACCAATCAAAAAATTTAAAGAAAAGAATGACGTTAAAGTCGAATTGACGATTGTGCCGATGGCCGACTATCCGACGAAGTTGAAACCAGCTCTTGAAAGTGGCATCGGAGCACCAGATATCTTCACGGGTGAAATTGCCTTCTTGAAACAATGGGTCGACGCTGGCTACTGGGCAAATTTATCCGAAAAGCCGTTTAATGCAGATGACGTCGCAAAAGACTATATTCCGTATGTATTTGACATGGGGAAAGATAAAGAAGGAAACGTGCGTGCGCTCTCTTGGCAAACGACGCCAGGAGGCATTTACTACAAACGAAGCATTGCGAAAAAAGTACTCGGAACAGACGACCCGAAAAAAATCGGCGGCATGATGAATTCAATGGATGGGGTGTTTGAAGTCGCCGATAAGATGAAGCAAAAAGGCTATAAAATGTTCCCGGATGAAGGATCGATTCGTTGGTTCGTTCAAGGCAATGATCCACAACCATGGGTCAACGACAAGCAGGAGCTCGTCTTGACCGATGCACGAAAAGAATATATGGACTACGCAAAAGAACTCCGTACGAAACAATATACGGCCCTTGCACCGAACGCATTCAAGGACTTAATTCGCCGATTGCGGGCGGAATATACAGATTTACCGATCTATATTACAGAAAACGGAGCCGCATTTGACGATGAGCTGATCGAAGGACGGGTCGCCGACCAAAATCGAATCGATTACGTTGCGCAACACTTGCAAGCAATCTCGGATTTGAACGAAGAAGGCATGAATATTGATGGCTACTACTTATGGTCGCTTCTTGACAACTTCGAGTGGAGCTTCGGTTACGAAAAACGCTTCGGAATCCTTTATGTCGATTTCGAGACACAGGAACGAATTTGGAAAGACAGTGCTTATTGGTATGCGAACGTGATCAAGCGACATAAAGCTACGCTTCCCCAAAGCGTATAAGGAAAAGGGGCAGACTCAAAAGTCAGTCTCTACAAAGATAAGGGTGGCAGAATGATGATCTGCCACCCTTATCTTTTAACAAAAAGAATGACGCGTCACGCGCCACTCCTACAGGAAAAAGCGCATTATGCGCTGTCAGAGACAAACAAGACCCGCTTTCCTGCTTGAATGAAGCAGGAAAACTGGCTTGTGTCTCGCCTGAGGAAAGGGCGTGAAAAGACGCGTCATTCTTTTTTTGAGTCAGCCCATTTTGCCCGGATTAAATAAAAAATCAATAGAAATAGGGTGAAAAAATGTGTAAAAGAAAAAGGATTAAAACCCATCATATGGAATGTAAAGGATAGAGGTGACATCTATTCGTTTTCAGGGGAGGAAACGTCATGCGTCAGAGGGACTTACCGTATCGGTTCATCTTTATTTTAGGTTTACTTGTCATGATCGGAATTAACGGATGGTCCGCCATGCTCCATCCGGACGGAATGATTAACGGATGGCAAAGCATCGCCTCCGTTGTCTGGCTTATTGGTTTAGTCGGGTCTCTATTCTATATCAAAGAAGATAAAGCGCTTCGACTTATGGTCTGGTATATCCGGATTGGTCTCGTTGCGGCGTTATTCATTTACGGTGTTTCGTTACTTGAAGGCGCGTTTTCTGAGACGATTTGGTTTGATGGGCTTGCGAGTGTTCAGTTCATATTCTATTTCCTGTTCGTCATCCCATTGTTTGGATTAAATGCCTGGACGGATGTTCTGTTTGGTGAGTTTTCGTTATACATGAGTGTTCTGTACGGTATCGCCTTGATCACGCTTCACGTAAAAGTCTGGAATGATGCATCACGGCATTTAGATTATTGATTCAAAAAGGTGACCTTGTGTCGCCTTTTTTGTTGTGTCGTCAACTTTTTTCTCGACTCGCCCGTCTTAATGATGTATACACAGAACGATATCGAAAAAAGGAGCCGCGGCCTATGACCTCTCGTCAAATGAGAAAACGGGAACAAGCATTCGTCCGTTTTTTAAAGCAATACAAACCGAATCTCTACTGGTTAGCCTACAGTTATATGAAAAATGAACAGGATAGTCTGGATGTCATTCAGGACAGCATCCAAAAAGCGTTACAATCACTCGACCGACTCGAGGATGATGAACGGATGAAAGCCTGGTTCTATCAGATTTTGACACGAACAGCGATCGATGCGATCCGGAAACGTCAGCATAGTATCAGTTACGACTCGGAGCGACTGATCGAACTTGTCGCGACGAAAGAAGATACATACCCGGATTCCGATTTACGACAGGCGCTAGAGGAGCTACCTGTCATGTACCGGGAAGTCGTTATCTTACACTATTTCGAGGACTTGATCTTAAAAGATGTCGCGACGATTTTAGAGCTGAATCTAAGTACGACCAAGTCTCGCCTCTATAAAGGGTTGACCTTACTGAAAATGAAATTGAATGGAGATGATCTAGATGTCAAACAAACTTGATGATCTGAAACAGGCTTACCAACAACCACCGGTCCCAAAAGAACTCGATGAAATGATTGCCCGAGTCGAGCGTCGAACTCGTCCTTCGCGGACGAAGCAATCCGTGTTGATTACAGCGGCCGCCATCACGTTATTCATTGGCGGATTAAATAGTAATGCGTCGTTTGCAGACGCGATGGCGAAGGTGCCGGTCTTCGGTCAACTGACTGAGATCGTGACGATTGATTGGAAAGAGACGAAGACACAACAGTCGGCTGATATTAAAGCACCCCAAGTGACGTTACCGGACAAAGCGCTCGAGCAACAGCTGAATGAAAAGTATATCGCGGAAGGACAAGCGTTATATGAAAAGTTCAAACAAGAGACGCACGGACAAGAAGGAGTATTTGCGATCGATAGCCGATACGACATCAAGACGGATACGGACGACCTGTTGTCGATTGGTCGAATCGTCACGGAGACACGGGCAAGTGCATCGGAAAGCGTCCAGTACGATACGATTGATAAGAAACAACAGCTTGTCCTGACGTTACCATCCCTATTCAAGGATGACAGATATATCACGACGATCAGTGATTATCTAAAGGAAGAAATGCGTCGGCAAATGAAGGCAGATGAAGGGAAAGTCTACTTTGTCGAAGGAACACCAGATGTACCGGAGAGCGAACAGTTCAAGCGCATTTCCGCGAAGCAAAATTTCTATATTACAACAGACCACAAATTAGTCCTGTCGTTTGATGAATACAGCATCGCTCCAGGATATATGGGCATCGTTGAATTTAAGATCCCGACTTCAATCTTAAAAGACGACCTCGTCAGCTCATCCTATATTCGTTGATTGTCAGATTTTAAAAATCATTGACGTAAAAATGAAAAAAGGAAACAATTTCTAAAAATGACCTCTTATAATCAAAAGACAAATCGTTGTTTTTTGAAAAAAGGAGGAATCCCTATGAAAAAATGGAGTAGGCTCGTACTCGCAGGTGTCGTTAGTCTCGCCTTGCTTCATGTTCCGGCAGCTAGTGAAGCTGCGACGAAAGCAAAGGCCTTTTCAAGTTGTGCAGAAATGCAGAAGACGTATAAAGGTGGCGTCGCGAAAAAAGCGGGGCTAAAAGAATCGGACCGGGTATGACAAGCATGGAAAACCAATCTACAAAGCAACAAAATATAAGGCATACGTAAGTCTTGCGACATATAACTTAAACACAAAAAGAGATCGCGATAAAGACGGTATCGCGTGTGAACGTTAAATAAGAAAAAGTGGTCTTTCTCGAGCGAGAGAAAGACTACTTTTTTGTACAGATTAGATGTTCCTTTCAATTATGTAATCCTTAGAAAATCATCATGTATGGTAGTGTTGTAGCGATGAAAGACGACAAATATGTGTTGAGTAGGAGGATTACTATGCGAAAACGAGATTATCTGATTTTCTTCATTCTATTTTTGATTCTGAATCTCATTAATTTCTTGGGCGCATTAGGTATACAGGATTCATTAGCAATCGTGAGCGTCGCTCTGATCGAAGCAGCGATAGCTGGAACGATTACGAATCTGTTCACTCGCATCTTTTTTAAGAAAAGCTGAGAAGGATTGAAGTAGCACTCCAAATCAGATCGGTACATAAAAAATAACCTGACGCTGCGGCGTCAGGTTATTTTTGCTTAGTTGAAGTTTTGCTTTAAGAAGGCTGTAACTTCTTCTGGTGTTTTAGCATTTGCACTGTGCAAGTGCGCCAGTTTTTCATTGTTTTTGAAGACGAGCAAGCTTGGGATCCCCATGACATCGTGGTTCGATGCGATTTCAGGGAACCCATCCTTGTCGATCGTATGGATTGGTAAGTGGTCGAATTGTGACTCGACATCCGGCATAAAGTAATCCATCCGTTTGCAGTCCGGGCACCAGTCTGCTTCGAACTTGATGATGACCGGTGCATCACTTGAAATCAATTCCTTGAATGTTTCTTCACTCTTAATGAATTCTGCCATTGTGAGAACTCCTCCTCTTGGTGTTGTACCTTTAGTCTACCGATTCCCTTCAGAACTTGCACGAATTATGTTCGTCAAAGAGTCTGACAAGTCAAAAAAGTTGGTTAATCTTTAAGGGGATGCTACCGATTTTCTTTGAAATAGCTAGATGACATAATCGAATTCAGTTTGGCATAGGGAAACATTATTGCGCGTTTGTTAATTACCTAGTTCGAAACAAAATGATTTCTCTAGACCCACTCGATTTCCGACTGGTACGATGAGGTTTGCTGATCGCAGAGAAAGTGGGGCGACGAGAATGGAACAACAAAAATACGATAATCTAAAACGCGGCGAACGCGGTGCGATGATCAGTATTGCAGCCTATATCTTGTTATCATCTTTAAAATTAATCATTGGGTATACAGCAGATTCCGCCGCACTCCGGGCGGATGGTTTGAACAACGCGACTGACATCATCGCGTCGATTGCCGTCTTAATCGGCTTACGGATCTCACAACGTCCGGCAGATGACGATCACAAGTACGGACACTGGAAAAGTGAGACGATTGCCTCGCTCGTAGCTTCCTTCATCATGATGGCAGTTGGTCTCCAAGTCTTGATCGATACGATCTCGACGTTGTTCGAAGGCAAGCAGGAATCGCCTGATGTTCTTGCAGCGTACGTCGGAATTGGTTCAGCTCTCGTGATGTACTTCGTCTATCGTTACAATAAGAAGTTATCCGAGGAGATTGAAAGCAAAGCCGTCATGGCAGCAGCGAAAGATAATCTATCCGATGCGTGGGTCAGTGTCGGGACGACGATCGGAATCGTCGGATCACAGTTCGGCATGCCCTGGCTCGATGTCGTGACAGCGATCATCGTCGGCTTCTTGATCTGTAAGACAGCATGGGATATCTTCACGGAAGCGTCACACGAACTGACGGATGGCTTTGATGAGAAGAAACTGAAGATGTACGAAGATGTCATTTTCGATCTCGAAGGTGTCAAAGGCATCAAGTCGATCAAAGGACGTAACTACGGCAACAATGAAGTCGTCGATGTCGTCATCCTTGTCAACTCCACCTTGAATATCCATCAGGCGCACGATATCGCAACACGTGTTGAGGATACGCTGACGGATGAATACGGTGTCTATGATATCCATGTTCACGTCGAACCCGAATGAATTCAAAAACGTCTTTTCTACGCTGACTGTAGAAAAGACGTTTTTTATGGCAATAACTCGATATGAAGAGCCAGTGCTCCGTACTGTTGCTCGGCTTCTGGTGAATAGATCGTATACGTAGATGTTATGAGTTCATCGATCGACCAACTGACGCAGTCGATGGATTCCTGTCTCATCTGTCTCCACTCTTTCTCTATAAAAGCATAGCAAAACTATGTGATTTTTCACATCGCCTTTTCGTTGACAACCAGGAATAATCAGCGTATTTTAATTCATATAAGTAATTGTTCCTTTTGGAACGATTTGAAATGGAACAAGGAGGCGAAACAGGATGGAGCAAACGGAAACGGTTCGTTCAACGGCGATGATGCAGTCGTTTTGGAATGTACAACGACATCTCGTTCGAGCAGCACACCAGACGGCGCAGGAAAACGGACTCAGTTTACCGCAATTTCATAGCTTGATGACGATTGCGCCACGTGGACCGATTTCGCAAAAAGAACTCGCGACACATACGCATTTACCAAAGAGCACACTGAGTCAGTCGATCGAAGGTTTAGTGCAGTCCGGTTGGGTCATTCGGGAGACGAATCCTGAAAATCGACGAGAAGTCGTCCTATCGCTTAGTGATCAAGGACAACAATTCGTGACGGAGATTCAAGAACAAGAGAAGGGAATGCAACGTCAACTCGAACAGGTCCTTGAGACGATTGATCAAGAGGTGTTCGAGCAGATGCTTGCGACGCATGCTCAGATTGCAGAAGGCATCGGACGTATCTTACAGCCAGATATGAAAGGAGGATGCTCGGATGATTAAGTTACTCAAACGGTTGACGGTCTATAAATGGGCAGTTCTTGCCGTGCTCGTCTTGGTTTTCGCACAATCAATGTCTGATCTCTATTTGCCGACACTGATGGCGGACATCATCGATAAAGGCGTCGTTACCGGCGATACCGCGTATATTTGGAAAATTGGTGCCGTCATGCTAGGGATTACCGGTATCGGAGCGTTAGCTGCAGTTGCCGCCAGTTATTATTCATCGAAGGCATCGATGGGGCTCGGACGGGATATCCGTCGCCAAGTCTTTAATCATATCGAACGGTTCTCCCTGCAAGAGTTCGATCAAGTCGGAACGGCGTCATTGATTACACGGACGACGAACGATATCACACAAGTTCAACAAGTCGTCATCATGATGTTACGGATGGTCGTCAGTGCACCAATCATGTTCATCGGTGGATTGATCATGGCTGTCTCAAAAGACGCCAAACTATCGCTCGTCATCGTCGCAGCGATGCCGGTCCTTGTGCTTTCGATCCTATTGATTTTGTGGAAAGGGGTTCCGTTGTTCGGAAAGGTTCAAAAACGACTCGACCGTCTGAACCTTGTCCTACGTGAGAACTTGACCGGGATCCGTGTCATCCGTGCTTTTAACCGGGAACGCGATGAGCAAGTGCGATTAACGAAAGCAAACGCCGATTTGACGGAAGTCTCGATCAAGGTCAATAAAATCATGGCGTTTTTGATGCCGGTGATGATGCTCGTGATGAACTTGACGGTCGTCGGTGTCATTTGGTTCGGGGGCATCCGGATCGATAATGGTGGTATGCAGATTGGGGACTTGATGGCGTTCATCCAGTACGTCATGCAAATCATGTTCGCTCTCGTCATGGCATCGGTCATGTTCGTCATGATTCCGCGGGCAGCCGTCTCGGCGAAACGGATCAATGAAGTCCTCGAGATGACACCAACGATGACAGATGAGGGAACACAAACCGCTGACCGTGAAAAAGGAACGCTCGTCTTTGATCGTGTCACGTTCCGTTATCCAGGAGCTGAGACACCCGTTTTATCCGATATTAGTTTTACGGCACGACCAGGTGAAGTAACGGCTGTGATCGGTGGGACCGGTTCCGGTAAATCAACGCTCGTCAATTTGATTCCCCGTTTTTATGATGTGACGGAAGGAAGCATTCGCGTCAATGGCGTTAATAGCCAGGACGTACCGCAAGAGGAACTGCGGTCGAAAATCGGCTTCGTTCCCCAAAAGGCGTTACTGTTCACAGGTACGATTGCCGAAAACATTCGTTTCGGGAAAGAGGACGCGACAGATGAAGAGGTCGCGCATGCAGCACAAATTGCGCAAGCGACGGACTTCATCGAACGGATGCCGGATGGTTACGATGCGCGGATCGAACAAGGCGGATCGAACGTCTCTGGTGGGCAAAAACAACGGTTGTCGATTGCTCGGGCCCTCGTTCGTCGACCAGATCTATATGTCTTTGATGACAGTTTTTCAGCGCTCGACTTCAAGACCGATGCCGCTCTTCGGAAAGCGTTACGGGAAGAAACACGCGAAGCGACGGTCTTGATCGTTGCTCAGCGTGTCAGTACCGTCATTGATGCCGATCAAATCATCGTCCTTGATGAAGGGAAAGTCGCTGGAATCGGGACGCACGACGAGTTGTTTGCGAACAACGCCGTCTATCAGGAAATCGTTAAGTCACAACTATCAGAGGAGGAAATCGCATGAGTGAGAAGAAACGACCTGCCGGCGGTCCGCCGCCTGGTGGTCCCGGTGGCGGAAATATGATGATGCTTGGTGAAAAACCAAAGGATTTCAAAGCAACGTTCCGACGCCTGCTTCGGTATCTGCGTCCGCGTTGGACGGCACTGATCGGTGTCTTTTTAGCAGCGATCCTCAGTACAGTCTTCATGATTGCCGGTCCAAAAATCATGGGAACGGCGATCACGGAATTGTTTGAAGGTGCGTATGCGAAATTCCAAGGTGTACCAGGAGCAGAAATTGATTTCACGAAAATCGGACAGATCCTCTTGTGGCTCGCTGGACTTTATATCATCAGTAGTCTGTTCAATTACTTGCAACAGTATTTGATGTCGGGCATCGCTCAAAAAACAGTCTACGATTTACGTGAGGACGTCAACCATAAACTCGAACGCTTGCCATTAAAATACTATGATGGTCGTCCGAACGGGGAGACACTAAGCCGTGTGACGAACGACATCGATACGATCGGGAGTACGTTACAACAAAGTGTGACTTCATTCATCACGTCGATCGTGACGATTGTCGGGATTCTAATCATGATGTTGACGATTAGTCCATTGTTAACACTGATCTCGCTCGTCTCGTTGCCGGTCTCGATTTTTGCGATTCGTCCGATTTTGAAACGATCCCAAAAATACTTTGCCGATCAACAACGAACACTCGGTCAGTTGAACGGACACGTCGAAGAGATGTATACCGGACACTCTGTCGTCAAGGCGTTCGGACATGAACGCAAAGCGGTCGAGCAATTCGATGCCGTTAACGAGGAGTTGTATGAAGCAGGGCGCAAAGCGCAGTTCATCTCCGGGATCATCATGCCGATGATGATGTTCATCGGGAACATCAGTTACGTCCTGATCAGTATCGTCGGTGGGATTCTCGTCACGCAACGGGCGATCTCGATTGGGGATATTCAAGCGTTCATCACCTATACACGTCAGTTCACACAACCAATCACACAAACGGCGAACATCGCGAACATCGTCCAATCGACGGTCGCAGCAGCGGAACGTGTCTTTGAATTACTCGACGAAGCAGAAGAGATTAAAGAAGTGACGACGCATCGTCTTGCGCAGGCTGAAGGAGCCGTTGCATTCGAACACGTTGATTTTGGTTACGGAAACGATCTCTTGATCGAGGATATGAACATTGATGTCGCACCGGGACAAACCGTCGCGATCGTTGGACCGACGGGTGCCGGTAAGACGACGATGATCAATCTATTGATGCGCTTTTATGAATTAAACGGCGGGACGATTCGGATTGATGGCATCGATACCCGTGAGATGTCACGCGAAGACTTACGGACGACGTTCGGTATGGTCTTACAAGATACGTGGCTCTTCAACGGTACGATCCGAGACAATCTTGCTTACGGTAAAAGTGGAGCAACCGAAGAAGAGATTATCGCGGCAGCGAAGACCGCACATGCTGATCATTTCATCCGGACATTGCCGGACGGTTATGATACGGTTTTAAACGAGGAAGCTTCGAACATCTCGCAAGGTCAGAAACAGTTGTTGACGATTGCTCGGGCAGTTCTTGCCTATCCTCCGATCATGATCCTTGATGAAGCGACCTCTAGTGTCGATACACGGACGGAGGTCTTCATCCAGCAAGCAATGCGACGGTTGATGGAAGGACGGACGAGTTTCGTCATTGCTCACCGTCTGTCGACGATCAAAGATGCTGATTTGATTCTCGTCATGAATCAAGGGCGTGTCATCGAACAAGGTACTCATGAGGAATTACTCGAGGCAGATGGATTTTATGCGGATCTGTACAACAGCCAATTCTCTGAAAAAGAAGTCGTGTGATATAGGGCAGTGTCGTCATGTAGACGATACTGCTTTTTTTACGAAATGATTGTTATAACTGTGTATTCTCACATACTGTAATCATCCAGTTTTTTTAGATAAAACAAGAAACTCCACATTCTGGTACGAACACTGGTTTAATAAATCCTTAAGCTGGGGAAATTAAAGAAGTGTCAGAAACATATAATTTTATTTTAGGTGAAGGAGTGTGAAAAGATGAATAACATTTGGAACGGAACGTCGTTGAACCTGAACGGCATTCTCGGATCACTCGGCAACTTGCTTGGAGCGATCATCGTCTTTTTAATTGGATGGCTCATTGCTAAGCTGATTGCGAATGGGATTCAAAAAGCGTTAGAGAAATCTGGGGTCGTCAACAAGTTATCGCCTCAAAAAGAAGGGGCGCCACCAAAGAAGAAAAAGTGGACACCTGAAAAAATTATCGGGACTGTCGTCTTTTGGATTCTCATGGTCTTCGTCCTGATCTTGGTCTTCAATATCCTTAATCTGAACATCATTGCGGGACCACTTGCGGATACGATGAGTACATTGCTCGCGGCAATACCGAATATCCTGAAAGCAGCCCTCATCCTCCTCTTAGCATATGTCATCGCGGTCGTTCTCCGCATGATCATCGTCAAAGCAGGTACGAAGCTGATGGCGAACGACAAAGTACGTTCGAACAAGATGCTTCAAGGTCAGACAGATCTTTCAGCTTATCCAAAAATCGCAGGGGAAATCGTCTTCTACCTCGTCTTGCTTCTGTTCCTACCAGGTGTACTTGGTGCGTTGAACATTGAGAGTGTCTCACAACCGTTTAGCCAATTATTATCGTCATTCCTTGGATTCATTCCACGCTTGATTGCTGCGGCAGCCATCTTCTTCGTTGGCTTCCTCGTAGCGAAAATCGTCCGCGATATCGTGACGAATTTCCTTCATGCTGTTGGAACGGATAAATTTGCATCTCGCTTCAATCTTGGTTCAAATGATCAAAAAGATTCGAAATCACTGTCGTCGATTCTTGGAACAGTCGTCTTCATCTTGATTCTGATTCCAATCACGATTTCAGCACTTGATCAATTAAATATTAAAGGAATTACAGGACCAGCGATCAACATGTTGAACGATGTCCTAGGTATGATTCCGAATATCATTGTCGGTGTCGTTCTGATTCTTGTCGGTCTTTATGTCGGACGTTTCATCAAGAAATTCGTTACGGATCTCCTGTCACGTCTTGGATTCAACAATCTAACACGTCACTTGAAAATCGGGACGTGGGATGCGAACCAAGCGTCTACATCACCAGCTTCCATCGTTGGTGCACTCGTTGAGATCGTCATCGTCGTTCTCTTCGTCGTCGAAGCCTTCAACTTGATTGGTCTTGATTTCATGGTCGACCTCGGTCGTGCCGTCCTTGCTTTCTTGCCAAGCGTCTTGACAGCGATCATCATTCTCGCGATTGGGATCATCGTCAGCAACCTTGTCAAACGTACGATGGACAGCCTGTTCGGTAACTCTGAACTGAAAGTCCTCTCAATCGTTGCGAAGTATGCGATTCTTGCACTTGCTGTCTTCATGGCACTTGATCAATTGGGTGTTGCGGATACAATCGTCAACTCAGCCTTCATCTTGATCCTTGGAGCACTTGCGCTTGCTTTCGGTCTTGCCTTTGGTCTCGGTGGACGTGATAATGCATCGCGTTACCTCGATCGTCTGCAAAAGAAAGCAGATAACACGGAAGTCGACACATCGAATCTTCCAAGTAAGTCTGCATCGACTTCTTCTTCACCAAGCTTGAAAGATGCAGCAAAAGGTGCTGCGTCACAAGCAGCGGATGATGTCACACCAGATCGTGCACCACGTTCAGCGCGTTCATCTTCAACAGATGAAACGACACATGGTACACCAAAAGGTGCGTTGCCAGAAAATGATTTAGCACAACAAGATGATTATCCGATTGACCCAAATGATCATAAAGGTCCAAACCTCGATCACCCTAATGATCGTCCGTAATGAGAATACGCCCTTTCCTCTAACTTTAGGGGAAAGGGTGTTTTCGCGTTGATGCATCAAAGCGTTGTCGTATTTTCACAAAAGTGGTTTGACTACTTTGTGAAAAAATACAGAAAAAAAGACTTATCGAACCTGACATCGTTTGTTATGATTAGAAAGTCAATTACCTCAATGATTTGAATATTCAGAAAAATAGAAAATTTCGGAGGATGAAACATGAGTTTGCTTCGCAAGAAAGATGCCAGTGTAATGATGGATATGAAACAACATTCCAAACTGGCACGTCATTTATCAGGGTTTGACCTTATTTTACTTGGAATCGGTGCCATCATCGGAACCGGAATTTTTGTTCTAACAGGAACGGGTGCTCTTTACGCTGGACCAGCTTTACCGATCTCATTCATTATTTCTGCAGTCGTCTGTGCACTCGCAGCCCTTTGTTATGCTGAATTCTCGTCGATGATTCCTGTTTCAGGTAGTGTATATACGTATACATACGCAACGATCGGGGAACTTGTCGCCTGGATCATCGGGTGGTGTTTGATCTTAGAATATGGACTCGCTTCAAGTGCCGTTGCAACTGGCTGGTCAGGATATTTCCAGTCGCTCTTAGCAGGTTTCGGCGTCCATTTACCGACGGCTTTAACAGCTGCGCCAGGAGCTGTACCGGGAAGCGAGACATTCTTTAACTTACCGGCATTCTTGATTTTAATGGTCATCACGCTCTTGCTTTCGCTTGGCATTAAAGAAACAAAACGCGTCAACAATGTCATGGTACTCGTCAAAGTTGCCGTCGTTGTTCTTTTCATCGTCGTCGGGATTTGGTATGTCGAACCAGGCAACTATAAACCATTTGCTCCGTTTGGTATGAGTGGGATCTTACAAGCTTCGGCGATTGCCTTCTTTGCGTACCTTGGGTTCGATGCGGTTACATCAGCGGCAGAAGAAGTCAAAAACCCAGGACGTAACTTACCAATCGGAATCTTGGGATCGCTTGCGATCGTTACCGTTCTATACGTCGTCGTTTCGGCTATCATGGTCGGAATCGTTCCATTCAAACAGTTCGAGGGTGTCGATAGTCCCGTATCGCTTGCGTTAAAAGTCGCAGGTCAAGACTGGGTTGCTGGATTTGTTGACTTGGGTGCCATCGTTGGTATGACGACGGTCATCCTTGTTATGACATTTGGTCTTATTCGTCTCTTGTTCGCGATGAGCCGTGACGGACTTTTACCGAAAGTCTTCTCGGATGTTAATGAAAAATCACACACACCGGTCAAAGCGACATGGATTCTCGGAACAATCGCTGGTTTGATTGCTGGATTCGTGCCACTCGGTACACTTGCTGAATTGATCAACATCGGAACACTGGCAGCATTCGCGCTCATCTCAATCGCAGTCATCATTCTGCGCCGGACGCGTCCTGATTTGAAGCGTGCCTTTAAAGTTCCGTTCGTACCAGTCTTACCGATTCTATCAGTCCTCGCTTGTATCATGTTGATGGTCAACTTACAGAAATTCACATGGATTGCCTTCTTCGTTTGGACAGCAATCGGACTGCTTGTTTACTTTGGTTACGGACGTAGCCGTTCTAAAATTCAATAAGTAGGGCACCCTTGGCGACAAGGGTGTTTTTGTGTGCAGGAAATGAGGCGAACGAAAGCGAAACAGCTCAGTGGAAAAGGAGGTTTTTCGATGATTCATATTCAACGCGTGCCTGACGTAAAAACAGCATATCAAACGATGCAGGATGGATTTCAAGATTATCTGATTCCGCTGCACTTATCAGAAGCAGAGTTTCAGAAGCGAATTCTCGAGCGAGACGGAAACCAGTTGGAACATTCGTTTATTGCCTACCATGGAGAAAAACCGGTTGGTCTTTGGCTGAACGGTTGGAAGGAAATCGATGGTCAACGCATCATGCGGTGTGGAGGGCTGGGAATTTCACCGCAGTATCGACGACTTGGCATTGCAAAAGCCTTGTATCAAGCGCAACTGAGCCACGCTAAGGAAATCGGAATGGATGAACTGATGCTTGAAGTCATTCAAGGGAACGATCCGGCGATTCGATTGTATCAATCGCTTCACTACAAGATTGTTGGAGAAATTGGATATTTTCATTTAACCGATGAACATCAAAAATCCGCTTTGCCAGCGATCGAAGAAACAGAGTTCTTAAAACAGTATCATGGACAAGGAGAATACATCTGGCAACAAGATCCTCATGTCATGCAATATTTGCAGGCGAATTATTATCAACTCGAGGAAAGTGTCGTCGCTGTAGCGGAGGCTGCTTTATTGTCGATCGTCGGTCCAACAGAACATAAAGCAAAGCATGCGACAGAAGTCGTCCGCCATTTACCGGGAACGACCTATCATTATCAATCGACAGATGTACAAGTGTGGGAAGCATTACGTTCTGAAGGATGGATACAACGGGATTTGCAGCAATACATCATGCGTCAGTCACTATAATAAAAACGCCGCTATACTTCAGCGGCGTTTTTTGTAGTCTTCAATCATTCGAGCGTGAGAACCGACCAAGTGATCGGGTAAGTCGTCTAGCGAAACGAACTGAAGTTTGATGCTTTCGTCACTTTGCTTTAACGTTCCGATCGGATGTTCACCGATATAGGCGAGAGTGACGCTTTGAAAGACGTCTCCGTTCGCTAAGGTCGTCACGTATTGCGGACCGGAGTAGACATCGAGTAACGTCAATCGTTCGACTTCCAGTCCAGTCTCTTCGAGGAGTTCCCGACAAGCGGTCTCTTCCGGTGATTCCGCCCATTCCATTAATCCACCTGGCAAACCGAAGCGAGCTTGTGCTTCGTTCCGTTGTTCCAGCAGAATGTGTTCATGTTGCACGACGAGGACAACGGAACCGACGAGAATGACCGGATCGTGACCGATTTTTCGACGTAACTGTTCGACATAATTCATTTCAATACTCCTTGGTGAAACGGACAACCCGTCACAGGCGCTGTCTGTGTTGGTTTTGGAAAGAAGTTCGGTCGTTTGATTTCTGGGTCGTAATCTTTATGGAACATATGCGTCGTTGCACCACTCATCGGTGGTACGAGCCAGGACCATTCTCCGGTGACATCACGACCGCATGCCGCTTCATTTTTTTCGAAACGAGCGAACTGTTTCGCAGCGGTATGGTGATCGACGATCGTAACACCAGCGCGTTCAAAAGATTCGAGTACGGCGACGTTCAGTTCGACGAGCGCTCGGTCTTTCCAGAGTGAACGTTCACGCGATGTGTTCAGACCGAGTTGCGTCGCGACGAGCGGCAACAGATCGTAACGATCCGTATCGGCGAGGTTACGAGCGCCGATTTCTGTTCCCATATACCAACCGTTGAACGGGGCACACGGATAAACAATACCGCCAATCTCAAGCTGCATATCAGCAATCATCGGTACGGCATACCAGCGGACTTCGCGACCATCAAACAGGTCATAGTCAGGATGTGTGATGCTGACTTCGAGCACGAGCTCGTCTGGAATCGGATGCAGACTACGTTGTCCATCGAGTTCAATCAAGAGAGGCAGGATGTCAAACGGTGTTTTTGCCCCTGTCCAGCCAAGTGCTTCACATTGTCGTGTCAGTTGGACAGAAGCCGGATCGCCGATGATTCCTGTTGCAGTCTCATAACCAGCGTAGCGAATCAGTTGGTGATTATGCAGCCGCACACGTGTCGGATGAAAAATCGTGATCGTCGAGCGAATTCGTCCTTCATTCGTCGCGAACCGGATATGCTCAAATAACGCGTCGCGGACCGCTTCGACGGTCAACGCATCTCGCGCGTCAAAGACATGAAGTTGCTCCCAAAAGAGGCGTCCCACACATCGGTTACTGTTGCGCCAAGCGAGCTTAGCACCGAATGCGAGCTCGGAAGCCGTCTGTTCATATGTTCCTGTCGTTTGAATCGAACGGATGACTTCTTGCTGACGTCCGGACATTTCGGGGTATTGCTCTATATAAGAAGTAAAGAAGCGTTCTGCTTCGGATTGAATGAATGGGTCCACGAATCGAAATCCTTTCTGAAAAACAAGCACGATACAATCTCTGTTCCTAGTGTACCCCGCGAAGAAACGAAGCGCCAAACTTGAATGATGTATAAGGCTGTTATAAGTTCAAAAGACTCCCAAAAGTTTAAAGAAGTTATGAAATGGGGGATAGTGTAGAGAATGAGTTGAAAGTGAGGAAATTTGTATGTCTTTAATCAAACCTGTATTTGCCCGTTTTTTTGGTGAAGCCTTTTTTGATAAATCAGCTCAGCTCGCCTATTATCTGATGTTGTCCTTATTCCCATTCTTATTATTTGTGGTTGGGATCGTCTCGTTCTTACCGTTTACGTCGGAAAACGTGCTGGATTTGATTCGACCATTTGCTCCAGCAGAAACGTACGACTTGATTCAGCGGAACGTCGTCGGAATCTTTGATCAAGGCGGCTTTAAGCTTGCCTCGATCAGTTTCATCGCCGCTTTTTGGCTTGCTTCGATGTCGGTCCAGTCACTTGTCCGCTCGCTAAATGATGCGCTCGAAGTGACACGGAAAGCACCGTTTTGGCGCGGACTGTTACAAGACTTCGCCTTTACAATCGGGATGATGATCATCTTACCGATTTCGTTGATTGTTCCGATTTCAGAGAAACTAACACGACGTTTCATCAACCACTTTGCGATTGTCGCTGATTTCGTGACGAACTACTCTTGGATTTGGTTCTTATTCCGCTGGGGAATCGGGACATTGTTCTTACTTGTCTTTTTCATCTTATTGTATCGGATCCTACCGAGTGTCCATTTGACGGTTCGTCAGGTACTTCCCGGGGCGATCTTCGCAACGATTGCTTGGCAAGTCGTTTCGGAATTCTTCTCTTACTACGCTGAGTTTGGGAGTTACGACCGTCTTTACGGTCAGCTTGCCGGAATCATCGTCTTGATGACATGGTTCTATTTATCGGCTGTTGTTTTGATGTTAGGGGGACTGATGAATGCGGAACGCATGCGTCAGAAAAAAGAAGCAAAAATCATGAAGCCGCAAAAAATCAAAGAAGAGAGCGTACGTTAACGATTGAGCACGAATAAAAGCAGCTGACGGTGTGTCAGCTGTTTTTTATTAAAAACATATATCTTAGTATGATCATAGGAAGAGATAAATGAATGTGCTTCATTTAAGCACATGCTACGACAAGCCAGCAACAGCGCGGTACAGTTAGATAAAAGAACATCCAATCGACGTCACGTGACGTAAGCCAAATAAAGGAGGCGAAGGGAGATGAAGAAACGAATGTGGACAGTTTTATCCGTCATTGGTCTCATCGTCGTCATGGTCGGGGGATACTTCGTGTTCCAGCAACAGCAGGCAAAATCAAGTGGTAGTAAGGAATTGAGTTATCAACCGGAAGAGACGGCAATCTTAGCTGGAGGATGCTTCTGGTGTATGGAGCCACCGTTTGAGGAGTTAAAAGGAGTTAAATCGGTCATTTCCGGTTACACGGGTGGTGATGTCGAAAATCCGACATACAATCAAGTATCGGCGGAGACGACAGGGCATCGGGAAGCGGTGTTAATCACGTTTGACCCAAACGTCATCTCATATAAACAATTACTCGATGTCTACTGGCGTCAGATTGACCCGACAGATGCAAACGGTCAGTTCGTCGACCGAGGGGAATCGTACACGACAGCGATTTTCTACACGAATGAAACACAAAAAGAAATTGCAACGCAATCGAAACAGGATTTAGAGAAACAACAGGTTTTTGATAATAAAATTGTCACACCATTGATTGCAGCAGGTCCTTTTTACGAAGCGGAGGCATACCATCAGGATTATTATTTAACGAATGAGAAAAAATATAAGTTTTATCGGGCAGCTTCTGGACGCGATGACTTTATCAATCGCTACTGGAACGATCAACCAAAACTTAACCTTCCAACGTATCCAAAATTATCAGACGCAGAAATTAAAAAGAAACTAACCGCAATCCAGTACGAGGTGACACAAGAAGATGGGACAGAGCCGGCATTTGATAATCCGTATCAGGACTTAAAGGCAGACGGGATCTACGTCGATCTCATTTCTGGTGAACCACTGTTTTCATCAAACGATAAATATGACTCGAAGACAGGATGGCCAAGTTTTACGAAACCACTTGAGCCGGGGAATATCATTGAGAAAAGTGACTTCTCGATCGGGATGAAACGGATGGAAGTTCGGAGCCGACATGGGAATGCACATCTCGGACACGTCTTCTCGGATGGTCCGAAACCGACCGGACTTCGGTATTGTATGAACTCGGCTGCTTTACGTTTCATTCCGAAAGAGGAATTGAAACAAGAAGGATACAGCGAATATGTAGCAGATTTTAAATAATCATTAAAAGGCATTCAATGCGTGTGAGCATTGAGTGCCTTTCCTTTCAAAATTGTAAGATACATCCATAAAATAAATATCCATTTTATCCATATCCTGTTTATAATCAAGATAAAGTACGTCCATTTTGAAGGAGGAACATCTGTGAAGAAACTGATGATTTGGGTCATGCTGAGCTGTCTGATTTTGACGCTTGGAGTAGGACCTACGACAGCAAAGGCGGAGACTGCCCTTGCTAAAGCAACGCTTTTGAAAGCAGGTCAAGAGACGACGCTTGAAACAGGAACGGAAGAAAAAAATACATATTGGTACCGCGTCAATCATGAAGCGGGTGTAGAAAAAACTGCCTCTCACTTCGAGTTATCAATCGACACGGATCAACCTGTTCAAGTAACAGCTTATCCGAGCGAAGCGATGGCTGCAGAAGACGATACGTTTGATCGTTACCGGACAGAAGCAGAGCCAAATGAAAAAACACCGACAAAACTAGCTGTTCCATACGCATGGGATGGACCGTATTATGTCAAAGTAGAATATTACCCGAACATCGAAGAAGGGAAGACGACAAAAGCAGCGCACGCTAAACTAACGTATAACAACGTCAAATTGCCGGTTGAGTATGAACCGATCAATGATATCAGCTGTATGGCAGAAGAAGCGCTCAAACAAACAAAAGAAGAAAAACCGATGCTTGCGCTCATGCACTCGATTCAAAAACAAGTATTGAGCCAATCGGATGCTGGACGCGCTTTGACATCGCTTTACTACAAAGCATCGCCTTATGTCGTCAAAACACTTTTATTTAACAAAGATAAGCGTCAACAAGCATACGAAGATTTAAAAACATTGAAACCAGCGATGGAAGCACTCGTGCGTGGAACGTCATACACGTTGACGAAAGCTGATCAACAAGCTGTCGATCGTCTTTACAAATTATCACGTGAAGCGTCACCTACTGTGATCGCTGAAGAGATTGATGGATATGCAAATAAAATGGATATCTCAAAATTAAGTGGTAGTTCGTTAAGCGAAACATTCCAGTCAATGGGTATGAGTATCCAATCAAAAGAAGCAACACGTTACATCGTCAAACTAAAACCAGGTAAGATGAACCGTTCGATGAAGATTGCGGGCGTTCAGGCAAATGATGTAGAACGTTTATCCCTTGGCAATGCGGGAGACTTCGTCATCGTGACGGAAGATCCAACTGTTAAAGGTCAATCAGCGGCAGCATTAAAACAATCACTCAATCGTTCTTCAGCCGTTGAGTACGTTGAGAAAGTTCAGACGTACCGTGCGACAAGTGATATCAACTTCGACTACCAGTGGGCCGTCAATAAAAAGACTGCTTTTGAGCAATTTGATAACGTTGGGATCGGCTTTGAAGCATTCCAACAACGTTTTGGAACGAAAAAGTTAGCTCCTGTTAAGATTGCAGTCATCGATACAGGTGTTGATTATCGTTTGAAGGACTTACAAGGCAAAGTTGATATCGCAAACGAAAAGAACTACGTTTCCGTCAACGGTGACGGGGATGCAATTGATGACAATGGTCACGGGACACACGTGGCAGGTGTCATCGCAGCAACGATGAACAACGATTATGGTATCCAGGGAATCCATCAATCGGCACAAATCCTGCCGGTTAAAGTCTTGAATGCGAACGGTGAAGGGGAAACAGACGCCATCGCACTCGGGATTAAATATGCAGTTGATCATGATGCAAAAGTCATCAATATGAGTCTTGGTGGCGGTGAGAGCCGGACGATGGCTTATATGATGAAATATGCAGCAGATCATGGTGTTACGGTCGTAGCTGCTTCAGGAAATGACTACGACATGATGGTCGGTTACCCAGCGAACTCGGAATATGCGATTTCTGTCGGAGCGACGAATCCTCTCGGAATGGTCGCGGATTATTCAAACTATGGTGTTGGACTTGATGTCGTAGCGCCAGGATCAAAAGTGGCTAGTTTGATTCCAGACGGTAACACGGTGTACATGGATGGAACAAGTATGGCTTCGCCACATGTTGCCGCAGTAGCGGGTATCTTGAAATCACTAAATTCGAAACTGACACCAGCGCAAATCGAACAAATCTTGCGTAAGAGTGCAGAACCGCTTGCGTTTGAAAATCCGAATGACTGGTATGAATTTGAAGATGAGGACGAAGATGGTGAGAAAATCGAGCCTGAGTTCCCAGCTTACGTCAGTCCAGTCGCTGGCTACGGGAAAGTCAGTATTCCACGTGCGATCTCCCAGTTGAACTTGAACGGGAACGTCAATGATGTCTACGATAACCAACTAGTTGTTTCTGGAACAGTCAAGACAGGGACGAAAGTTGAAGTGTGGGCAGCTGTCGTAACAAAAGATAAGAATGGCAAAGAAACAACAACGAATAAAAAGTTAGCTGCAACAACAGCACAAGCAGGAAAATACAGCGTCAAGATTCCGCGTCAAAACCAAAAAACAGTTCTGACGGTTCGCTATGCGAATGGATTAGACGTCACATCGGAACGGACAGAAGTACTTCCTGGAAAAGCACCAAAAGCACCAAAAGTGAAACCGGTTCTTGCCGGTGCGACAAAAATGACAGGTACAGCTCTTGCGGGCGGTACGATTACAGTCAAAGATGCGAAACGAAAGAAAATTGCAACAGCGAAAGTCGATGCAAAAGGTAAGTTCAGCGCGAAGTTACCAAAGCAAGTTGGTGGTTCAAGCTTGATTGTTACGGTGACGGATATTGCAAAACGAACAAGTAAACCGACGATCGTAAAAGTCTTACCAGCGCCAACTGCACCAAAAGTGAAATCAGTCTATGCCGGTCAAACGAAAGTAACCGGAACAGCTGAAAAGAAACTGAGCGTCTACGTAAAAGATGCGAAGAAAAAAGTCATCGGAAAAGGAACGGTTTCTTCTAAAGGAAACTATTCCGTCAAAATTCCAAAGCAAAAAGCAAAAGCGAAACTGTCGGTTTACGTTAAGAATACACGCGGACAAGTGAGTCCTGTAACGTCTGTGACAGTGAAAAAAGCGAAAAAATAAGAGTATGAAAAGACCTTTTTTCGGGTACATTCCGAGAAAAGGTCTTTTTTTGTACATCTTAGCTGTTGCTTCGAAAGCGTTTCTATTATATTAAAAGAAACAAATGAAAAAGCATCATTCAATGAATGATGAGGAGGATACATTCATGATGAATTGGATTCGGCGACGAATCGGTCGGCAGTTGCTGACGGTTTTTTATGCGGTACTGATCGTAGTATCGATTACTTCGTTCTTTGTCTATGACTACATGGAAGGGCGAATTGAAACGTCTAAACAAAATTTAGAAACGATCAGTGAACAAAATCGCCGAGCCAACGATTTATGGGACAATTGGCAAACGGTTCAGTTCGGTTTACGAGGGTTTGTCATCTTTGGAGACCAGGAACGGTTTGACGAAATCCAAGCGCTCCGTACAGATATCAAAAGTGAGACCGATTGGTTCATGCGAAACGCAAAAACGGATGAAGAAGAAGAATTCGCGGCACAAATGACGAATTTATATGAACTGTACTATGACGTCTTATTTCCGCTGACCCAGTCTTACGTCAATGAAAAAAAGGCGAATCGGATCAATGAAGACTTTTTACAGGGGGATAGTCTATTTTCCTTACCAATTGCGAAACGACTCGTTGAACAAGGACAGTTAAAGCCAACTGCAGACGGTTCGATCGATATTACGCCAGATATTGAAAAAGCATCTGCAGCGCTTGACGAATACCGGACGAATTTAAGTCAACAGCAAGAAACCGCTGTCGGGGAATTGCGGAGTGAAGTTGCAAAATCACAATGGATTTGGATCTCAAGTATCGTTATGCTCGTCGCATTCATTCTTCTATTCGTTCACCCGTTCCTTCGCCGGATGACGTGGCAGTTGTTACGATTAGTAGACGATAATCAAAAACTTGCTCGCAAGGAACCAATTGAAATCGATAAGACGACAGAAAAACGTCCAGACGAAATCGGATTATTACGTGCTTCCTTTAATCGGATGGTCGTGACGACGAATGCTCATACGGATGCGATGCAAGGTAAAAATGAAGAATTGCAAGCGCAAAGTGAAGAATTGCTCGCGCAACAAGAAGAGTTACAGGCGCAACAAGAGGAACTCGAAGAAGCGTATCAAACGACGAAAAAGAATGAGGAAAAGTTGCGATTACGTAGTGAACTAACAGAGGCACTTGCCGTTCGCGAAACTGTCGAATCGTATCCAGCAATCGTTCAAAAGATGATCGATATCACTTCTTCAGAGTACGGTGCTCTATTACTTTATGAAGAAGGGCAGTTTATGGGTGCAACAACAAACGGCATGACGATGGACTATTTAAAAGATCTCCTGAAAGATGAGATGTCCGTCATCAATCGATCTGTTCGCAAGATGGAATTCGTTCAATCGGAGAAGCGCGTTACACGTGAAAAAGAGCATCCGTATTCCTTTAGTACGTATGAGGTGACGATTCCGGTTCAAGATCCAGAAACGCATGAATTGATTGCTGCCATCTATCTCGTTCGCTACAAATCTGCATATAAAGGACAACAGCTGACGGATATTCGCGAGTTTGCGCAACAAATGACGCTTTCACTTCTACGGACGCGTTCTTATGAAGGAATGCGTCAGGAAAAAGAAAAGACCGAGCAAGTGTTGGACTCAATTCGAGAAGCGATCATTTATCTCGAGGATGGAAATGGAGAGTTATACGTCAACCGTCCATTGTTTGACTTGATTCCAGAACTTCAAACGGAATTCACAGTAGATCGGACGTTACCTTCGAGTGAGTACGTCATTGATGTGATGCGTCAGTTGGTGGATGATGTTGAAGCCTTTAATACGTATCTGGATTTAATTCGTTCCGGTAAGATTTCACCGGACAAAGTCCGATTTGATGTTCGAAACAATACGGCGCATCTAGAAGTCTACGCGGAACGCATTGATGTCGTCGGGGGATGGAAGGGAATCATTCTCGTCTTACGGGATATTACCCGGGAAACAGAAGCCGATCGTCTAAAAACAGAACTTGTCTCGACTGTGTCACATGAATTGCGAACGCCGCTCTCATCGATTTACGGTTTTACAGAGTTGATGCTAAATCGAAAGATCGATGACTCAAAACAGCAGAAGTATCTAGCGACGATCCATAATGAGACAGAACGATTATCGAACCTCGTCACGGACTTCTTAGACGTTCAACGGATGCAGTCGGGTGGACAGTTGTACCAAATGGCACATCTTGATTTGCTCAGCCTAACTGAACAAGTGATGTCCCTGTATGACGCTTCAAGTGAACGACACGATCTTCATTTGCAATTGCTCAGTCCGGATCGTCCATTCATATTAGGAGATGAAGACCGGATCAAACAATTGATGAGTAACTTGATCAACAATGCAATCAAGTATTCTCCCGATGGTGGACGTGTAGATGTCTGGATCGATACGAAAGATGATCAAGCCATCATTGAAGTGAAAGATGAAGGAATTGGAATTCCTCACCATGCATTTGCCCACTTATTTGATAAATTCTATCGTGTCGATAATTCCGATACACGTCGAATCGGTGGAACTGGACTCGGTTTATCGATTTGTAAAGAAATCGTCAAAGAACATGAAGGCGTCATCCACGTCGAATCTGAAGTCGGTAAAGGCAGTCGCTTCATCATCGTCTTACCGCTCAGTTTAAGTGAATCGATCGAGTCGACAGAAGAGAATCGACGTTCTAGTTAAAGAAAACATGATGTATTTCTGTTAAACCGTGTTCAAATCGCTTAGGTGTGAACACGGTTTTTGCTTGTGTTTAAAAAGAGTGATCTTTTCAAAAAATTCAAGAAAATAAAAAAAGAGTGAATAAACAGCAACCGTGAACCGATATACCTACAGGACAAACGAACTATGGTTAAAAAAGGAAGGGGGGGACTCGTCAATGTATCAAAAATGGTTAGGTGTCGTCATCGGTTGGTTACTCTTTCATATCGGCTGGGTGACGTGCGTTGGAACGGATACATCCATCGGACAAGTCGTCAACAGTCTGTTCACGATTGGTGGTGTAACGATCTCCCTCTATTTGATTTGGCAGATACAACGACGTCAGACAAGACGCTCTTTTACCTATCGTTTATTTCTTCTTTTATTGTTGGCTAACGCCATGCTTGGATTAGGCGAATGTGGACAGCTTCTATATTTACTACAAGGACGAATACGAACGGAATCGTTTGACTGGATCGATTTGATCTTTAGTCTTCAAATCTTGATTTATTTGATCGCTTTTGGTTATTTTCTTCGCAATCGACGACGTGAGGTCAACTTGCGTGTTTTTTTGTTTGATGAATTCATCATTCTAGTCGTTGCAGGATCTCTCTCATGGCACTATTTAGTGACACCGTATTTAGAAGCGAATACGCTGCTGACGATCGAAACGATTTTATGGCTCCGTTATCCGATCGGCGATTTATTATTACTCGGTGGAATGATTGTCTTGTTTTTTGGTTTGATGAAGCGTGGCAATGGTGGCTCGTTGTTATTAATTTTACTCGCTTTTCATTTTCAGTTACTTGCCGACCTTCTATACGTCGTGCTAGAACGATTTGATTACCCCATCCCTTCGAGTTGGCTCGATCCGTTATGGTTAGCGACTGTCATGATCGTCGGATTAGCAGCTTATCGTTTTGATGCTGAGGAATCATTCGTCAGCTTTGATGTCGCTTGGAAATGGATCGATGTCTTGCGTTTGATTACGCCATACGTATTCTTGTTAATTCTATTCGTGACGATGGCACGGCAAACAATCAGTTGGAATGGTTTGACGATTGGTCTGATGATTGCGATTCCGTTATTAATTTCCCGTCAAATTCGGATCGTCGTTGATAATCAACGACTGCGTGAAAACCTTGAGGCGAAGGTAGAGGAACGGACGGAAGCACTAGCATCTGCCATGGAAGAGATGCGGCACATGGCGTATCACGATGCTTTGACAGGGTTACCGAATCGGTATCTGTTTGCACGATTGTTTCAAGATGCCTTGTACCGAGCGGAAGCGAGTGAAGGACAAGTCGGATTATTCTTTATCGATATCGATCACTTCAAAGAGATTAATGATACGTACGGACATCGTGTCGGAGATCAGCTCATCATCGACGTCACGGCACGCTTACAAAAGAAACTACCGCCTAATACGGTCATTTCGAGACAGGGTGGGGATGAATTCATCGTCTTATTATTTGACGTTGAACAAGAATCAGAAGTCGTGCAGTGTGGAGAGCACCTGGTTTCCTTGTTTCGACAGCCGTTTCATCATGGCATCATCCCACTTCCTGTGACGGCAAGTATTGGGGGCGCGATTTATCCTACACATGCAGCCTCTCGATCGGACTTGATCGAGCAGGCAGATCTTGCAATGTACGAAGCAAAACGTCGGGGGAAAAATCAATTTTGTATGCATGATTCGACGGTAACGAAGGTATAAATGAAATCATATACTAAAACACGCTCGTATACTGATCCAAACGGACCAGTCATACGAACGTGTTTTTTGATGCATATCATTTCTTTTGCGAACGGGCTAAGAACGTTTCAATAACGTCCGGCTTGGTCACTGCTTGATTACAAGCATCACTATCGATACACATATAATGACCAATCGTTTGATGCTGCTCAGTCGAACGGCGTGTCGTGACAGTTACGAGTGTAATATCACTATACGTATGACAAATCGCACAAATCCCTTTTTGAATCGATGGTAGATAGGTACCTTCTACGCCAATCCATTCACCATTCAAGGGATAGACGAAATATTTTTTCCGATTTCCGGTATCGTTCCAGCTTAAAAACGTCGTGTGTGTCCACTCAAAGGAGTGAAGTGGCGGAACGTGTAGCTTTTTCGTTTTTTTAAAGAGCTGTCGGATTCGTGATTCAGAGATGGTCGGAAATGGTTGGACGAACGGCTCCACACGTGTCAAATATATGAGAAGATCCTGTTCGGATTCAGCGTCACGAATGTTCGTCAGCAAGATTTCCTGTTCCGGTGTAAGTATTGGCAATAGATCAAGTATCTTTTCAGCGGCACTGTACCGAACAGCATCACGAACATCGGGGTCATGAACGGCTGCGAATTGATGTTGCAGCAGCTCGACTTGATTCCGAATGAAATTGTATTGATGGGGTAGTAAAAATGCGTCCATTCTCGTTCCTCCTTTTCCTTTCATCATACCGGAATTTGGCAACAGAACAAAGCGACATTTTAGTTTTTCGGACTCCTACAGCGGGAATTAAATAACAGACTGAATGAGGAGGTTAAAAGGGAGGTGCAGTATTTAACATTTTTACGCTTGATGAATATAGGAGCATTCCTCTTTGCAATGCTAGCACGCGTCGTTTGGCAACATCCGATGACCATTCTTAAGTTACCTCTTGTTCCTGCACCATTCTTTGACGCCATTGCCGGTGTCGTGTTTACGACATTATTGATTTGGTGTATTCGACCGGTACGTGCCTTCCCTGCGGATCGAGAACTGATTGAAGATATCGGAGGATGGCTTGCATTATCACTCGTGACGCTTGGAATCAGTAGTATGAGTGGCCCCCCTTGGGAACTCGTCTCGACGACGATTTCTTTCATCAGCCTTTGCTTAGTCTATATGAAAATTCAACACCATCCCCGGCGTTCGCCGTGGATGCGCTCTCCATTTTCAGTGTTGCTTGCCTGGATCAGTACGATGCTATTGATTTTACCATTTCGGATCTTGTCGGATTTTCAGTTCACTTCTCTATTCAGTCTTTCCGAAACCCAATGGAGCACGATTGTGCTCGCATTAGCTGTTATCGGTGGACTCCTGTTCATCGCAATCCATTCAGATTGGGTATTTGGTCTCGCACTCATCTGGTATTTAGCTGGACTATTGTTTAACGAACGTCTCATTCTCTTGCAACAAATCGTAGCGGGAATTGGCATAATGTGTATTTTACTCCTATGTTATTACGTCTTTCAGAAACGTCAACGTCTTTTTCGACAGCATTCACCTAAGTCTTCTTCGTCCTAGTTATGTTTTAGGTGAATTTGGGGTATATCCCATATAGCTGTTATAAAAGGGGGAGGCGTGCATCATGGGGAAAAAACAATGGATTGGTGTCTATCAGAATGAAACGGATTTAATTCGTAAGATCGAGGATTTACATTTTGCAGGTTATCTAGAAGAGGATCTATATATCGTGTTGCAAGACAAGACTGACATGGCGATGTTACGTGGGCAATCGGCGGCGCAACTCGTCTCTGGAAAACGGACGCTATTTGAGCGATTTACAGGCAAACCGGCTTCGGCCGAGGAAATTCAAACCGCCTTCACGGAACTCGGATTACCGGAGTCGGATATTCGTCAACATGTCTTACGTGTCCAGCAAGGCGATTATGTCCTGTTGGCAGACGAAGCAGGGGCTTCTCGTCCTGCGCCGGAACCAAAAAGTATTCTGGAAACAGAGCCAGAGGGAATCGAAGCGGAACGAAAACTTGATCACGAAAACCGTGCCCTTGAAAATGAAAATGATCGGATGTTGTAAGAGAGTCGTGCGGAAAGGATGAATCTTGATGGAGAGCCAATATCATACGATTTTGGTAGCAGTCGATGGATCAGAGACAGCAGATTTAGCATTTGAGAAGGCAGTGAAATTTGCCAAACTTGATCATGCTAAACTCGTCATCGCCCATGTTATCGATATTCAGACGTTTGCTAACGTACGTGCCAATAAACGTTTCATTGATCAAAACGTTACCGAATATGCACAAGAATTGCTCGATCGTTACGAAAAGCGGGCACGAGAAGCAGGTGTCGAGAAAGTTGAGCTGATCATCGAAAACGGCTCTCCGAAAACACTGATTCCAAAGGTCATCGCACCACGCGTTGGTGCGGGTCTGATCGTCTGCGGAGCAGTCGGGACGAATGCGATGGAACGAATCATGATTGGGAGTGTTTCTGAAAACATTTCCCGTTATGCAAAATGCGATATCTATATCGTCCGTCCGAAAACCTTGAAGTGACATAAAACAGCACACATCAGCCGATGTGTGCTGTTTTATGTCACGTTAGAAAGTAATAGAAAATGCCTAATAAAATCAGAATGATCGGGAGAAAAATGAAATACATCCAAGACATATTTTTTGCCGAAGTCTTGTGATCGTACTGCTCTTCTGCTGGTTGCTTAGCAATCCGCAACGTAAAGATGAGTCCGACGAGACAAATGACTAATGCGATCCAAAATAAAGTCAACATAAGCATGCTCCTCTCTTCCTTTATCATACAGAAATTGGTCATGTTCTGCATCGGTAAGTTGTGACAGTTTAGAGTTGACAGACTTCTAGTTGAGGGGCTAAACTAACTTCATAAGTTTAGGGGGTAAACTAAAAATGAAAGACAATTTACGTGAAGCAGTCCTCCTGTTTGAAGAAGTCATGATCCACGGAACAGAACGCGTGTTGAAGTCGGTCGAAGCACCCGTTTGGCAAATGTACTCACCGGAACAACTTCATGTGTTGAAGCTCGTCGGAAAATATGGACCGATTTCGTCCGGACGTCTCGCGGCAGTACAGGGTGTTCACAAAAGTGCCATCTCGAACCGGCTGAAAAAGTTGACGGAAAAAGGTCTCGTCATCGTCGAACGTCGAGAAGATGATCACCGAACGAAGTACATCTCTTTGACGGAAGCAGGTCGGTTAGTGGCAACTGAAGCGGAGCAAGAAATCTATACGTATTTGGAGAATTTGATTGAAGGAAAAGTCGAAGAAGAAGAAATCATCCAGTTCATTGAAACCTTCAAAAAGATTAAAGAGATTTTGCAGTTGAATGATTAAAAACAGACAGAGGGAAGAGGAGAATCAGACATGCGACAAATCGTCAAATGGCGCTGGGCAATTCTTGCATTATTGCTCATCGTCACAGTAGGTTTACTATTTACGGCACCAAACTTGGCAAAACAAGCAGAGGACGCAGGGGCGATTCAGCTTGCAAATGATGCTGATTCACAGCGAGCAGCTGATATTTTAGAAAAAGCGGGAGCAAGCGAAGAAACGATCTCGCTTGTCATTCCGCTCAAAGACAAAGTCAGCGATGCCGATCGAAAGTCGATCGGGCAAATCGTTCAGGATTTAGAAGCACTCGATCGTCCGGTCACGGATGTGCTCGATCCGTTTGAAAACAAAGAGACGGAAGGACAGCTCGTCTCAAAAGATAAAAAGACGGTCCTCGTACCGATCACAGTCGACGGTTCGCAAGAAGAGATCGTCAAACTGGCAAAACAAATCCGGACGGATCTTTTACCAAAGGATCAAAGGATTTATCTAACGGGTGAAGCGTTAATCAACGATGACGTTAATACGAGCTCGCAAGAGGGACTGAAGCGGACGGAACTGATTACCGTCGGATTGATTTTCGGACTGCTTCTGCTCGTCTTCCGTTCCATCGTCACACCGTTCGTACCACTTGTGGCAGTGGGCTTTACGTACCTGATCAGCCAATCACTCGTCGCCTTTTTCGTCGACTGGTTCGGATTCCCGGTATCGAACTATACGCAAATCTTCCTCGTTGCCATCCTGTTTGGGATTGGGACGGATTACTGTATCTTGCTACTGAGCCGGTATAAGGAAGAATTGACGGCAGGACACGATGTCGAGACAGCGATCGTCAACACGTATAAGACAGCAGGGCGTACGTTACTAATCAGTGGTCTTGCTGTTCTTGTCGGTTTCTCAGCGATTGGGTTTGCGGACTTCCCAATCTTCAAATCATCGGTCGCTGTTGCGGTTGGGATTGCCGTCCTCTTACTCGTCTTATTTACACTTGTCCCCTTCTTCATGGCGACACTCAAAGAAAAATTATTCTGGCCGTCAAAGAAGGCAGCGAGTCACCAAGATAGCAAACTGTGGTCACATTATGGTGGGTTATCGATCCGTCGTCCGTTACTTGCGATGATCATCGTTGCGATCGTCACGGTCCCGACACTCTTTACGTACGATGATGACCTCTCGTTTAATACTGTCGATGAGATTGGTGCGAAGTATGATACGGTCAAAGGACTGAATGCGATCTCGGATGGATTTGGAGCAGGTGAGTCGCTCCCGGTCAATGTCATTCTTAAGAGCGACAAAGATTTGATTACAGAAAAGACAGTTCCTTATGCGGAACAGTTGAGTCGTGAGCTCGTGAAAATCGACGGGGTCAAATCGGTTCGTTCGATTTCTCGTCCGACAGGCGAAATCATTAATGACTTCTACGTCGATCGTCAATTAAAACAAGTTGCTTCAGGCATGAAGAAAGCAACCGCCGGTCTTACGGACGTTCAGTCTGGTCTGACGACAGTTGAAGACAATCTCAACGGTATTACAGGACAACTACCGGCAGGAGACACGGCTTCAGCAGGAGCAAGTCAGTTGCAACAAGCAGCAGACGGACTTGGACAGATCAATCAACAGTTGACGCTCGTCGGTCAAGGTCTGCAATCGACTCAGAATATCCCGCAAACCATTGGGACATTAAATGCCTTGTCTGGTCAATTGAGCCAAGTTCAAGCTGGCATCAGTCAAGCAGCAAGTGGAATAGCCTCACAAGGAGCACAAGCCGGTCAACTTGGAAGTGGGCTGACACAACTTGCGGATGGTGTTGGTCAAGCAAACACAGGGCTTGCGAAAATTAGTAATGGTCTAGATGACATTTCGAATTTGTTAACCGAGATGGGACAAGCGACATCGATCCGTGGGACAGGTGTGTTCGTGCCAAAAGATACGTTATCGGACAAGGCCTTTAAGCCAGCAATTGACCGTTACGCGATTGATCAGCAAACCGGATTGAAGTTTGAAGTCATCCTCGAAGATGATCCGTATTCACCAGAAGCGATTCAAACCGTCGCTGCAATCAAAAAGACGACAGCGAATACGATTAAAGGGACACCGTTTGAAGACAGCACTGTCGTATATGGCGGAATTTCAAGCGTCAACAGTGACTTGAATGATACGTCGAAAGCCGATTTCAAGCGAACAGTGACCGTCATGTTGATCAGTCTCTTTGTGATTTTAGCGATCATGTTCCGTTCGTTGATCATGCCATTGTTCATGATTGGTTCGTTATTGCTGACGTATTATACGTCGATGTCGATCGCTGAGCTGATCTTCGTCAACGGTCTTGGATATGACGGCATCAGTTGGGCGGTTCCGTTCTTCGGATTCGTCATGTTGATTGCCCTTGGTATCGATTATTCGATCTTCCTACTCGATCGTTTCCGCGAAGAGACGATCAAGGGACTCGATACGAAGGAAGCGATGTTCCTGTCGATGAAAAAGATGGGATCTGTCATCATCACGGCAGCGATCATTCTTGCAGGAACGTTCGGAGCGATGATGCCGTCTGGTGTCTTGAGCCTCGTTCAAATCGCGACGATTGTCATCACAGGTCTACTTTTGTATGGACTAATCGTCTTACCACTCTTGATTCCAGCGATCACAGTTTCGTTTGGTAAAGGGGTCTGGTGGCCGTTTCGATCAAATGCCAAAAAATAAGTTTTTCATGACGTATACTAAGAGCAGAGTATAAGGAGGTAGAACATGCAACACTTCAAACGACTGACTTCACGGATTTGGTATCAGACACCGGTCAGCGAGACGGATCGCCCGATTCTCGCCGTCGTGCGTGGGGAGAAGCATCAATTAATGATTGACGCAGGAAACTCGTCAGCCCATGCCGCTTTGTTTTTAGAAGAAATGAAAAAACACAATCTTGGATCACCTGACTTATTGGCATTGACCCACTGGCACTGGGATCATATTTTTGGAATGAAACATCTCCGTCTGCCATCGATGGCAACACAGCAAACAATCACTCGCATGAAAGAGATGCAACCATACGCTTGGACGGATGCAGCGTTACAAGAACGAATGGATCAAGGGATCGAGATTCCGTTTTGTGCGGATGCGATCAAGCTCGAGTTTGGTACGACACGCGATATTGAAGTCGTCTTACCGACGATTGGCTTTACTGGACAATTGGAAATTGACTTAGGTGGCGTGCAGTGCCAACTGATTGAAGTCGAAAATGATCATTCTCCTGGTAGCCTACTCGTCTACATTCCGGAAGAACGCGTCGTGTTCTTAGGAGACGCGATGTATGCGGATATCTTTTCATCGAAGTGGAATTATACGGTCGAACGGACGAAGCGCTTACTCGCAACAATCGATCGTTTAGAAGCCGATTATTATGTCTGGTCGCATGGAGAAGCGATGCCGAAGTCTGAATTTGAAGAAGAGGTCAACATATTGCGTCGAGCCATTCGTGTAACGGAAGCGACCGGAGGACGACTGAAGGATATGCGGATCTTATATGCAGAAGAGACAGGACGATCGTTGACGGAAGACGAAACCGAAACATTGATCTATTTTGCAAATGGAGTGAAATGACAGATCGTAACAAGGGATAAAATGGAGGACGTTGAAATAAAAAAGTACTACGAGCTTGTTAAAGGGAGCGGTACTATATGACAAAGCCAAAATTCGAACGGGATGAAACCATCGATCGCGTCTTTTTTGGAAAAGCGGGCATCTTTTCATTTTTGGTTATCGTGGGAGGCATTCTATATCTACTATATGATTTGTACGTACAATGATCGGAACGCATGCGTTCCGATTTTTTGAATTCAGGGGAGTGCACGAAAACCAGATATTGGGTAATGACTTGCGTGAGACTGTTAGTGAAAGTGAGAGGAGATGTCGGATGAAACGAATTCAAATTGCGGATTTTGATCGACGCATGCCATCGATTGAATTGGTCGAAAAGGATGATCACTATGAAGCGATGCTTGTACCGAGTTATGACCATACGTATCCTTCGACACAAATCCGGACGATCCGCTTAGCGGATATCTCCGTCAATCTGTTTGTCACCCCGGAAGAAACACTACTTGTTTCTGCGCTTTTTCATAAACCGGTTCAAGTGACGGATATCGTTTCCTGGATGCAGTTGTATACGATTAGTTTTGCCCAGTCGGATGAGACTGGTTATTTCGTCGAACAAGCAGATGAAATTTTAGAAGTCGTCTTGTATCAGAAACATCCGATCGTCATCGCGACACGTGGTCAGGATCGATTGTATTACGATACGACGGGAGCAATCGAGGTCCGGCGGGCGACGAATGAATCGGTCGGCGAGCGTCCCTTGCTTTATTTGAACGGGGAAGCCTGGTATGGTGTCCCGCGCTTGTCGTTCAATCGAATGAAGGATGAGTTGCACGTCAATGGAACGTTTTTATATGCGGACTATATGGACGCACACCATGGAAAAATCGGTTTCTTTCGCGAGAATGATCCCTCTCTACCAATCGTTTTGCTCGTCGGTCAGGCAATCGTTGAGATTGAACTGACCGAGAATCCGGACGGTTCACGCGTCCTGATTTTAGAACAACCATATGACGAAGCATGAAAGTGCACAAAAACCGTTCAGCAGATGAACGGTTTTTAAGTGAGACCGTGAAATCCCTTACAAAATATGCGAAGATAGTAAAGAGACAGACCAAAGGGGTTGATGGGGACATGGCGAAAGAAACACCGCGTAATTCTAAATGGATGCGTTCCTATAATCGGGCACTCGTCTTGCGACTGATTCGGATGCATCAACCGATTTCGCGGGTTGAGTTAGCACAACGGACGAACTTAACGAAGCCGACGGTATCGAACATCGTCAGTGAATTGATTGCAGAACAACTCGTAACGGAGCGAGAGCTTGGGATATCAAATGGGGGACGAAAACCGATCATGCTCGAACTCGTCGCAACAGAACAGTACGTCATCGGCATCGATGCGACGAGTCACCAATTCATCGGAGTCGTCGCGGATTTAAGTGGTAATACGATTCATGAGTCCGAAGCCGTGGGACGTTTTGAGACGAATGAAGAATTGATTGAAGCGATTGGTCGATTATGCGAGACCTTGATTGCACAGACACAAGGACGGGGAACGATTCACGGTATCGGGATCTCCGTCCACGGGATGGTCAATCCGGAGACAGGTGTCATCTTGTTTGCACCACGTTTCCACCTGCATGACGTTGAGTTGAAGGTACAACTTGAAGCACGCTTTGACTATCCTGTCTTCATCGAAAACGATGTTCGAGCACTCGCTTCGTTTGAGCTATTATTCGGTGAAGGTGTTGGGGTCGAACAATTCTTTTATCTCTATGCCGGGGAAGGCATCGGGGGTGCTTATGTGCTCGATGGACAGCTTGTCGACGGACAACATCATATTACGGGAGAGGTCGGACATATGCGTCTTGATCTCGATGGACCGATTTGTTCGTGTGGGAACAGAGGATGCCTAGAAGCATTAGCAGGCGAAAAAGCATTGTTACGGGATTATGCTGTCGTGGATCCGCAAGTCATGACGATTGCTGATTTGCGCAAACGGTTAAACGAACGCGATGAACAAGCAGTTCGTACATATGAACGGGCGGGGGAATATATCGGAATCGGTGTCTTGAATACGATTCATCTCCTGAATCCACGCCGGATTTTACTTGGGGGACCGATGTTTGAGCTCGCACCCACGATCGTTGATCAAATCAAGGAACGGGTCGAGCACACGGCGTTGACCGCTGCTTCACGTGAAACCGATGTCAAGATGGTTCCGTGGGGTGAAAAACAAGGAGCACTCAGTGCGGCTGCCCTTGCGACAAATAGTTTATTTCAAACGATTTAATGAAGGCTGACTCAAAAAAAGAATGACGCGTCTTTTCACGCCCTTTCCTCAGGCGAGACACAAGCCAGTTTTCCTGCTCCGTTGAAGCAGGAAAGCGGGTCTTGTTCGTCTCTGACAGCGCATAAATGCGCTTTTCCTGTAGGAGTGGCGCGAAACGCGTCATTCTTTTTGTTACGAGATAAGGATGGCAGATCATCATTCTGCCATCCTTATCTTTGTAGAGACTGACTTTTGAGTCAGCCCCTTGTTATTCAAAAAATAATTTATTGAAACCGTTTACAAGTTAAAAACCAATGTGCTATAGTCGATATAAAGTTAGATAATAAATTTAATTTACTAAGTTCGTGGTCAACTAAGTGGAGGTGGATGCAGGTTAGCAGGGGCTAATCAAGCTGAAGCAGGAAAGGGAGGCATCGCGCAATGGAACCACACGATCCATGGGTTTCGTACCGTGAAGCTTTCGGGCGTTACGGAGCAATCCGCGGTTTTTATTTTCATCGGTCAACGCAACAGATGACAGAACAGGGTCCAGGCGATGTCCCGACAGACGAGCAGGATATCGTGCTCGTCCGACCACGACGTGACGGTGTGTTTCAATTCCGGATGTCATCGGTACAAGGGGTCCTGACGATCCGTTCATCCGAGCTACACATTCGAAAAAATGAGAGCGGATACATTGAATTACGCGCACTCATGCAACACATGCGCTCTGCCGGTTGTTTGACGCTGGGTGGAGAGTTATATCTCTTCGTGCGACCGGACGTCGATACGCTGGCATACCGTCTTCGATTGATCGCCCGTGTATTGATTCAGCTACAGGGAATGCCGATTCAGACGAAGGTGATCGAAGAATGGTGCCGACAAGCACTAATCGAAGGGGAACACGCTAGACGATACGCTTGACTACTTACACATAAAAGGGGAGCTCTTACATGAAATTCAAAAAAACGAAACTCGTTGCTGCAGCATCAGTCCTAACATTATCCGCATTCCTCGCCGCTTGTGGTGGCGAAGACGAGCAACAAACGAAAACAAAAGACGGTAAGACGATCGTATGACAAACCAGACGTTAGAAGCACAATTTGAACAGCGGTTTGGCTCACCGTCGACGCATCGCTTTTTTGCCCCGGGTCGGATCAATTTAATCGGTGAGCATACGGATTACAATGGCGGTCACGTCTTTCCGTGCGCGTTAACGTTCGGTACGCATGCGATCGCGCGAAAACGAGACGATCAACGTTTCCGCTTCTACTCGCTGAATTTTGAGCAGGACGGCATCATCGAAGTCGCACTCGAAGAACTGGCGTATGACGCGAAGCACGGTTGGGCGAACTATGCGAAGGGTATGATTTCAGTCCTACAGGAAGCAGGATACCGAATCAATACAGGATGCGACATCTTGATTCAAGGTGACATCCCGAACGGAGCCGGTCTTTCGTCATCCGCTTCACTTGAACTCGTCATCGGAGTCTTGCTCGATCGATTGTATGGATTAGACATTCCACGTCTTGATCTCGTTCGGTTTGGTCAACAGGTCGAAAACCGTTATATCGGCGTCAATAGTGGTATCATGGATCAATTTGCGATCGGTATGGGGAGAGCGGGAGCGGGATTGTTGCTCGATTGTGAGACGCTCGACTATACGTATGCCCCACTCGATTTGACGGGATATACGATCATCATCATGAATACGAACAAACGCCGTGAACTGGCAGATTCGAAATATAATGAACGCCGGGCGGAATGTGAGGCAGCACTCGCTTATCTCAATCAGTTCACATCACGGGAAACGCTTGGACAATGGACGACGTCAGAATTCACGAAAGTCGCATGGGAAGACGAAATCTTGATGCGTCGTGCCCGACACGCGATTTCAGAAAATGAACGAACACTTCAAGCACTAGCGGCACTCGAAGCGGGAGAACTGAAGACGTTCGGTCAGTTGATGAATGCGTCACACGTCTCGTTACGGGAAGATTATGAAGTGACAGGGATTGAACTCGATACACTCGTCGAAGCCGCTTGGGAGCAACCGGGCGTGCTCGGCGCACGGATGACAGGTGCTGGTTTTGGTGGCTGTGCGATTGCGATCGTTGAAGACGAGGCAGTCGACGCGTTCAAACAAGCTGTCGGCGAACAATATGAAGCAAGGATCGGTTACCCAGCGACGTTCTATACGGCGGCGGTCGGTGACGGAGCACGTGAAATCGAACGGGAGGTCATCTAAATGGCAACTTTAGTCGTAGGTGGAGCTGGTTATATCGGCTCCCATGCTGTCTATCAATTGATTGATGCCGGAAAGGATGTCGTCGTCATCGACCATCTGCAGTCCGGTCACCGTGAAGCGGTTCATCCGCAGGCACGTCTATATGAAGGAGACATACGCGATCGTGCTTTTCTCGATCGTGTCTTTACGGAAGAGGCGATTGAACAGGTCATCCATTTCGCTGCTTTTTCACTCGTTGGCGAGTCGATGACGGAACCATTACGCTACTTTGATAACAACGTTTACGGAACACAAGTGTTGCTCGAAGCGATGATTGACCATGACATTAAACAGATCGTCTTTTCTTCGACGGCAGCCACATACGGGGAACAGGAGCAGATGCCGATTCTCGAGACAGCGGAAACGCGTCCGACGAATGCGTATGGTGAGACGAAGTTGATGATGGAGAAGATGATGCGATGGTCTGAACAAGCATATGGCTTACGTTATGTCGCATTACGTTACTTCAACGTTGCGGGTGCGCGTGTAACAGGAGAAATCGGGGAAGATCATACGCCGGAAACCCATCTGATCCCACTCGTCCTCGAAGTTGCCAACCGACAACGGTCAGAAATTTCGATCTATGGCGATGATTATCCAACGCCTGACGGTACCTGCATTCGTGATTACATCCATGTCGAGGACTTGATCGACGCACATATGCGAGCACTTGATCATTTGGCTGATGGAAACGAGAGTACGGTCTTTAACCTCGGTTCAAGCCAAGGGTTTTCCGTTCGGGAAATCATTGAAGCAGCTCGTCGCGTGACGGGACATCCGATTCCAGAACGGATCATTGAACGTCGTGCAGGGGATCCGAGTATCTTAATCGCCGGATCTGCCAAAGCAAAAGAAGTTCTCGGCTGGACACCACAACGCACCGACATCGAAACGATCATCCGTGATGCTTGGAATTGGCATGCACATCATCCAGAAGGGTACCGGACGAGCGTTCGTTAAAGAGAGACAGAATGAGGAGAGTGACGGCGATGAATGAACTTATCCAACAGTTAGTAGCGCAAGCGATCCAGGAACGATTGATTGAACCGGAAGATATGATCTATACTCGGAACCGGATTCTAGCACAAGTCGGTCAAGATGACTTTGAAGAAATGACCGACGTACCATCTCGCCCGATTCCAGATATATTGGATGACATGATTGAAGTGTTGATCGTAAGTGGACAGTTACCGGCACGTCTTGAAGACAAAGAGCAGTTCGCAGCAGATGTGATGGATATCTTCGTCGCCCGTCCGTCTGACGTGACAGCGACGTTCCGTCGTCTGTACGCTGAATCACCGGTAGCGGCGACAGATTACTTCTATCAACTGAGTCAAGCGAGCAATTACATCCAAACGAAGCGGATCGCTAAAAATAAACGCTATCAAGCGGATACGGCTTACGGGACGATCGATGTCACGATCAACTTATCGAAGCCGGAAAAAGATCCACGTGAAATCGCGGCAGTTCGGACGGAAGCACCGACGACGTCGAACTATCCGACCTGTCTGTTGTGCGTCGAAAATGTCGGCTACGCGGGTCGTGCGAATCATCCGGCCCGTGCGAATCACCGGGTTGTTCCGCTGACACTGATGGAAGAATCGTGGGCACTGCAATACTCACCATACGTCTACTACAATGAACATAGCATCATCCTGTCGCAGGAACATCGTGACATGGTCATCAATCGGGATGCATTTGCAAGGCTGATTGCCTTCGTTGAGCAGTTTCCACATTACTTCGCTGGTTCGAACGCTGACCTGCCGATCGTCGGTGGATCGATCCTGACGCATGATCATTATCAGGGCGGACGCTATACGTTTGCGATGGACCAAGCAAACGCTTTAACATCCTTTACGTTCCCGGATCAGCCGACAGTCACTGGGGAGACATTACACTGGCCACTGAGTGTGTTGCGTCTGAAGAGTAAAGATGCGTCGGCATTACTCAATGCTGCGACGACCGTCTATGAGACATGGTTGATGTACACGGATGAGAGTCAAGAGATCCGTTCACATACAGGCGAGACGCGACACAATACCGTGACGCCGATCGCTCGTCAACGCGACGGACAATTCGAGCTCGATCTCGTCTTGCGGAATAACCGGACGTCAGCAGAACATCCGGACGGTATTTTTCATACACATGCCGATATTCATCACATCAAACGGGAAAATATCGGTTTGATCGAGGTGATGGGACTGGCAGTCTTACCGGCACGTTTGCTCCAAGAATTGCAACAGGTCGAACAGTTCATCACAGGCGAAGTCGACGAAGTAGCAGCCGCTCATGCTGACTGGGCACAGGAACTAAAACAAGCGTATGTCGGACAACATGTCACGACATACGTCGAGCAAGCAGTTGCTGCAAAATTCGTACGTGGTCTTGAGGACTGTGGTGTCTTTAAACAGACAGAGGAAGGTCAGGCGGCGTTCGGGCGATTCGTTCAACTCGTGACGCGCCAACCAGTGGAGGAACAACGATGACACGACTACTTGAGAAAGAGTTGATTCGACATACATTACGTCAGGAAGGTATCGAAGTGACACTCTGGAACTATGGCGGCATTATCCAGGACATCCGGACGATTGATCGGGATGGTCATTTGGAAAGCGTCGTCTTAGGTCTAGAGACGGTGAAAGACTATCAACAACACTCGCCGTACTTCGGGGCAATCGTCGGACGCGTCGCTGGTCGAATCGGGCAGGCACGTTTCGAAGTAGAGGGAAAAGTCTATCCGCTCGTCGCAAATGACGGGGCGAATCATCTGCATGGTGGAATTCACGGATTTGATCAAGCGTGGTTTGATGTCATCGAAGCGACGGATACATTATTCCATTTGCGCTTAAAAAGTCCAAACGGAGAAGAAGGTTATCCGGGAACAGTTACACTCGATGTGTTTTATCGACTAAAAGATACGACATTGACACTTGAGATGTCGGCGGTGACGGATCAGACGACACCACTCAATCTGACGAATCATACGTACTTCAACTTATCGGGAAATGCGAAGCGGGATGTGTTAGATCATGTCTTGACGTTACCAAGCGACTGCTACTTACCGGTCCAGCCAGACGGCTTACCGACAGGGGAACAACGGGTCGTCTCCGGAACCCCGTTCGATTTCCGGAACGGTCAGTCGATTCGTGACGGGATTACGCTTGAGCATCCCGAGACGATTGCTGTTGGAAACGGCTATGATCATCCCTTCGTATTACGGGATGACACACTTCGACTTGAAGATCCGGTGTCCGGTCGTTTCGTCGACGTGACAACGAATCAGCCGACGGTCGTGCTCTATACGGGAACGCAACTGCTGACCGATTATACAGTTCATGGTGTTCCTGCTCGACCGTCGCTCGGTTTATGTCTTGAAGCACAAGTGCATCCAAATGCAATCCATGAATCTGATTTTCCATCAATCCTGTTATCACCTGGTGAGACCTACCACTGGAAAACAGCTTATCATTTTAGTGTAGTATCTTGAAATAAGCCCCGCTTCCCGTGTCCAATTGGACAGGGAAGCGGGGCTTATTTGTGGTAGAACAGGGAAGGAAAAGTCTCAATTCACAGACGTTGCTCGAGCGCGAGTAGCGTCCGCTTCATATTTAGTCCGCCATGATAGCCAAGCAAATCGCCTTTTTTGCCGATAATCCGGTGACACGGGATCGCAAGCAGTAATCGATTTTTGCCGATTGCCGTGCCAATCGCGCGAGTAGCGTTCGGTCGGAAAAGACGTTCCGCGATATCGGAGTAGGTGGCGGTTTGACCGTACGGTACCGCACGTAGAGCATGCCAGACTTCAAGTTGAAACGGAGTACCGACTGGTGCGATCGGAAAGGAGAGTGTCGTCGACTGCTGATTCAAGTAGGCCAGCAGTTGCTCCGTATATGGAGCAAGCGCGGTGTCAGAAGCAATCCGATCGGCTCGGGGGAAGTGTTTCCGCGACCAGTCGTCGAATAACTCCTCCGGTTCATCCCAAGCGCCAACATAACAGAGACCATCTGCTGTAGCAGCGACCGGAAACGTATGCGTATTCCAGTGCAAACGAGTGAAGTACAGTTCCATGACATGTTTTCCTTTCTACACGAAATGAAGTGATGAATCCAAAAGAGGTGCTTCTGACGCAGAGGCACCTCTTTTGGATTACGCGCGCGAACCGACTTGTTGCCGCGGTGGAAGATGGATTGATTGACCAAATAAGGCTTCCATCGATTCCGTCAAGGCTTCGCCCCGACTCGGATGGGCCATGACAGGGAAGAGAAGATCCTCCCGTTTTGCTGTCAGTTCCAGCGCTTGGGTGAATTGTCCGACGAGACGATGGGCATCGTCCCCAATCATGTGAATACCAAGGATCAGTGATGTTTGCTCGTCAGCAATGACCTTGACGAACCCACTGCCACCTTCAATCGTCGTCGCTCCGTTTGCATTCAGCGGGAACTGTCCGCTCTGAACAGCATGTCCAGCTTCGACTGCTTCTTGTTCCGTCATCCCGACCGAAGCGATCGGTGGGAAGGTCCGTAGAACCGTCGGATAATACGGTGTCGTTGAATCGACGTCTTGACCAGCCAAGTGAGCTGCCGTTCGCTTCGCTTCATGAATCGCACGGATGGCGAGCTGTGGACCTGGTGTGACATCACCAATTGCGTAAATATGCGGTTGATTCGTTCGTCCAGTTGCGTCAACTGGAATCGTCCCGTCTTCTGCAAGCGTCACACCAATCCGTTCGAGACCGAGTGTCAAACTGTTCGGGATCCGGGAAAGAGACTGGAACAGATAGGCACCCTGATAGGCGACTTCTTCTCCGTTTTTCATGATGGTGACGGTCGCGTCCGATGAAGCCTCGATACGTGTCACGACATCCGACACGAGACGGATTTTTTGTTTTTTGAATGTCCGCTTCAGTTCCTTTTCAAGGCTTGGCTCGAGTGACAATTGATCCGCGAACAACGTCACCTCTGTCCCAAGTGCATGAAAACAGGCGGCCGCTTCGAGTGCTAGCGTGTCAGATCCAATGATCAATAAGCTCTCTGGTAGTTGCTCGAGTTGATAAAGCTGTTCGGCATTCAAGCGGCACGATTCCTCGTGCTGGATGCTGTGACTGCCGGTCGCAATGATGACGTCCTGGAACCGGTACGTATCAAACTGATGTCCCGACTCGACGCCGATCCGGTCCTCTGACAGGAAGGAGGCTGCACCAGAGATATGCTCAATCTGATTCGCCTGACAGAGGGCGACCACGCCTTGACGTAATTGTTGCACGACACGATTCCGGTAAGCATTCAGTTTGCTGAAATCATGGACAGCAGGGGCGGTGAATCCAAGGTCTTCAAGGTGCGGCAAGCGTAACATCTCTTCTGCTGCATGTGCATAGACCTTGGACGGGATACAGCCTCTGTTCAAACACAGTCCACCGAGTTCAGCTTGTTCAATCAATGTAACGTTTCGACCGCCTTGTGCTGCGCGAATCGCTGCCGTATAACCTGCGGGACCTCCACCGATGATCAGGAGATCCCGTTCTTGTGTAAGTTCGCCAACAACCATGTTAGATCAACTCCAAAAGTAGGGTAGTCGGATGTTCAATCAGTGACACGAATCGGTTCGTAAAGGCAACAGCCGTTGCCCCGTCTGCGACACGATGATCGAACGACATCGACAAATTCATCATCGAGCGAACGACGATTTGATCATTCTCATCGACACAGGCTCGTTTTTTCGTCTTATGGAAGGCAATCAGTGCTGTCTCCGGATAGTTGATGATCGGTGTTGCTCCCGTACTACCGAGTGGACCGACATTACTCATCGTAAAAGTGCTTGGTTTTAAGTCCGCTGCGCGCAAGGCACCGTTTTGAGCACGTTGTTGCAACGCGACCAATTGTTCATGCAGTTCCGTCAGTGAGAGCTGATCGGCATGACGGATGACCGGAACCATCAACCCGTCCGGTGTTTCGGTTGCCATGCCAAAGTGGAAATCCTGCTCTAATCGAATACATGCATTTGCTTCATCGAGTTTGGCATGAAAGACAGGATACTCTTTTAAGGCAACAATCAAGGCTTTAATGAAGAAGGCGTTGACGTTGATGTTTCGTCCAGCTGCTTTCCATTCGGCACGTAGTGCAAGCAAACGCGTCATGTCGACTTCCTCGAAGTGAGTGACATGGGGAATCGTGTACAGCGACTGGGTCATTTTTTTCGCGATTTGCTTGCGAATGCCGCGGAACGGAATCGTTTCCGGTGAGGTCTCTTGGTACGTGACCTCTTCAATGATCGGCGAAGCTGTCTCTTGTGGAGCAGTAGCAGTCTGGACGAAGCGAAGCACATCGTCCTCCGAGACGCGACCTGATGGATCGGAAGCCGTGACAGTTTCGATATCAATCCCGTGATCACGAGCGATTTTTCGTGTATATGGTGTCGCAAGGACCCGTTTTGCTGGAGAAACTTGAACAGGTGGGGCGGTGACAGCAACCGATGCTGGTTCAGGAGCGGGCGACGCTTCAGGTGTTACCGCGACTGGCATGTCGGAAGCGTTACTTGCTTCGATGTGCAATAACGTCGTACCGACTTGCACCGTCTGACCGACCGGGATGATGATTTCCTTGACGATTCCGGAGACGGGAGCCGGTAGTTCGGCGACCATCTTATCGGTCGCGACCTCGACGACCGGTTGATCCGTCGTGACATGGTCTCCGACTTGAACGAGATAATGGGCGATTTCACCTTCTGTCATTCCTTCACCGACATCATGCAATTTAACTTCGATCATGGCATTCAGCTCCTTAAAACTCGACCGTACGCTGAATCGTCGCAAGGACACGTTCTGGCGTCGGAATGTAATGGTCTTCGAGGGCGAACAGCGGGACCGGAACATCAAAACCGGTCACGCGGGCAATTGGTGCCCGTAAATAAAGAAACGCCGTATCGTTGATCAACGTGACGAGATCATTCCCGAGACCACCCATTGCTGCGGCTTCATGGACGATGACGGCACGACCCGTCTTTTGAACGGAAGCAGCGATCGTTTCCCGATCGAGCGGATAGAGTGTTCGTAAGTCGAGGACTTCGCAAGAAATCCCGCGTTCTTGAGCAGCCGTTGCTGCCTTTTGGGCTATTTGAACCATTGCTCCCCAGGCGATCAACGTCACGTCCGTCCCTTCGCTGACGCAGCGCGCTTTTCCGATTTCAACGGTATACGATTCGCTCGGTACGACTTCTTTGAATGAGCGGTAACTGCGCATCGACTCAAGGAACAACACGGGATCTGGATCTTCAATCGCAGCAATCAATAACCCTTTTGCATCGTATGGCGTCGCCGGGCAGACGACCTTGAGACCAGGCATCGATGTAAAGAGCGCTTCTGTGCTGTCGGAATGGATTTCCGGGGCCCGGATGCCGGCACCATAAGGCGCACGGATGACCATCGGCACACTGTACCGTCCCATCGTTCGCATCCGGATCCGGGAGACGTGCGTCATGATTTGTTCATAGGCAGGGTAGATGAAGCCGAGAAATTGAATCTCGACGATCGGTTTAAAGCCATTGATGGCAAGACCGATCGACGTACCGACGATGCCGGCTTCACTGAGCGGTGTATCGACGATCCGGTCTTCCCCGAACTCTTCTTGTAAGCCGTCCGTCGCTCGGAAGACACCACCGTTTTTTCCGACGTCTTCTCCAAGAACGAGGGTTGTCTCATCCTCCGACAATTTTGTCCGCAGGGCATCCGTGACAGCTTGAACGAGTGTCATCTCTGTTTGACGATTGATTGGTGTTGCCATCTCATTTCCCCCTTGCTAGCAGATACGCTTCTTTTTGTTGCTGGACATCAACCGGTAAGGTCGCGTACGTATGGTCGAACAGATCATTGACGTCTGGTGCCTTGAATTGCTCCATCGCAGTTACTGCCGCTTCGACTTCTGCCTGGTGCCGTTCCTGCAGCTGTTGCATCCAGGTTTCGTCAAAGTAGCCTTGATGTTGTAAGAACTGTTCAAGTCGATCGAGCGGATCGACCCGGTCACGCGAGCGGGCTTGATCACGGTATTTCGTTGGATCGTCTGCTGTCGTATGCGCACCAAATCGCCATGTGACGGCTTCAATCAATGTTGGTCCACCGCCAGAACGGGCACGCGCAACGGCTGCTTGCATCGTGAAATAGACGGCAAATGCATCGTTCCCATCGATTCGGACGCTTGGCATCCCGTAGGCGATCGCTTTTTGTGCGATCGTTTCGGAATGCATCTGTTTTTCGATCGGAACAGAAATCGCGAATTGATTGTTTTGGTTGAACAGAATGACTGGTGCTTGGAAGACACTCGCGAAGTTCATCCCTTCGTGGAAGTCGCCTTCAGACGTCGCCCCGTCACCAAAGTAGGCGACCGCGACGTTCGTCGTACCTTTTCGTTTTTCCGCCCACGCGGCGCCGACGGCATGCGGAATTTGCGTCGCAATCGGAACGGCAGGAGGGAAGATGTGTTTCTCAGACGGCACGCAACCTTCGACACGACCGTTCCAGTAGAGAAGGGTCCGCACCATGTCGGCACCGAACGTCAACGTCGCACCGTGATCTCGGTACGTCGGGAATAACCAGTCCTGCTCTGACAACGCCAGTGCACTACCGACTTGCGCTGCCTCTTGTCCTTCGAACGGTGCATAAGTGCCGAGGCGCCCTTGGCGTTGTAAGTTGATCGCCTTCCGGTCGAACGTCCGGATCCGATGCATCTGTTCATATAGGGTGAGGGCGAGCTCTTTCGTCAGATCGTGTTCTTTTGAGGCGTCGATGATACGACCTTCTTCATCGATGATGCGTTGAATCGGAAAATGTTGCTCCATGTCAGTCCCTCCTTCAGTGGTTACGGATATCCCATTTTGGTTTTGTCGTATTCGTGAAGATGTTGTTGTGTTTTGCCCGGATCTGCATCCGTTTTTCACACATCCGGTTCGCGGCTTCGACCGTCGTGATGTTTTCTGCTTGCGACTCCTTGAAGACTTCGAGCACGGCGTCATAGATGTGACGCGTCTTCAGGAGAACCCGTTCGTGATTTGCTCCGTACAGTTCGTCAGCGACTTGGATCAATCCACCACCGTTGACGATATAGTCTGGTGCATACAAGATGCCGCGATCCATCAAGACGTGCGCGAGCTGTTCATCTGCAAGCTGATTGTTCGCCGAACCGCAGATGGCTTTGCACGGTAAGAGGACGATATTTTGGGCGTGAATGACACCGCCATATGCACATGGAACGAAGACATCAGCATCCGTCAGATGAATTTCGTGAGGTGAGACGACGCGAACTGTGCCAGGTGCCATTTCGGCTTGGGTCACGATTGCTGCGAGCGCGGCTTCATTGACGTCTGAAACATAAATCGTCGCACCGGCGAGTAACAGTTGTTCGGCGACTTTGAAGCCGACCTTTCCAAGTCCTTGAATCGCATAAGTCGCGCGACTTAAGTCGTCCGAACCGAATAACGTCTCGATCGTCGCCCGCAGTCCATAGACGACACCTTCAGCCGTCGGGATCGATGAATCCCCGCTTCCGCCAAAGGCTTCCGGAATGCCGACGATGCGTGACGTCTCCCGGCTAGCATGAACGAAGTCATCCATCGTCGTGCCCATGTCGGTTCCCGTGTAGAAGCGACCACCGAGTGAATCGACGAAGCGACCGAAGGCGCGAAAAAGCTCTGGTGATTTATCTGTTGCCGGATTGCCGATGATGACGGCTTTACCACCACCAAAATCAACATCAGCGGCAGCGCATTTATACGTCATGCCACGTGACAGGCGGAGGACATCGTCAAGTGCTTCATCGACAGAAGCGTAAGGCGCCATGCGGCAACCACCGAGAGCGGGACCGAGCGTCGTATCGTGGATGGCGATGATTGCTTGTAACCCTGAGACAGGGTCGTTGCAAAAGACGACTTGCTCGTGACCCGCGATTTTTTCCATGATCGAGAGCGTTGGATTCGTAGATGGGTTTAACATGTTCATAGTAGAGTCCTCCTCTATCAAATATAAGTAAGCGCTTTCATTTTGTTGGAGCATTGACTTGCAATTTTTCTTGAATCCGGCTTTTTTCTAAAATGAATTGTGTTACTTCTCCTGTTCCAATGACCGCTTGTCCGTCTCGGACTTCGATGTCAGCGTCAACGCGACGTGCTGTGACGCGTGTTACTGTAGCGGTCACGATCAATCGTGCGCCTTCAGCTGCCATGCCAACATGCTTCAACGAAACCGCACCCCCGACACCTTCTTCGTCTGCCTCTAAGTAAGGCAGGATAAGTTGACGTGCTGCCCATTCCATATGGTAGACCATCGAAACAGTCGAGTATGCGGGATGAACCAATTGACCTTCAAATCGTGCAAACATATCTTGCGAGACGACCGCTTGAATCTCTGCTGTATCCCCGACAGCTAAACCTGGCTTCATCGTGATCCCCCTTCACTACAACGAATCCTCATTCAACCAAGTGGTCTTACCAAAAATAGTATAACACTTGTCACACGATATTTTATCAACCCGTTACAAAATGAGCAAATCATTTCAAAAATATTTTCCAAAAAAAGACTGTCTATCATGAAATCTCTTGTTTAATGTTGATTGATTTATCGATAAGGTGCGTTGAAGTGATAGAGTGAGAATCGTTTGGGAGCATTTAACAAAACAAGATTGACAACATTGTGAACGTATCGTACGTTAAATATATAACTAAAAACAAACGACCGTTTTATTATTGTATACATGATGAGGAGGTGCAGATATGTACGATCAACATCACGAAACGATGGATGCTCAAACGCGGGAGCAGCTACAAATGGAGCGATTGCGCCAAACGATGGAACACGTCACGCGCGTCCCGTTCTATCAAGAACGTCTGCAGACCTTACAGATGACGGCGAACGATTTTCAAACGATCGAGGATCTACGAAAGTTTCCCTTCACACGTAAACAAGATTTACGCGATCATTATCCGTTCGGACTATTTGCCGTCGAACGAGAAGAGGTCACCCGGATTCATGCCTCGTCTGGAACGAGCGGTAAACCGACCGTCGTCGGATATACGCAAGAAGATTTAGATGACTGGGCCGGTGCCGTGGCACGCAGTTTAGTCTTAGCCGGTGGATCACCAGCTGATTTGCTGCACAATGCGTATGGTTACGGATTGTTCACAGGTGGTCTCGGGCTTCATGCAGGAGCAGAAAAACTAGGCATGACGATCTTACCGATTTCCGGTGGCAACACGGATCGCCAAATCACATTGATCGAGGATTTCCGACCGGACGGAATCTGTGGGACGCCTTCGTATATTTTACGATTGGCAGAACGCATGATTGAACGTGGTATCGATCCGCGGAAAACAGGTATGCGTTATGGCATCTTTGGGGCCGAGCCCTGGTCTGAGGAGATGCGGCAGACACTCGAACAGACCTTTGATCTGCAGGCACTCGATATTTACGGACTCAGTGAAATCATGGGACCGGGTGTCGCAATGGAGTGTCAAGAGCAGGCAGGTCTGCATATCATGGATGACTTATTCATTACGGAAGTCGTCGATCCCGTTACGGGGGAACCGTTACCAGATGGCATGGTCGGGGAACTCGTTTTTACAAGCTTAAAAAAGAAAGCGCTTCCAATCATTCGATACCGGACAGGCGACTTAGCTTCGATCACGCGTAAAGTGTGTGCTTGTGGTCGGACGACGACACGAATGTCACGTGTCAAAGGGCGGACGGACGACATGCTGATTATCCGAGGGGTCAACGTCTTTCCGTCAGAAATCGAGCGGGTCTTGCTCCAACAACCGGACGTGACGCCACATTATCAAATCCATCTCGTACGTAAAGCCGGACTCGATGCTGTTGAGCTACATATCGAATTCGAAAATATCTCAGAACGACAAATGCGTTCGATATGTGACGCCATCAAGTCAGAATGTCTCATTTCCATTGATCTCGTCTGTCACCCGCATCAAGGGTTACCACGATCGGAAGGTAAAGCCGTCCGAGTCGTTGATCGACGCTCGACATCACTCGTCTGATTCAAAGGAGGAACTAGCATGTATGATGCAACACAACTGTTCGAACCCGTCCAACTGACGGAAGACGAAAAATTAGCACGCTTCAAGGAACGAATCGAGCAAGGTGAAAAGATCGAAGCCGATGACTGGATGCCTGCTTTTTACCGAGACACACTGATTAAACTGATTTCGATGCACGGTATCAGTGAAATCATGGGTGCACTTCCGGAAAAAGAATGGGTTCCAAAAGCACCATCGCTTCGACGAAAACTTGGCATCATGGCGAAGGTCCAGGATGAAATGGGGCACGGGCAATTGTTGCTTCGTGTCGTTGAGGATTTGATGAAGCCGTATGGCAAGACACGTGGGGATTTGATGGATGATTTATTTACGGGACGATTGAAATTTCACAACGTCTTCCACATGCCGACACGGTCATGGGCCGATGCCGGAATGATTGGTTGGCTTGTCGATGGGGCGGCAATTATCACGCAGACGAACATGCTCGGCGCTTCGTACGGACCGTACGCGCGTGCCTTGCAACGGATCTGTGCAGAGGAAGTCTTCCACGCACAACATGGGGAGTCAATCATCATGGTACTCGCAGAAGGAACACCGGAACAGCGGGCAATGATTCAAGAATCACTGGATGAGTGGTGGGAATCCTTGTTGATGTTCTTTGGACCAGCCTCGAAAGAGACGACCGGGACATCAAAACAGGACGTGACGATCGCTTATAAGATTCGGACGAAAACGAATGAAGAGCTCCGACAAAACTTCTTTACGAAGTACGTGCCACGGATTCGTTCACTCGGACTCGTCATTCCAGACCCGACGTTACGTTTTGATGAAGAGACAGGGCAATGGGAATATGCGCAGCCAGACTGGACAAAATTCAAGACAATTATCCAAGGGGGAGGACCACGTTCGAAAGAGCGACTGGATCTGCGCCGGACATCTTACGAAAATAACGCCTGGGTACGGGATGCACTCGCTGAAACGAAGGCATGAGAGGGGAAAGCACGATGAACGAGACGTTTTATCACGAATTCGAAGTCTTTAGCAAACGGACGCCGAACGCGGCGTTCACGCATCAATTCAGCTTGCTCGCTCCGAACAAGGAGATGGCACTGTTGATGGCGCAAGAAAATTTCATGCGCCGGGAACCGGTCGTCGACATTTGGGTCGTCAAACGCGAAGATATCCGTGGTTTATCACCCGATGAGAAGCAGATGCTCCAACGCCTCGATAATAAGGACTACCGGACAACGAAAGGATACGGCTACTTGAAGAAAAAATGGCGTCATTACGAGCAACAGATGCTCGATGAAAAAGAGATCATGTCTTGGCAAGGAGGCGATTCCAAATGACGGAACAAGAACGGACGGCACTCGCCTCCTTACTGTATCAACTCGCAGATGATGACTTTCTCTATGCGTATCGTGGTTCGGAATGGCTCGGGCTCGCACCGCATATCGAAGAGGACGTCGCTTCATCCTCGATCGCGCAAGATTCGATGGGGCACGCGGCGATGTATTACCAACTCCTTGAGGAACTTGGTGAAGGGAATGCTGATGCGTTAGCCCACGTCCGCTTGGCACACGAACGGAAGAACTCGATTCTTGTCGAACGTGTCAATGGACCCGGCTACTATATGGAAAAACCCGAATATGACTGGGCATTCGCTGTCGTCCGGAACTATTGCTACACGGTCGCGAAAAAGATTCGGATTGATGCCTTGAAATCGAGCAGTTACGAGCCACTCGCTACGGCTGCCGTCAAGATCAACATGGAGTTGTACTATCATTTGCTGCACTGGCAAACGTGGTTCACCCAGCTCTACCAATCGACGGAGACGGCGCGACAGAAGATGGATGCAGCCTTAGAAAAAGTCCTTTATGACTTCGGTGACATGTTCGATTATGGTGAATACGGCCAACTGATCGAAGAGATGCGGTTGATTGAAGGGCAAGGGATTTTACTTGATCGTTGGTATCAGACGATCACACCGTTACTCGTCGAATTGAACGTGACCCTCCCAGAAATGCAGATGACACGCAACGGGCGGGACGGCGATCACACGGAAGACTTGAATGACGCGCTTGCGACACTCGGAGAAGTTTACTTGATTGATCAGATGGCGACGTGGTGAAAGGAGAGGGAAGCATGACGACGACACTCCATCACGCGATCCGGGAAGCCCTGAACGGGGTGAAGGATCCGGAAATTGATAGTGTCAGTATTTTAGATCTTGGCATGGTCGAGACGATGGACGCGGAAGCGACGGAGCATGGTTACCTGGTGCGCGTCACGCTTCTCCCGACGTTCCTCGGTTGCCCGGCGCTCGAAATCATTAAAAAAAACACCGAATCCGCCTTGCAGGTGATTCCGAATGTCGAACAGGTCGACGTCCAGTTCCGGTTTGATCCACCGTGGACATCGGACCGGATCACGGAACAAGGCATGCAAGGATTGAAGGAATTCGGCATCGCTCCTCCTCGGTTTGAGCAAGGGAAGTGGGAGATTGACTGTCCGTATTGTGGATCGACGTATGTGACGATGGAAAACTTATTCGGACCGACAGCATGTCGAAGTATTCTCTACTGTAAATCGTGTAAAAATCCATTCGAGGCGATGAAACCCGTCTCTACTCTCATGTGAAGGAAGGTAATCAATATGGCAAAATTAATCGCACTGTACAAACATCCGGAAAACAAGGAAGCATTCGATCAGCATTACTTTGAGGTCCATGGTCCATTGACAGCAAAAATTCCAGGACTGCAAGAAATGATTGTCACGAAAATCGTCGGCTCACCAATGGGCGGAGACGGAAAGTACTACTTGATGTGCGAGATGATCTATGAAAGTCAGGAAGCGATGCAAGCAGGTATGCGTTCGCTCGAAGGAAAAGCGTCCGGGAAAGACTTGATGAGCTTTGCGGGGGATCTCGTCACATTGATGATTGGTGAAGATGTCCATGCCGACACAACAGTACGTTAAGACGGAAATGGTCGATCGGATCGGTCGGATTCGACTCGACCGAACGGCACGATACAATGCGCTGAACCGAACGATGGTCCGGGAAATCGTCGAGGCGATGGAGACGTTCGACCGAGACGAACGGGTGACGGTCATCGTCTTGACCGGAAACGGAAAATCGTTCTCAGCGGGCGCCGATATCGAGGAGATGCTCGAGGCGACACCGATCTCGATGGAACTCCTCGATCCGTTCGCGGACTGGGACCGGATCAGTCGAATCAAAAAGCCGATCATCGCAGGTGTCCACGGTTTCGTCCTTGGCGGCGGCTTTGAACTGGCACTCGCTTGTGATTTAATCTACGCCGATCCCGAGACACAGTTCGGATTCCCGGAAGTCGGACTCGGCGTCATGCCAGGAGCAGGCGGGACGCAGCGCTTGACGAAATGCATCGGTCGGACGCGAGCGCTCGAGTGGCTCTTCACCGGAGACCGGATGAGGGCAGAGGAAGCGGAACGACTCGGTATCATCAACCGGGTGACGGCTGATGTCGAAGCGACGGTGCTGGCGATGGCAGAGCGGTTATCGAATCAACCGAGCATGGCGTTGCGGTTGATTAAGGACGCGGCAAACAAAGCCGTTGATTTATCGTTACAGGATGGGATGGAGCACGAACGCCGTAACTTCTATCTCTTGTTCGCGACAGCCGATCAAACAGAAGGCATGCTAGCATTTCTCGAAAAACGATCACCGATTTTCAATCAACAGGAACAGGAGTGAATACAATGTCGACAGTACATGAAAAAACACTTGAAATGAAACGGTCCGTCTATCATTTGCTCATCAACGGCGAACAAGTCGAGGGTGCAACAGGCGAGACATTTAAAACATATAATCCGGCAACAGGTGAAGTGATTGCGGAAGTTGCAAAAGCGTCGAAGGAAGACGCCGATCGCGCCGTTCAAGCCGCACGCGATGCGTTTGATCACGGGAAGTGGAAGATGTGGCCGGTCGGCCGTCGGGCACAAATCTTGAATAAGATTGCGAGCATCATGCGTTCCCGCTTCAACGAAATCGTCGAACTGGAGATTCTTGATACAGGGAAATCACTGGCAGCGGCGCAAGGACAAGTCACGCAAGCGATCGAAGACTTCGAGTTCTATGCGGGTGCAATCGTCGGCCACCGTGGTGTCGTCAATAACGTACCGGGACAATTCCATAACTACACGGAAAAAGAAGCGGTCGGTGTCTGTGCACAAATCATTCCGTGGAACTATCCGTTGATGATGGCAGCTTGGAAAGTCGCACCAGCAATCGCAGTCGGTTGCTCGGTCGTCGTCAAACCAGCGACATTGACACCATTGACAGCGATCATTCTCGGTGAGATTTGTCTAGAAGCTGGCGTACCAGCAGGTGTCGTCAACGTCATCCCGGGATCCGGACGCGAAATCGGCAACCATCTCGTTGAGCATCCTCACGTCGATAAAGTCGCCTTCACGGGCTCGACGCCAGTCGGTAAAGACATCATGGGACGTGCGTCCGAGACGTTAAAACGAGTCACACTCGAACTCGGTGGGAAATCACCGAACATCGTCTTTGAAGACGCGGATGTGACAGCAGCTGTTGATGGTTCGTTATTCGGGATCTTCTATAACAGTGGTCAATCGTGTGAAGCGCGCTCGCGCCTGTACGTCCACGAAGAGATCTACGACGCGTTCATGGAACAGTTCGTCGCGAAGACAAAACAACTCGTCCTCGGTAATCCGTTTGATAAAGGGACACACGTTGGAGCGATCATCGACCAACAGCAGGTCGACGTCATCGATGGATACGTCCAGTCGGCGAAAGCGGACGGCGCAACGATCGTCACAGGTGGTCACGCGACAGCACCAGAAGGATACGAAAAAGGGTTCTGGTACGCACCGACGATCATCACGGACGTCACGCACGAGATGAAAGCGGTCAATGAAGAAATCTTCGGACCGGTCGTCGTCGTCATGCCGTTCAAAGATGAAAAAGAAGCGATTCGCCTAGCGAACGATACATCATTTGGACTCGGATCAGCCGTTTGGACGAAAGATGGCGCGAAAGCGACACGTGTCGCGAATCAAATCAAAGCCGGCATCGTCATGGTCAACTGTCCGTTCTCTGCCTTCCCGGGCACACCGTTTGGTGGCTACAAACAATCAGGATTCGGTCGAGAACTCTGTATCGAGACGCTTGATCTGTACACGGAAACAAAAAGTATCTTGTCGTATTACGGCAGTCGTCCACTCAATCCGTTCGGACTATAAGCAAGAGGGAAGGCTGGAGTTCCGTCGGGAAGTCCAGCCTTTTTTAACAGCACAGGGGATAAGGGGGAATTCAGATGGTAGAACAACTCGTCGTCGTCGGATCCGGCGTCATGGGACGTGGTATCGCTTATGTGGCCGCACACCGCGGATTTCAGGTGACACTCGTTGATATTAAAGAGGAATACGTCAAAGGAGCACTGCAAGAATTAGAACGAATCGCGGAAAAAGGCATCATCCGTGGCAAGATGACGACAAGTGAGGTCGAGGGACTGTTCGATCGACTGCATCTGTCGACCGACCTAGCTGAGGCGGCACAACAAGCGGATCTCGTCATTGAAGCAGTACCGGAACAACTTAGCATCAAACAGCAAGTCTTTGAAACGCTAGAAGCGAATGCACGTCCGGACTGTTATTTCGCGACGAACACGTCGACGATGAGTCCAACGGAAATTGCGTCCTTTACGAACCGGGCGGACCGGGTCATGGCGATGCATTTCTTCAATCCGGTCCATCTGATGCCACTGATCGAGCTCGTTCGTGGTCTTGAGACGTCGGATGAGACGGTCACAGCTCTTGAACAGGTAGCGCGTCAGATGCAGAAGGAAACGGTCGTCATCCGTGAGTTTCCTGGGTTCGTGACTTCGCGGATCAGTGCGCTCGTCGGAAACGAAGCGTTCTACATGTTACAAGAAGGACTCGGGACACCAGAAGAGATCGATAAAGCGATCAAACTCGGCTTAAACTACCCGATGGGACCATTTGAACTCGGGGACTTGGTCGGACTCGATACCCGGCTCCATAACTTAAAGTATCTGCATGAGAAGCTCGGCGAAAAATACCGTCCGGCACCACTACTCGAACAGTATGTTAAAGCGGGCAGACTCGGTCGTAAAACCGGTCGTGGCGTCTATGACTATACGAATCGCGAGGTGACATCATGAAACGGGTCGCCATCATCGATGCCGTTCGGACACCGATCGGTCGCTATAATGGCGCGTTGCGTCAGGTTCGTCCAGATGACTTAGGAGCACGCGTCATCGAAGCGTTGCTTGAGCGTAATCCACAAGTCGATCCGAAGACGATCGAGGAAGTCATTTTTGGCAATGCGAATCAGGCGGGAGAAGACAATCGCAACGTCGCCCGGATGTCGGGATTACTAGCTGGTCTACCGGTCGAAGTCGCCGGTACGACGATCAATCGCTTATGTGGATCTGGACTGGACGCCGTCATCGCGGCAGCGCGTGGGATTGCCTTAGGTGAAGGTGATATCTATATCGCTGGTGGAACGGAAAGCATGACGCGTGCACCGTTCGTTCTCGCGAAGCCGGATCAGGCCAACCCACGTGGCAACCAGACGATGTACGATACGACGATTGGTTGGCGCTTCGTCAATGATCGTTTAGCAGATCAATACGGAACGGATTCGATGCCAGAAACAGCTGAGAACGTCGCCCGTCAGTACGGAATCTCGCGCGAAGCACAGGACGACTTTGCGTTCGAAAGCCAGCAACGCGCAAAACGAGCCATCGAGGCAGAGCACTTCACGGACGAACTGGTTGCGGTCACACAAACAGACCGGAAAGGTAACGTCAGCGTCTTCGACCGCGATGAACATCCTCGTCCTGAGACGACACGTGAGAAACTGGCGACACTTCGTCCGTTATTCCCAAATGGTACCGTGACGGCGGGGAATGCTTCAGGTGTCAACGACGGTGCGTCGGCGTTGTTATTGATGAGTGAAGAAAAAGCAAACGAACTCGGTTTGACGCCGCTCGGGTATTACCGGGCGAGTGCGACGGCAGGGGTCGAACCTGCCATCATGGGGATCGGACCGATCGACGCAACGGAAAAAGTCCTCCGACGGGCAAGGTTGACGGTCGAACAGCTCGATCAAATCGAGTTGAACGAAGCGTTTGCGGCTCAAAGTCTTGCCTGTATCGAAGCACTTGGTTTACCAAGCGAAAAAGTCAACGTCAACGGCGGTGCGATCGCCTTCGGTCATCCACTCGGTGCGAGTGGGGCCCGGATTTTGACGACATTATTGCATGAGATGCGCCGGACGAACCGGACCTATGGTCTCGCGACGATGTGTGTTGGAGTCGGACAAGGGATCGCACTCGTCGTCGATCGGGAGGGACTCGTATGATTCACTTAGAACGAGAAGGCTATATCGCAATCGTCCGGATTGATCGTCCAGAACGTTTGAACTGTCTCGATTATCCGACGCTTGTCGCTTTGCAAGAACAGGTCGATGCGTTATCGGTCGACCCGGAAGCGCGGGTCGTTCTGTTTACGGGAACGGGGAAAGCATTTAGTGCGGGTGCCGATTTAAAAGAACGCGTGCATTTAAACGAAGAAGAAGTCCGGCGTAATGTCCTTGCGATCCGGAATGTCTTCACTTCGATCGCACAATTGCCGCAACCAACAATCGCAGCCGTCAACGGTCACGCGCTCGGCGGTGGGTTCGAGTGGATCCTTGCCTGTGATTTCCGTTTTCTCGTCGAGGATGCACTCGTCGGCTTGACGGAAACTAGCTTCGGGATCATTCCAGGAGCCGGTGGAACACAACGCTTGCCACGACTGATTGGGGAGACTCGGGCAAAGGAATTGATCTTCACGGCGAAAAAAATCGATGCGATGACAGCAGAACGATACGGACTCGCGACAGCCGTCGTCGCTCGGGAAGCGTTGATGACGACGTGTCTTGAGTTTGCCCATCAAATGTTACAGAATGGTCCGATTGCCTTGCGCCAAGCGAAGCGAGCGATTGATCAAGGGCGGGATGTCTCACTCGAAGAAGGACTACAGCTCGAAACGGAAGCCTATGAAGTCGTCATTCCGACGGCTGATCGTCAGGAAGCGCTACAAGCCTTCGCTGAAAAACGAGCACCACGCTTTGAAGGAAAATGAGGATGGTCGACGTTTGAAATAACCCGTATACTAACGATACACACTATGAACGACTGAAGAGAGAGTGAATACCATGAGTGCGAACACCCAATCGATGATCTTTACGATTTACGGCGATTATATCCGCCATTACGGCAATCAAATTTGGGTCGGGAGTTTAATTCGACTCGTCAAAGAGTTCGGACATAACGAGCAGGCCGTTCGGGTTGCTGTGTCCCGAATGGTTAAACAAGGCTGGCTCGTCTCCGAGAAACAAGGAAATAAAAGCTTCTATTCATTGACACCACGTGGGGTGGAACGGATGGAGGAGGCCGCACGCCGGATCTACAGATCAACACCGCACGACTGGGACGGGAAGTGGCGGACGCTGATGTACACGATTCCGGAGGATAAACGCCAGATTCGTGATGAGCTCCGCAAAGAACTGACGTGGAGTGGGTTTGGCAACTTATCGAATGGGGTTTGGATCTCACCGAATCCACTTGAAAAAGAGGCGGAACGATTGATCGCGTCGTACGAGATCGAAGAGTATGTCGATTTCTTCGTCGGTGAATACCACGGTCCGAAGCAGGATCAATCCCTCGTCGAGCGTGCGTTTCCGCTGGAGGAATTGCAGGAGCGTTACGAGACGTTCATCACGGATTACAGCCGGCAATACATCGTCCATCAAAGTCAGCTCCAACTCGGAGAAATGACGGATGAACAGTGTTTCGTCGAACGGACGATGCTCGTACATGAATACCGGAAGTTTCTATTCACAGATCCCGGATTACCGCAAGAACTGTTACCAGATGCGTGGAGCGGACATCACGCGGCGCTCTTGTTCGAACAATATTACCGATTGCTCGCACAACCAGCGAGTCGGTTCTTCGAATCAATCTTTGAAGAGACGCACGATGTGTCGCAACGCAGTGCCTCGTACGATGCGGCGGAACATCCGCTGTTTGCGGAACGGTGAGCATTTATTCGAATGAAAAGAGCGGGACGGATCAGTTGATCCGCCCCGCATTCGTGTCATTCAGATGTGTTCTGTTCAGCAGATTCTGCGAGAATGTTTCGGAAGGCATATCCTTTATCGACATAAGAATCAATCGACTCCTGAATCATCGCAAGATCCGCTTCTGTTAGTTCACGCACGACTTTACCGGGTGAGCCGATGATCAACGAACGGGGTGGGAAAACTTTTCCCGATGGAATTAACGTATTCGCCCCGATGATGCATTCTTCACCGATCTCTGCGTGATCAAGAACGGTCGCACCCATTCCGACGATCGAACGACGTCCGATTTTGCAACCGTGTAAAATTGCGTTATGTCCGACCGTTACTTCATCTTCAATGACGACGGGTGCCCCTTCATACAGATGAATCGTCGCGTTGTCCTGGATACTGCATCGTTTCCCAATCGTAATCGGTCCTTCGTCACCGCGTAAGACAGCGTTGAACCAGACGGTAGACTCGGAACCGATCGTGACGTCTCCGATCAGATAAGCGCCAGGAGCGATGAATACATCGGAGGCAACGTTCGGATGAATCGATTGATACGGAATCTTCATAACAGAATACCTCGTTTCTATAATAAGATGAACTACTATTCATTCCATGTCAGTATAGCATGTGAGTGAAGTCGAGAACGGAGGAAAGACATGTTTCCGATTTGTGAGCTCTTTAAAATTCGATATCCTTTGATCCAAGGAGGAATGGGTAACATTAGTCATGCGGCGCTGACGGCAGCGGTTTCGAATGCCGGGGGACTCGGAACGCTCGGGTGCGGGACATTGTCGGTCGATGAAGTGGCGTCGCGGATTCACGAGACACGAATGCTGACGGATCAACCATTTGCTTTGAACATCGCGATTCGGGTGTCTCCTTATACGGAAGCACTGATTGATCTCGCGATTGCAGAAAAGATCCCGGTCGTCTCCTTATCGGCAGGAAACCCGGCACCGTACATAGCGCGACTTCAAGCTGCCGGCATCAAAACGATCGCGGTTGTCGCTTCAGTCAAACAGGCGTTAAAGGCAGAACAGGCGGGCGCTGATGTACTCGTAGCGGAGGGAGTTGAAGCGGCAGGTATCAATTCACCGCTCGAGTTGACGACGCTGACCTTGATTCCGCAACTCGTCGATCGGGCCAACATTCCGGTCCTGGCAGCGGGTGGGATTGGTGACGGCCGTGGACTGGCAGCTGTTCTGTTACTTGGTGCGGCTGGTGCCCAGCTCGGAACACGATTGATCGCGACGGAAGAGGCGAAGGTTCATTCGGCATACAAGGCGCACTTAATGGATGCGACCGATACCGATACACGTATCATCGGACGTTCCGTCGGATTCGTCCGACGTGTCCTTGATGGTCCTTACGTCGAACGACTCACAGCAGAGACACCTGCTGCTTTTCTCGATCAGACGAATGAGTCGTATCATATTACGGGCGCTCTTGAGGGCGATGAGGAGAAAGGGTATGTCAACGCTGGACTGGTTGCGGGATTGATTCATGATGTGCCGACTGTTGCGGAGTTGTTTACGCGCATGATGGCGGAAGCAGAGGAACAGCTGAAACAAACGACGACTCGTTTTACGACATGAGTATATAGTGAGGGACCCGTGATGCCACTTGTGGACAGCGGGTTTTTTCATGTTTTTTTGAAAATGGGACATTTGTCCTTTTCAAGTAGGGCACGAGTAAGGTCTACTCTAGTGTAGAGATTAAAGGAGGAGATGACGTGCAAGGAGTCGTGTTTGCTTTGATGAGCGGTCTGTTCATCGCCCTGCAAGGCATATTCAATGCGCGCCTTGCGACAGGCGTCGGACCGTGGTTGTCCGTATTGATCGTCCACTTTGTGGGTCTGATGGGTTGTTTAGTCATTTACAGTTTCGTACGAGATCGGAAAATCGGTGGCTTCCGTCAGTTACCGTGGATTTATGCAAGCGGCGGTTTGATTGGCGTGCTAGTCGTCGTAACGGAACTGACAGCAATCCAAAAACTCGGGATGACATGGGCGATGTGTTTATTACTCGTCGCACAGATTTTATGTGCGTTTGTGATTGATTTAAAGGGATGGTTCGGTGTCTTAAAAAAACAAGGAAATCGTGGTCAGTGGGTTGGTGTGGGTCTCATGCTTGCAGGAGTTGCGATTTTCTCACTTGCCTAAAGGGAGGGAATAAACATGGAAACCGTCATTCAACAGTACGGACTGGATACGATTTTGACGGAAGAGACGCGCGCTAGGTTGCGTCAAGAAACCTTCCAAAAAGGGGAACTCCTCTGTACGACAGGGGCAGCGATCGACCGGATGTACTTCATCGTCGCAGGCAAGGTCAAGATATCTGCTGCCTCGTCAGAAGGGAAACAGCGGATTCTGCGATTCAAGACACCACTGACAGTGATCGGTGACGCTGAGTTCATCAACGAACGGGAAGTATTGAATACGGTCGAAGCGGTGACCGACGTCGAGGTGTTGAGCGTACCGTATGCGATTTTACGCGAGCACAATACGACGAACGTCTTTCTGCAATTTTTATTACGCACGATCACAGCCAAGTGGTATGCCGACTCGAAATCAGCGTCGCATCACGTGTTGTATACCGTCGAAGAGCGATTTGCAGGGTATTTGTTATCGATCGCTTCTGAAGCCAGTGACAGTTTGTTTTATCAGGAGATGCGGACGTCGAACCTGCATGACGTCGCTGACTGGCTTGGAACGAGTTATCGCCATCTCAACCGGATCATCACGAAATTATGTGAAGAGGAGATTCTCGTTCGACGACGCGGGAAAATCATCATCGTCGATTTGGAGCGGATTCGCGAGAAGGCGAACGGTAACAGCTATGAGTAAGGAGGAACGAACATGGTAATAGGAATCGTGTGTGCCGTGTTGGCAGGGATGTTAATCAGTTTACAGACGGTATTGAATGCTCGGATGAGTGACGCGTTCGGTGCTTGGGCGACAACGACGCTGGTCTTCTTCGTCGGTTTCATCGGAGCAAGTGTCACGTATGTTCTGTTTCGTGGTGGAACAATCGGACAGATCCAAAACGTATCGCCACTCTATTGGTTTGGTGGACTTGTCGGTGTCGGCGTCGTTTTTTGTGTCATGCGTGGGATTCAGTTGCTTGGTCCGTCCATCGCGATCTCTGTCGTTCTGATTTCGCAGTTAAGCTTTGCTCTTGCTGTTGATACGTTCGGCTGGTTCGGTTTACCACAAATTGATTTATCGTTCGGTCAGCTCGTCGGTCTCGCCGTCATGGTATGTGGGATCTTCGTTTTGAAGCGGTATCAAGTCGTCGCGCCGGAAGAGAGGGCGAAGGATCAAGTAGAACGTGTTTCATGACTTATTTTTTTCATAACAATGAAACAGGTCAGCAAACAAATGTTTACTGACCTGTTTTTTATATGCATTTTTTGAATTAGACCGTCGTCGTATCTTTCCATTCCTGTTCGATGAAGGCATCACGACCAGAAGCAGCACGATCTTTTTTGTAGTGTTCTGGATTTTTCTTATGGAAGTCTTGATGGTACTCTTCCGCTGGATAAAATTCAGAAGCGGCATCAATCCGCGTCACGATCGGTTGTTTGAAACGGTTGCTTGCAGCAAGAGCGTCACGGGAAGTAATCGCAGCTTCATGCTGCGCATCCGTATGATAGAAGATTGCTGGCGCGTACTGCGTACCGCGATCTTGGAATTGACCTTCTGCATCCGTCGGATCCGTTTGGGGCCAGTAGAGTTCAAGTAAACGCTCGTACGGGAACAGGCTCGGATCAAACGTGATTTGGACGACCTCGAGGTGTCCCGTCGTTCCTGTTTTGACTTGCTCGTATGTCGGGTTATCGACGTGTCCGCCCATGTAACCTGATACGATTCCCTCGATTCCTGGTAATTCTTCAAATGGTGTCACCATGCACCAAAAACATCCACCTGCAAATGTTGCTTTTTCCATCTGTCTCTTCCTCTCCGTGGGAAATCCCCATTGTATGTCTGACAGCGAGAAAACGAAAACGACTCCTTCGCTTGGTTGCAAAAGGAGTCGCCGCTTTTTATCAACCAAAGCTTTCGCTTTGCTGGTCGTAGCACCTTGCTATGCGCAGGTTGCTGGGACGTCATCGATCCAGATCTCTCGGTCCACTCTTGATAAGGGTATATGAAGTTGATGTCATTCGTTATCATTGTTGTGATGATACCATTCACAAAGAAATAAAGTCAATCCTTAGAATTTAAGGCACGTAAAACGGTTGCTCCAAGTGTCTTCGCACCGATCAACAACGCTTGTTCATTGATCTCGTACTGTGGATGGTGCTGCGGATAGTTGACGCGACCGTCCGTATAGCCAGAGCCGGTAAAGAAATAACTACCCGGGACGTGTGTTAAGTAATGTGCGAAGTCGTCCGCCGCCATCATTGGTGTGAGTGCCCGGACGGATGCTTCCGGTAAGAAAGCAGCAGCTTCCTGAACGAGTTTTGTCTCATCCGGGTGATTCCAGAGCGCCGGGTAACCAGTCGTGAAGTCGATTGAATAGGTAGCACCGATGCCGGCACATGTCGTTTTGGCGACAAGATCGACTTCTTGCCGGAGCTGATGCCGCAGTGTTTCATTGAACGTCCGGATTTCCCCGACGATGCGTGCTTCACCCGTGACGATGTTCGGAGCCGTTCCCGCATGGAAAGAACCAATTGCAAGAACAGCAGGCTCAAACGGATCGACCCGTCGACTAACGAGATGTTGTAAGTTGCAGACGAGTTGCGCTCCAGCGACGAGCGCATCTTTTGTTTTGTGCGGTGCTTGCGCATGACCACCTTGACCATGGACGATGATTTCGAATTCGTCGATCGCACATAATGTATGTCCTTCCCGAAACCCAATCGTGCCAACCGGTAAATCATTTTCGAGATGTGTCGCGAAAATTGCATCGACCCCTTCGAGGACGCCGGCTTCGATCATTTGGATGGCTCCACCGGGAAAGACCTCTTCTCCATGCTGGTGGATGATCCGAATCGTTCCTTGCAATTGATCGCGTAACGGATAGAGTGTAGCAGCAAGGGCCATCACGATCGCCGTATGACCATCGTGTCCACATGCATGCATGACCCCGGGATGGATCGACCGGAAGGCAAGCGTCGTCTCTTCTTGAAGTGGTAAAGCATCAAAATCGGCACGGACCGCAATCGTCGGACCAGGCTGTTTGCCTTCGATCGTCGCGACGACACCACGACCTCCGACGGCTGTTTGATAAGGGATGCCCTGCTCCGCGTAAAAGTTTGCAATTCGTTCTGATGTGCGGACTTCCTGGAAAGAGAGTTCCGGATGTCGATGAAAATCACGACGTAACGCGATCATCGTCGGTTCGAATTGTTCAAGTGCTTCAAAAAGTTGAGTTTGCATCTTCAAGCTCCTTTGACGTGTGTCTTTTCGTGAAAATGGGTACAGATACAGGTAATCACGAAAGGGGATAATGAAACATGGGAGAAATCGTCGTCAACGCTGTACTTACAATCAAAGCAGGACTTGCGGATCAAGTCTTCCCGATTCTACAAACGGTTTATCATGCCTCACAAAAAGAAGAAGGGTGCTTACGTTATTCCTTACATCAATCGATCGAGGATGAGCATCAATTCATGCTGTATGAAGTGTATCGTGATGAAGAGGCACTTGAAGCGCATATCGCATCCGATCACTATAAAGCCTACCGTGAACAGATCGAGTTATACTTGATGGATCGACAAGTAACGAAATACGTCGAGATGACATTTTAACGTATTGCGATAAGAAGAGACGAACCCGTCGATTTCGACGGATTCGTCTTTTTTTGTCTTACATCGATTTAAATCCGAGGAAATGCTCTTGCCAACGCGGTTCGTAAATCGAGTTGATTTGAAGCTGTGAACCGCCTGCATGGATGAAGTGTTCGCTATCGAGCATGATTCCGATATGCGATGGACCATCTGTATAAGTGTTCTGGAAGAAGACGATATCCGAGCGTTTACCGCTTGCAATACTCGTCCGGCGATTTGTAAAGAAAGCACCGTACCAGTAGCCACGAACGTTCGTCCGACCACCGTATTTTCCGGCCTTGTTCGTCGCGTAGTGAATCAAACCGGAACAGTCAAAACCACCGTTCACGGCATCTTGCGAACCCCATGTGTATGGTGTGCCGATATGTTGGACTGCTGCTTGGATCAGCTTTTCACCACGCGTATTATTCTTTTTAACGACCCGTTTATCGGACGTGATCGTCACGGCGGATACAGGAAGATAAACAGGTGTCCAGCCTGACTGGATGACATAGAAGTTTCCGACTCGATGACGCGGATAAACCCGTTTGCCTTGTTCAACGAGTCCGCTACCTTTTGGACTTGTCGGACTCGCAAAGAACGACGTCGTCTGTTTGACCGTATAGATTTTCGCTCGGTCGATCGCTTTTTGTGTCAGTCCCATATCGGGTTTGCTCGTGCTGATATAAGGGTTGAGGACATAACCGGTTTGACCATTTGCCAGGCGAACTTGCCAAAAGTCATCATCAATCGATTTCAGACCAATCAGTTTTGTTCCTTTCTTCAAATAGGCAGCTGGGCGACTGTAAGCAACGTCGGCAGAGAAGAGTGGCGTCTGGTCCAGGTGGACATAAAATGTCGTTCCTTTTTTTGCTTTTGCCGTCGGCTTGTTCAGTCCGATGCGACTCGAATCGACGAAACCAAAGGTGTTTTTATATTTGACGCGTGTATAATAACCGCTTTTTCCGTAGATCGAAATCGAGGCCCCTTTTTTGAATGTGCCGATTTTTTTACCCGATAGTTTTGCCTGCGAACGAATGACGACATCGTCTTCCGTCACGTAGCGTTGGCCAGTGACGTCATACAGATCCGGCTTTTTCGTGACGAGATCCGTCGTCTTGACGTAACCGTAGACCGATCCTTTTTTCAAGCGTGTGTAACTGCCGCTTGTTCCGTAAATCGTTAGCTTATCAGCTCGTTTGACGGAATACATGATTTTGCTCTTCGTCGACGCAGATGTGTAGACGGACAAGTTGCGTTTCGCGTATCGTGTCCCGGTTGATGCATAGACTTTTCCAGTACCGAGATCAGCTGTCTTGACGTAAGCATGAACTCCACGGAAGATGATCCGGCTATAGGCACCGCTTGTGCCATACACCGTCAGCAGCGTATTCGTTTGATGTTGCTTTAAGACAGGACTTGAAGATTTGGCATCCGAATAGATCGGTGTAGCACGCTGAACATAGAGGCGTGCAGTCTTCGGATAGTATTTTAACGTACCGAGATGTGCCGTCAACACATAGGCATACTCGTCGTTTCGTTTGATTCGTGTAAATGACCCCTCGATGCCGTACGTCTGAAGAGAAGTATTCACAGGAAGCGATTGTACGACTTTTCCTTTCGTAGTCGCAGTAGCATAGACCGTCGTCTGCTGTTGGACGTAACGTAGCCCTGTTTCCGGATGGTTCACGACCTGCGCATCTGCTAAATCAGTTGTCAATACGAAAGCGTAACCCGTCTTAGTCGCAACACGCGTAAAAGTACCGATCGTACCGAACGTTTCGAATGCTTGATTTTGAGTGACGGCTGTCTTCGTGCTCGTCGTCTTCGGCTCAACGAAAAGAGAAGTCGTTCGTTTGGCATAACGCGTCCCAACTAATTTCGGAAGTTGCTCGAGTTGTGCCGTCGGTACGTAGACGTATTGCTCGTTCCATTTCAGACGCGTGAACGTGTCGAAAGTGCCGTATGTATCGATTCGCTGATAGGCGGGAAGTGTCGTCACGACGGTGGGGTCAAATGGTGAAGCAACTAATGAGAGTGGACTTTTCGACATCAGCGTAGCTTGTTTTTGAAAGACAGGTGCTGTTTGCGTTAACGCGTTTGTTGCGACATAAGCAGCGCCTTCTTGCCAACTGACACGAGTGAAGTCACCGTCCGTGCCAAGTGTCTTCAATGTCGTTCCTGCTGGTAGTTGTTGAATGACCGTTGTGGAATCAGCCGTTTGTAGCAACGCAGCATCCTCTTTCAAATAAGCCGCCCCGGTCGTCTCGGTGACTGTTTGTGTTTCTGCTGTCGGTTGAGCAGGTGGCGATTCAGCGAGCGCGGGTGCGGGTAAAACCGAGCTCAACATTAACGTTGCGGCAAGTCCAGCAACATAAGCAGTCCATTTTTTCATCAAGAGGTTCACTCCAATTCTTAAAATTTGTCATTATGAATAGTGTAGCATGCGCTTGTTTAAAAATTGATAAAAATCAAAAAAATAGGAGATTGTCCATAAAAAAACGGTATGCCTTGGCACGCCGTTTGAAGTCATATGTTAGTTATCTTATTCGTGATCCACTTGCCATTCCCAGTCAAGCATGCCGTAAATCAAGGAATCGCGCCAGTGGTCTTCGAGATAGACCGTCTCGCGGAGCTGTCCTTCCTTCGTCATGCCGACCTTTTGCAACACGCGTTCGGAAGCGACGTTCCGTGGGTCACACGTTGCCGTGATTCGGTGTAGTTCTAGTTTTTCGAAACCGAATTGGAGAAGGAAAGAGGCAATCGACGTCGCGTATCCGTTCCCCCATTCATCAGGCGAGAGGACGTATCCGATTTCGGCGATTTTATTCTCAACGTCTGTGATGACGAGTTCACCGGCACCGATGACGACGTCACTTGGAAACGTCACGGCAAAGACATAACGACGTCTTGGTGTCTCGAGTTCACTTTCAAGCGCATCGTGTAGGAATTGTTTCGTATCCGTTTCGGTATTCGGTCCCCACGACTGGAATTGACTGACGATGGGTTGTGAGGCATAAGCGTGAACCGCTTCTACATCTTCTGGTGTAAAACGACGAATCCGAAGTTGATCATTGATTTTATACCGCATGCAGCATCCTCCTCTTTCAGATGAAGTCACTTTGATTCTATTTGACAGATGGGGAACGGATTCCTGTTTGACATAGGAAAAAGGGCGTGCTAGGGTGGTTGTATCGAATGGAATAGGGAGTATCCTCTAGGGTTCCGTACGGCTGGACCGAGGGAGGAACATGGACGTTTGTCCATGCAACGGAGGGATAAAAGCCCGGGAGTAAAGCGAATCGTCTCGCTTACTCCCGGGTTTTTTCATTTGAATTTACCTATCAGGAGGCAATTACTATGGCAAAGTATTGGATTGGCATCATCGTCGCATCATGTTTTGAAGTGGGCTGGGTCATCGGATTAAAACATGCGGCAACACCACTTGAGTGGGCTGCAACGATCGTCTGTATCATCGTTAGCTTTACCGTGCTAATTAAAGCGAGTAACCATTTACCAGTCGGAACGGTCTATGCTGTCTTCGTCGGTCTCGGAACAGCAGGAACGGTCGTGACGGATATCGTCTTGTTCGATCAAGCCGCTTCCGTGATGAAATTAGCATTGATTGTTGTCTTACTCGTCGGCGTCATCGGTCTGAAGTTAGTCAGTGGAGAGGAGAAATCAGCATGAGTTGGATTTATTTAATCATTGCCGGAATCTTTGAGATGTTTGGTGTCGTCTTGATCAATACGTTCAATCAAAATAAGAATGCGAAGAATCTACTGTTGATGGGAACCGGATTCGGACTCAGTTTCCTATTCTTAACGCTTGCGATGAATGGTTTACCGATGGGAACGGCGTATGCGGTATGGACGGGAATCGGAGCAGCGGGCGGTGCGATTCTCAGCATGGTGCTCTATAACGAATCAAAAGACTGGAAGCGACTGGTTTGTATCGGTCTCGTCTTAAGTGCGACGATTGGTCTGAAACTCGTCGGCGAATGATTGTTTACATGTCAAACAGATGACGTTTTAACGGAACGCATATTTTTTGGCATATTTTAACGCAAAAGAGGAAATACTCCTTATAGAAGTCACGCATGACAAATCGTGTTAATAAGGGGAGAACATCCATGAAAACAAAACAATATATCGGAACGTTCTATTCAGAGGAAGAATTGATTTCAAAAATGGACGAACTGCACATTCAAGGACACCGGGAGGAAGACTTCTACGTCATCGTCAAGGAGAAGTCGAACATCGCACTCGTCCGTAGCCAAATGGACGCAGAAATCGCGACGACGAAACCGTCTTGGATTGATCGGATTCGTGGGAACAAAGGTCGTGATCAAGAAGTCGATGATCTGTTCGGGTCACTTGATCTATCAGACAATGAAATCGAACAACGCAAAACGGAAGTCGAAGGTGGGGGCTTCGTTCTGTTACTTGAAGTCCAAGACATCCAGTTCGATCCACATTTAAATACAGACAATACGCATCCTGACGTAAAAGTCCGTTATGGTAGTGGCGAAGAGACGCATACGTCATCAGATGCGAACTCCAATGCACAGCTCGGCTCCGGTAATCCGCTTGATGTTGATAAAGATTCGAAGGAAGAGCATGCAGAGATTGATTTGCACCGTGCCGGTACGGATAAGATGCCGCAAGACGATCAGGCAATCGATCATTCAAAAAAACTCGACGGAAACCGGGAACCGGACATCGCGATGCGTCGGGATGACGATTTCCGCCGGCCGGAAACAGAACGCGAGGAAAAAGAACATGATGCAACGCAAGACGGCGAAGAACATCGTCAATCGAAACATCAATCGGATGACATCGCCAAGCAAGACCATGGAAATAATTTAGACCGCTAAAATAATAGATTAGAATCACGCATCAGGGTCATCATCAAAGAAGGTACCTTCCGGAACAATTCCGAAAGGTACCTTCTTTTTGTATGGAGATTAAACGAGAATCGTCTCGTCTTATTTATGATCCGGATTTGATCCTGTACGCACGTTGGCGTTCAATTGATCGATGGCTTGCATATCAGCGTCTGACAAGCTGAAGTCGAAGACATCAAGATTTTCGCGAATGCGGCTTGGCGTGACAGATTTCGGAATCGCGACGATATCGTGTTGCAAGTGCCAACGGAGGACGACTTGAGCTGGCGTTTTCTGATGACGATCGGCGATATCGACGATGACCGGATGCGTTAACGCGTCGCGTCCTTTCATCAACGGACTCCAAGCTTCAACGACGATACCGTGCTTGCGGCAAAAGTCTCGGATCGCTTCTTGGCTAAGGAACGGATGGAGTTCAATCTGATTGACGGCAGGAACGATTGATCCTTCGGCTAAAATTCGTTCCAAGTGCGGAATATGGAAGTTCGAAACACCGATGGCACGCGTCTTTCCTTCTGCATAGAGATGTTCGAGTGCCCGCCATGTCTCGACATAACGATCCTCTTTTGGCATCGGCCAATGAATCAGGTACAAATCGACGTAATCGACACCAAGCTTTTGCAGACTCGTCTCGAAAGCGGCAAGTGTCTCTTCATATCCGTGATCGGAATTCCAGACTTTCGTCGTTAGAAAGATCTCTTCTCGGGGAATGCCCGAGTCACGCAGCGCGCGACCGACACCTTCTTCGTTCTCGTAAATCATCGCCGTATCGATTGAACGATACCCGGCGCGGAGTGCTTCACTGACCGCTTCATATACTTCTTCTTCCGGTACTTTAAAGACACCATATCCGAGTTGGGGCATGCTGATGCCGTTATTTAACGTAATCTGTTGCATCGATTCATCGACTCCTTTGTAGTAAATTCTTCTCTTTTCTAGTGTACGCGCTCCTCCTGTAAAAATCGAATGATTGCCGAAGTGAGTTCTTTTGCGTATACTGAGCGATAACAAATATTAGGAGGCGATCCTGTGATTCGACAAGCTGTTTTACAATACATACATGAGCAACACGCACTCGATCAACTCGAAGAAGTGATAGGTGATCGTTCAGCAGTCCTGATTCATGGACGTCAAGCCTACGAAGCAGCTGCTTTTGCTTTACCGGATGTTCCCCGCTTTTTATTTGAAGGACATTGTACGGATCAACAGGTGGCATTCTTCAAACAAGTATGTGCTCCGTATGATGTGATTCTCGCACTCGGAGGTGGGAGTGTCATCGATACGGCAAAACAGGTCGCGTTTCAATTACAACGTCCTGTCATCGTCATTCCGACGATTGTCTCGAACTGTGCCCCGTGGACTCCGCTCAGTGTCATGTATAACGAACAGGGACAGTATATTCGATTTGACACGTTTCCTGTCGTGATTGAAGCTCTTTTACTCGATCATCGTATCATCGCAACGAGTCCGTATGATTATTTTGTCGCCGGACTCGTCGATACGCTAGCAAAATGGTATGAAGCACGTGCCTTGAGTGGATCTACAGCAAGCGATCCCGTCATCGAGACGGCACTCCGGACAGCTGAGCGATGCAAGGACCTCATTTTGTCGACGAATGTGACAGAAGGGCGTTTTCGTGAATATCCAGCTGAAATCCAATACCTCGTCGAGACCGTCATTCCATTAGCTGGAAGCATTGGAGGTTTTGGTGATGCGGCGACACGCGGTGCAATCGGACACGCGGTACATAACGCATTATCTCCTTATCCAGAAACACATGCGTTCTTACATGGGAGTAAGGTCGGTTACGGGTTACTCGTCCAAGAGAAGCTGCTCGGACATGATGATGATTATGAAGAGTTGCGTGACTATCTTCTTGCACAAGAACAGCCGACGGCACTCGCAGACTTCGCATTATCGCTCGATGTCGTCGAAACACTTGCTTTACGGACATCGAAAGAGGAACTGTGTCGTCTGTTGCGTCCGATCGTGTCAGTGGAACAACTAGTGGATGCTATTACACGGAACGAGACGGTTTTCGTTTCAACGACTTAACATAAAAAGACGCACATGTGCCGAATAATCATCAAACGGTCCATGTGCGTCTTTTTATTGTGCTTTCGCAAAGCGAGCATAAGGAGCTGGGCGACCGAGTAGGTATCCTTGACCAAGATCGAAGCCGAGTTCGCGGCAAAGATCGAGTTCTTCTTGCCGTTCGATGCCTTCCGCTAAGATTTGAATCCCCATTTCTCGTGTCAGATGGCGGGCTTTTCGTAAAAAGGCTTCGTTTTCTGAGTTCGTATCGCAGTGATCGATGAAGGAACGATCAATTTTAATATAATCCGGTTGAAGTAAGGACAACATATCGAGTGTCGAGAAACCAGCGCCGACATCGTCCAGTGCTACTTGAATGCCTTGCTTTTTATACTGTTCGAAGACGTGTTTCAAATGGTTGACGTCTTCAATTTTTTCCGTTTCGACGACTTCGAAGACGAGCCGACTCGGATCGACTTGATAACGTTCGACGATCTCAAACGTATGGCGCAGGCAGTACTCCGGATTATAGATCGTCGAAGGGAGAAAGTTGATGAACGTTTTTGTTGTGCCACCGATATGATGCGTCGCACGGATGGCTTCTTCACGCGCCCGCTGATCAAGACGGGAATGAAGTCCCATCTTCGAGGCCGTCGAAAACAAGACACCAGGCGAGATAGGCGTGTTATCATCTGCTGCTCGCAATAAGGCTTCGTTCGCGACGAGCACGTTGCGCTGGATATCATAAATCGGCTGTAAATGACTCGTCATGACCCCATGCTGGATGAAATCAATCGCAAACCGATGCTTCAGTTGCTCTAGAAGTTCTGAAGCTAGGATGGGTGCTGTCACGTAACGCGATTGTGTGGCGCGACACGACACCGGATAATCCGCTACACGTAAGAGCGATGTCAGTAGCTGTTCGAGCTGTTCGAACGATTGATAGGAATAGATTTCTGGCGTTGGTGATTGAATATGGAGTGCTCCCGCTTCAACAAAACGGATTGATGTCGTACATTCGGCGCAAGGATGCCACATAAAGGGATGTCCACCTCTCAGTACATCAAAAAAAATGTATTTATTAAATTGGTTAAATTCTTTACCCTAAGAGAAAAAGAATTAAACCTGTTCTTCATAATCATTGACCTCATACAAAAAAGAGAAGGGAACGACGGACACAATTCCGTACGTTCTCTCCTCTATCGGTCACATTCTTTCATTGTGAAGTGTAAACAAACCAGAAAGTGAGATGCAAGACAGCGGCTATTGGAACGAGCCATTGGAACTTCGCTTTCCGTGTCTTGTGCCGAACTGTGTACATACCGATCCAAGAACCGAGCGCACCACCGAGGAAAGCAATCGTCAATAGTGTCGCTTCGGGTGTTCGGTAAGCATGTTGTTGCGCTCGATGTTTATCCTGCCACATCGAGACAAATCCGATGAGTGTCAGGAGGAGGTAATACCCTAAGATGATCCTCATGAAAAAACGACTCCTTTTCTACCGTTCGGCACCACCACCGCCGGAACTTCCGCCACCACCACGACTGCCACCATTTCCACCGCCGCCACGCATGATCGCGGAGAAGATGTTCAAAATCGCGAAGAAGAACATACCACCGGTGAACTTCATATCGAGGAACAATAAGATCAGTAATCCAGCACCAATCAGAATCTTCGTCCAAAGCGGAAGTCCGTCGTCATTTTGTGTTTTCGGAGGATCCTGTGACTCAAGCGACTGGTCCTTTGAAATGACACTGACGACCGCTTTATATGTTTCGGATGCTGCTTTTCCATACTCACCGTTTTCCTTGTAAGGAACCGCATACTGATCGAGAATACGTCCGGCTGTGATGTCTGTCAAAATCCCTTCGAGTTTATAACCGACCTCGATCCGGAATTGGCGATCCTTTTCGTTCGGAGCGACGACGACAAGAACACCATTGTCTTTTCCTTCTTGACCGATGCCTTGGCGCCGGAACGTTTCATTGGCGTAAGAGCTTAAATCCTGTCCCTTTAAATCGGGAACCGTCTTGAGAACGACTTGTGCCGTCGTATATTGTTCGAGTTCCTGACCGAGTTGCGCGAGTTCGGCTTCTTCCGAAGGGGTGAGCAGCTGAGCATCATCCTGAATGAAGAAGGCTGCTCCCGTTCGTTCTGAAACGGCACTAGCTGTTGGAACGAAGAGGAAGAAGACGAGGAACGCGCTCAATAGAAGTCGCGTCCACCGCCGAATCATTTCGAATCACTGTTAAAGTCGACGGTCGGATTTTCCCGGTCGCTGTCTGAAATCTCGTAATATGGTTTTTTCTCGAATCCGAAGGCGGATGCGTAGAGTGTCGTTGGGAAACTCCGACGTTTTTTGTTGTAGAGGGTTACAGCATCATTGTAATCCTTGCGGGCGATCCCGAGACGATTTTCTGTTCCTTCCAGCGTGTCCATCAAGGATTGGAACCGTTCGCTTGATTTTAGTTCTGGATAAGTCGTCTGCAAGGCAATCAATCCGCGAAGCGAAGACGTGACTTGTTGGTCAGCTTCAATGCGTTGCTCGGTTGACGCAGCACGTGCAAGACCAGCTTGGGCTTCTGCGACTTTACCGTAGACTTTTTCTTCTTGACCCGCGACACCTTTAACGGTTTCAACGAGGTTCGGAATTAAATCCGCACGACGCTTGATTTGGTTGTCGACTTGCGACCATTTATTCGATACATCTTCTTCTACATTGACGAGGCTATTGTATTGTCCGATTGCTAAAAAGGCAATCACGGCAACAATAACGACTCCGATGATTAATGGGAGTTTTGATCTACTCCGACTTCTGCGTGCCATGTGGCATTCACTCCTTTAATTATGTCTCATCCCTATATACCCTTAAGCGACTGAATTAGTTTCAAAAAAATGAAAAACCGTCAGCTAAAATAGCTAACGGTTTGAACTTACATGTAGACGATGACAGCTAAGATAGCCGCTAAGACAAGACGGTAGATGGCGAACGGAACGAGTTTGATCTTGTTGATCAGCTTCAAGAAGAAGCGAATCGATAAGAGGGCAAACACGAACGACGCAACGAAACCGACAGCATAGAATGCGAAGTGGTTCGGTTGAATGTTATCCCAGTTCTTAACGAGCGAAAGGAAACTAGCACCGAACATGATCGGTACAGCCATGATGAACGTAAAGTCAGCTGCCGTCCGGTGATTCATCCCGAGGAAGACCCCTCCGGAAATCGTTGAACCAGAACGGGAGAAGCCAGGCCAAAGGGAAATACATTGGAACAGACCGACGAGTGCTGCTTGGCGATATGTAATCTGATCAAGCGATGTCGTTTTTGGTTCCTTTGGTCCGAATTTATCAGCTGCGATCATCAAGAGGGCACCGACAGCAAGACCGATGATGACCGTTTCAATCGAGAAGAGGTTCTCATCGATGAAATCTTCGAATAACAATCCGAGAACAGCTGCTGGTAGAAGACCGATCAAGACGTGACGTAGCTTTAACTTGTGTGTCCCTGATGCGTCATGTTCGCCTTCAATCTTATACAAACCGATCAAGCTGAAGAGGCGTTTCCAAAAGACGACGACGACCGCAAGAATCGATCCGAGCTGAATGACGATTTTAAAGGTGTTCGCCGAATATTTACCGAGAAAATCGGTAGTTTGCAACCACATGTCATCGACGATGATCATGTGACCTGTGGAAGAGACTGGTGCAAATTCCGTCATCCCTTCGACGAAACCAAGTAAGAGCGCTTTTAAAAGTTCAATGATTGTCATGATAATCTCCTTCTATATGATGTGCTAGTTAAAAACATATCATGTTTTATTCTTGTGAGATAGAACTAATTGGAATATCGGGCGCAGGTCTGAGAGACGATCGGACGTGTAAGACGCGTTGTCCGATTTAAATTTGTTTGAATAAGATAATAGATGGATTTAGATGTCATCGAATAGATCAGGAAATTCGATCATTTCCATTCATACTAAAACAGCATGAAGGAAAGGGAAATCTTTCTGTTAAGACACAAGGTCAGAAAAACTTCAAATCGGACGGTTTTATTAGAATATGCCTAAATTTATAAATAGAAAAACGAGCAGGAGACGATATCGTCCACTACTCGTTTTGAAACGGGCTCATCCTAAAGCGACGTCAAGAATCATCATGACCGTAAAACCGACCATCAGACCAAGTGTTGCTAAATCGGATCCGTTCTCTGCTTGTGATTCCGGAATCAATTCTTCGACGACGACGAAAATCATCGCTCCGGCAGCAAACGATAACGCATACGGTAGAAGCGGTTGAACGAAGAAGACGGCAGCTGCTCCGACCATCGCGGCAATCGGTTCAACGATTGCTGACAATTGACCGTAATGGAAGGCGCGCCGACGCGACATGCCTTCGCCACGTAATGGAATCGACAGGGCAGCCCCCTCCGGCATGTTTTGAATCCCGATACCGAGTGCAAGCGTCAAGGCACCGGCGACGGTCGCCCCGTCCATGTTCAAGGCGGCGGCACCAAAAGCGACACCAATCGCAAGACCTTCGGGAATATTATGCAACGTGATCGCAAGAAATAATAACGTCGTTTTCTTGAGTCCTGTCGAAGGACCTTCCGCTGTTTCGAGTGATGCAGATAAGTGCAAATGCGGTGTGACGAAGTCGAGTAGACGAACGAAAAATCCACCAGCGAGAAAACCGATGGCGGCAGGAATCCAAGCGATTCCACCATCTTGCTCTGTGAACTCGATCGCAGGAGCAAGCAACGACCAAAACGACGCGGCAATCATGACGCCGGCAGCAAAACCGAGCATCATGTTCATGACGCGTTTTTCAATCGTCGTAAAGACGAAAACGAGTGCCGCACCAAGTGCGGTTAACCCCCAAGTCATCATTCCGGCAAGCAATGCTTGCACGACGACGGGGAGGGAAGTAAACCAATCCAACATGACTATTCCTTCTTTCCGGGCACGATTTAAAGCATCCATCTGTATGAGAGCTTACCCGTTTTCGATCCGGACGATTCGTGTGAAGGGAATTTCAATGACTTCACGTCCGCGCAGAAAGAGAACGGAACGTTCGGGTTCTAGTCGTTCGACGAAACCGACGACCGTCACGTAGCTACTTTCCTTATAATACGTGATTTCAAGTTCGTTTCCTTCTATTAAAGCTTCTTGGAGCAGAAAGTGCCATGATTCTTGTAGCTGTTCATCAATTTCAGGCAAGTCGAGCTGATGCATCTGGACATAGTATTCCCGCAGCAATTGCAAATGTTCTGGCATGAGAAAAGGAATCCATTTTAAATTTCCCCGATCACGATACGCTGTCATGACGATCACCTCCCGGATGACCGCCGACAAAACGAAGGCGACGTTTGGCGACACTCGTATCAAGAAACGAGACAGCGAGGCGAATCGTTCCTTTTCCGTAGCGAATGTTGACGACATCCATTGCTTTTAATAACCGTCGCCGTTTCCAGAGCCGCGCATTATCCTCGAACAAAGACAACTGTAAAATGCCTTGATCGGCAGTCAAATGCCCCACTGCGACGGATAAAAATCGAACAGGTTCCCCATCGAGCCAATTCGGTTCGAATAATTGTAAGACGTGACGCAAAATGATGCGTTCATCGGATGTCGGATAAGGCAACCGTACTTGACGGGAGAAACCACTTCGGACGACGTTTCGAGAATAACGGACACCGATGTGAACGGTCCAGCCGACTTGATTCGAAAAGCGACAACGTGCGGCAACATCCTGTACCAGTTCATTGAGCACATTCCGGATGCGTTCGAACTGATAATAGTCCTGCATTAAGGTCACACCGTGTCCAATCGTCCGTTGAGGAGCTTTCTCGAACAGATGACGTGGGGGAAGCAGTGTCGGTGACGCGTCGAGTCCCCAAGCGTGATGCCACAGTTCGGCACCGATGACACCGAAGCGTTCGTGTAACTCTTCAACGGGGCGCATGGCAAGATCACCGATCGTTTCAATCCCCAACATCTGCAGATGTTGTTCCATGCGATGTCCAACTCCCCACATCTTTCGAATCGGAAAATCATGAAGACGTCGTGCGACATCAGCATATCCACATCGCGCGATGCCTTCTTTTTTCCCGATTAAATCAAGCGTCAGTTTCGCGATGACGTTATTTGGACCAATCCCGATGCGGACGTGGATGCCGGTCTGTTTCAGGATTGCTTCTTTAATTTTGAGGGCAGCTTGCAGGTCGGAACCAAATAGGCGATCGGTTCCGGTCATGTTAATGAAGCTTTCGTCAATTGAATAGACGCGGATGGCTTCAGGTGGGGCGAATTGGTGCAGGACATCCAGGACACGAATCGACGTCTTCATATAAGCGAGCATACGTGGTTCGACAAGTCGAATCGTACGACGAACAGCGTATGGCAATTGCTCGATTTCATATAATCGACCGGCTGTCTTGATTCCAAGTGCTTTTAAGGCAGGGGTGGCAGCGAGAATAACGGACCCGCTTTGTTTTAAATCGGAGACGACCGCTAGGCGTGTCGTCAAGGGTGGGAGATTGCGATACTGGCATTCACAGCTGGCGTAGAAGGACACACTGTCGACGCAAAAAATACGTTTATCTTGTGGTAAAACGACGGAAGGAAACATCTGAATCACTCCTTTACATAAAAGAACGTATGTTCTTATTTGATTTTCCTTGACTATAGCATGGTCTCAAAGTGTCTCAAAATAAAAACTGTTGAAAAAAGAGGAATTCGAACGATTTCTCCTCATATAAAAAGAGTTTGGTACACTAAGGGAGAGAAAAAAGGGGGAACCTTCATTGAAAGAGACCGTTATCCGTTTACCAGAATTACCGAAGACACTTCAGTCAGAGACGTTCGATCAAGTCGAAATCGATGACCCGTATCTGAAAGGAGCGCGTTATGAGAAAGAGTCGATGCCGAGTGAACTGACAGAACGCATCGATGCCTATCAAGTGTGTTTTCAAAATGTCTCGTTCGCGAATCTTACCTTTGACCGTGGTTCGTTCGAAGATATTCGTTTTGAGCAATGCGACTTAACCGGATGTCACTTCCAAGAAACTCGTTTTCACCGTGTGTCCTTCGCCGGATGCCGGATGACGGGTGTTCAGTTCGAAGATTGTACGCTGGACCATTTAACGATTCAGGAAGGGCTTGCGGATTACGTACAGTTCATTCGCAGTACGGTCCGTCATCAACACTGGAGCGAAACGACGATGAAAGAAGCACAGTTCTTCGAAGTGAAGCCGACCCATTGGAAACTCGAAGCGGTCCGGCTTACGGATAGTCAATGGATTGAAACACCGTTAAAAGGTCTTGACCTCCGGCAGACGGAACTCTCTGGTATTACGATCGATCCGCGATTTTTACCAGGCGCTGTCATTACGGAAGAGCAAGCAGTCGCCTTTGCTCGCTTGTTAGGTCTTGTCATTCCATAACAAAAAGAAGTCCTGCTTTCGATTGTTACTCGAAAAGCAGGACTTCTTTTTAGTGAAGGTTACTGTTCTTAAAATGACATCGTTTCGCCATCCTCTGGAATCAGGAAATGGGCAGAAAGGTGGAAGGCGGCTAAAAAGTCAGCAATCATATCACGTCGCAAGAGACAGTGGTTGACGGACTCGAGGTGCGAGACGATGATCGTCGCTTCCGCCGCCGCTTCGTGTACGGCAAGGAGATCACGCTGTGACATCGTAATCGGCTCTCCGGTCAAGAACTGGGCGGCGCCACTGTTGACGACGATGATATCGGGTGTATGTTGTTCGATTGCATGCGCGACCTCGTCGCACCAAATCGTATCACCGGCGATATAAAGTGTTGGTTCGTCCGGATGGGTGAGGACGAGCCCAGACACACGTCCCATCCGTTCGCCGATTTCACCGACACCATGCTGTCCACCTGTTCGATGGACCTGGATATCACCGATCGTTACACCAGAATCGAAGGAAGAGACGTTCGTGAAGCCGGCTTCTCGGATGTGCTGGGCGTCTTCTTCTTGCTGCGCATAGAGTGGCAAATGCTTGGGTAGAAGTTGTTTAGCAGCATCATCGAAATGATCGGCATGCAGATGCGTGACGAAGATGGCGTCAGGATCGAGCAGTGTGTTGACATCGACCGGTAAGTCGACGAGTGGATTGGCGACGGCATTTGGTGTTTGACCGAAGGGAGGCAAGCTGCTTTTTTCGCCGAGGAACGGATCAATTAGTAAGACTTGATTGGCATACGTGACAACGAGTGTTGCATTACGAATTTGTTGAATATCCATTAGGTTCATCCTCTCTCAATGACTCGGATTGACTATTCCCCGTCTGGCATTCAATGAATCCTATCGCAAGCGTTTCTCCATCGCCATGACGTCGACATATTCACCGTTCAACTGTCCTTGCTCCTTAAACGTTCCGACGATCCGGAATCCAGAGCGGATATAGAGTTTTTGTCCGATTTTATTGAATGGGAAGGTGAAGAGAATGAGTTTATGCATCTGATGATCACGGGCGTGTTGCTCAGCCGTTTCAAGCAAACGTGTGCCAATCCCTTGTCCACGATGAGTCCGGGTGATATAAACCGAAATCTCACCGACGGATGCGTAGACAGGACGCGGATTATACGGATCGAGGGAAATGAAGCCGAGGACACCTGTGTCATCTTCAGCGACATATCCGGCATATCGATCGGTGCGTTCTGCATACCACTGGGTCATGAAGGATAAGTCCTTTTGGTCGGTCTCAAGCGTTGCGATTCGATCTTCGATGCCTTCGTTATAGATGGCGAGAATCGCTGGTAAGTCGTGTTCCGTTACGGGACGAATATGCATACGCTCACTTCCTCATCGCTTTTCCTTCATTATATCGGTTACGTGTCAATGTAGTGATATGTTTGTGCGATAAGAAAAGCGCTGATTTCCTTCACATAAAGGAAATCAGCGATTATATCGTTCTTAAGAGACCGTTGACGTCTCGTTTTCATAAATCGGAACCCAGCCGTCTGTCGTGACGAAGATCCGAACAGCAACGACTTTACGATCGTCTTGAAGCGTAAAGTAGTGGCGTGTGTTAACAGGAACGGAAATCAAATCACCAGGATTGAGTTCGATGTTATAGTAGCCGACTTCTTCGTCTTTGATCGCGAAGACGCCATGACCGCTGACGATGAAACGAACTTCATCATCCGTATGGTGATGTTCTTTCTGGAAGTTGACGAGCAACTCATCAAGGTTCGGTGTCGTATCCGAAAGTGAGATGATGTCAGCTGTCTGATACCCACGACGTTCTGATACGTCTTTGATTTCTGGAGCGAACGTATCGAGAATCGTTTGTTTGTCTGCATCCGTCAGTGTGAAGTTTTCAACGAGAGGCGCTGGAAGTTTCGAAACGTCCCACTGTTCGTAAAGAACGCCGCGTGACGCGAGGAAGTCAGCGACTTCCGTTTGATCCGTATACCGTGTGTTTGTTTCTTGGAATAAGACTGTTGCCATGAGATGATTCCTCCTTTTAATGAGTGGATTGACGGCATGATTGCAACGTCAACGTGTAATTGAATAAAAACTCGAAGGCTTCGAGGTGTTTCTTTGCTTCAAAGGCGGTCGGTGCCCAGACCGTGATCCCGTGATTGCGGATCAGGACAGCACCACTGTCTGCTGTGACATGAGGTGCAAAAGCAGCGGCAAGCGTCGGAATGTCCGCATGATTCGGAATGATCGGTACCGTGACCGTCGCATCCTCTTCCCAGTGTCCGAGTGCCTTGATGATTTCTTGACCGGAAAAGGTGATACTGCCTTGATCGCCATAGAGTTCCGAAATCACATTGTTCGCAATCGTATGGACATGCAGGGAACAACCGGCGTCCGTTCGATTGAACACTTTGACATGGAGTAATGTCTCAGCGGAAGGACGCCCGGATTGCTCACCGATCAATTGACCGGTCGCATCGACATGAACGAAGTCGTCAGGAGTCGTCTGTCGCTTATCTTTCCCGCTTGCTGTCACAAGAAATTCAATCGGAATAGCAGACGTCCGAATGGCGAGGTTACCACTCGTACCAGGGAACCAATCGCGCGCCGCAAGCTCTTGTTTGATGGCGCGTAGCTCTTCATACCGTCGCATGAATGTCATGTTGTCACCTCCGCTCGTGTTAAATCATGAACGATATCGTGGAACGTCTCAAAAGGTGTATAGGCGATATCATTCTCTTCACACAACGTGATCAGATAATCACGGGCATAGACACGATCCGCTTGTTTTGCGAGTTCGAAGTCCGTCACCGAGTCACCGATGACGATGATGACGTCACCGTCTTTACGTAGTGTCCGGGCAACGGACGTTTTACAACAGCCGCACCCGTTCGTGCAATGGGCATCGCAGGCGTTTGGCCAATCGATATGGACGAATGGACCACTGAAATCGGCGACGTTACAGTAAATCTGTTCTTGGTCGAGGAATGGCGCTAAGATTGGTTCGACGAAAAAGTCCATTCCACCGCTGACGATCGAAAAATCGATGCCTTGACGACGACTGTACTGCAGTAACTCCGAAAATCCGTCGCGAATGACCGCACGCTCCAACAAAAAGTCAAGATAGGCTGTTTTTCCGTCAGACGGCAGAAGTGCGAACATTTGCCCGACACCACTCTGAATCGATAACGTCCGGTCGAGTACGCCGTGTTTCAACGGTTCGAAGTCACTCGCTGGCGCAAATGCCTGCATGAGTGCGATGATGTTATCTTGCGTCGTCACAGTACCGTCGAAGTCACAAAGAATCCGTACGGTCATGACTTGATCCCCCAAGCGTCGAGGGCGATTCGTAATTCTTCATGACGCGATGCTGCCGTCGATAGGGATTCATTTGCGAGTGCCGCATCGAGTGCCTGACGGAAAGCGATGACACCAGCCGCAGCACCTTGCGGATGACCATGTACGCCGCCGCCAGCGTTGATGACGGAATCGATCCCGAAGTCCCGTACGAGTTGAGCGACGAGTCCAGGATGAATACCGGCTGAAGGAACCGGGAAGATCGATTTCGTCTGACCAAGACGGGTCGCTTCGACCGCGATACCACGAGCGACATCCTTTGGCAAAGCGACATTGCCGTAAGGAGACGGGAATAGCGTCAAGTCTGCTCCAGCAGCACGCGGTAAAGTGCCGAGTAAGACAGGAGCTGCGACTCCGTGATTCGGGCTAGCAATCAACGCACCGCTATATGCCGGATGATTGAAGATCGGAACGTTGATTTCCGGATCACTCGCCAGTTCGCGTAAGACGTCGAGTCCGTATGTGAAGGTATTCAGCAAGAAAGCAGTCGCTCCAGCATCAATCAATCGCTTGGCTTGATCCTTGAGCGTAAAGACGGGACCACTGAGTGTGATCGCATATAACGCACGTTTACCGGTCCGTTGGAAGTGAGCATCGATGACCTCACGTCCGATCCGTGCCCGGTCAATCGTCGGTGTCAACGGATTGTCGTATAGGATCTCATCGTCTTTGACGAGATCAATCCCACCAGCGAGTTGTCCTTCGAGTTGATCACGAAGGAACGATAAATCGCGTCCGATGACTCCTTTGAAGATGCTCATTAATAATGGGCGATCTTCGACACCGATCAAGGAACGGACCCCTTCGATCCCGAATTTCGCACCTGGAAAGTCCGACGTAAATGTATCGGGTAGTAGCAATTCCGTTAATTTGATTTCACCGTCGAGTGAGAGTTTCCCGAAGACGGTCGTCAGAATCGCAGAAAAGTCGCGCGATACATTGTGTTCCGGGTAACGAATCGTGATATAGCCTTTACCATCGCGCTCTTCGGTATGTACGACTTCCCCTTTGAACGAGGCGAGTTGTTGTTGTTCGAGATGATTCAGTTCCGTCCAAGAACCGACTGTCAGACCAAGCGCGAGTTGTTCAGCGCGTTGCTCGAGTCGATCACGGGCAGTCAATTGATAAGTAGCAGTGATATAAGCCATGTCTTTCCTCCTTCAACAAAAAAATGGTCTCTCGTCAGCGACAAGAGACCATGAATGATTCGAACGTGGACTCTTATCTGTCAGCTTAGTAGCTGCAAGAATTAGCACCGTGCCAAAAGGTCGGTTGCTGCGACATCGTAGGGCTTGTCCCTCCGTCTGCTCTTGATAAGAATTGGATGAAATTGTGAAATCTAATTGCAATTTTTACATGAGAATCGTGACTTGTCAAACTTTTTTAGAAAATTTATTTTTTTGAAAATACTCTTTCTATAGATGACTTAAAAATGATGTCCGTTTCTGCTTGATTTCGATTTGACAGCGAGGAAGTCGATTGCGTAAGATTCAAATCAATATCACACACGACAACTACATACGACTCTTATCGCGAGTTGGCAGAGGGAATTGGCCCGATGACGCCGCAGCAACCGACCACTTGGCACGGTGCTACATCCAACAGACGTTTCGTCTGAGAGATAAGAGGACGCAGTGACTTTCCTGCGCCTCTTTTCGATGACGAAAAGAGGCGCTTTTTCGTGTATCACATAGGGGGAAACTGAGATGACATATAAAGCATTCACAGAACAGGACGCGATTGATCGTGTTCGGACATTAGGACTGATCGGCGATGGAGCCGTCGAAGCAGAAGAGATTGGCGACGGGAACCTCAACCTCGTCTTTCGGATTCGAGAAGGCGAACATCGCTTGATTCTAAAACAAGCACTCCCGTACGCGAAAGTCGTCGGTGAGAGCTGGCCACTATCACTCGAGCGGGCGTGGATCGAGCAATCCGCACTCCGTGAATTCGCCCGGCATGCCGTGCCGTTCGTACCGCGTGTCTTTCATGCTAGTCACGACGAGGCGTATACGGTCATGGAAGATCTTTCACATCTGACAATCGTTCGAAGCGGTTTACTCGCAGGTGAACAGTATCCGTTGCTTGCGGAACATATTGGTTCTTATCTCGCTCGGACTTTATTCCATACATCGGACTTTGCGCTTGGTCCGGTTGAAAAAAAACGTGTCGCCCGAACGTACTACAATCCGGACTTGTGCGACATCACGGAAAAATTAATCTTCACGGATCCGTTCCATGACGCGGAGACGAACGAGATTGAAGCCGGGCTTGAAGAAGAGGTGGCACGTCTGTGGGCGGACGATGAGTTGAAACGCGAAGTCGCAAAACTCGAAGCGCTTTTCATCACAAAAGGAGATGCGTTGCTACACGGCGATCTACATACAGGAAGCATCTTTGCTTCGGCAACGGAAACGAAAGTCATCGATCCAGAATTCGCCTTTTATGGTCCATTCGGATTCGATGTCGGACAGTTCATCGCCCACTTATTCTTTGCAGCATACCCGGATTATTCAGCACTTCGTGATGCCCGGATTCGCGACATCGATACGTTCTGGCTGACGTTCGCTTCGACGTTCCGCGCCTTATGGGAACGCGAAGCCGTCGAACCATTCCGGACATCGGGACTCGTCGACGATGTACTGAGCACGATTCTACAGGATGCACTCGGCTTTGCCGGTTGCGAACTGATTCGTCGGACGATCGGACTCGCACCGGTCGCTGATTTAGAAACGATTAGTTCTATGACGGAACGACTAGAACGAAAACAACATGCTTTACGTTTAGGATCGGCGTTAATCAAACGTCGGACCGAGTGCCGGACATTTGATGATTTACGAAACTTCGACGTAACGGAGGAACTTAGCCGATGAGTACATTCGTTCAAAGTATTCGTTATGAAGACCGTGTCTTGACGATTCTCGATCAGACACGTCTACCGCAGGAAGAACACTATGAAGTCATTACCGATCTTGCACAAGCGGTCGAAGCGATTAAACAACTGCGCGTCCGAGGGGCGCCTGCGATCAGTTTATTTGGCGGATTCGTACTCGTTCAAGAGGCGTACCGGTTTGAAGCAGAACTGTCGATCTATAAGCAGATTTTGCTTGAGACATCAGCGACGTTACTCGCGACACGACCGACGGCTGTTAACTTACGAAATGTCCTTGATCAATTGAATCCAATCATTCAAGACGGGACGTCGGTAGAAGAGATCCGCGAACGGCTCGAGCAGCGGACGATTGCCTTATACGACCAGGATGCGCAGACGTCACGTCAAATCGGGATTCATGCACTGGAATTGTTCCAGTCAGGCAACCGGATCCTAACGATCTGTAATGCTGGATCGATTGCGACCGCTGCTTATGGAACAGCACTTGCGCCGTTCTATATCGCAAAAGAACGCGGCATTGAATTATCTGTTTTTGCGAGTGAGACGCGACCATTACTGCAGGGAGCACGACTGACGACATGGGAGCTACAACGTGCCGGCATCGATGTCACGTTAATTACGGACAACATGGTCGCCCATACGCTGAAAGAAAAACAGATCGATGCGATCATCGTCGGTGCCGACCGCATTACACGAAACGGAGATACCGCGAATAAAATTGGGACGTTCCAATTGGCATTGCTCGCGCAAGCTTTTGGTATTCCGTTTTACGTCGCAGCACCGCTCTCGACGTTCGACTTCTCGCTCGTTTCCGGAGACGCGATCGAAATCGAAGAACGTGATCCGCAAGAAGTGACGACTGTCCAAGGTGTCGCGACAGCACCGGAAGGCGTCGCTGTCTTCAATCCGGCGTTTGATGTCACACCACACACATTCATCACGGGCATCATCACCGAACTTGGTGTCATCACGCAACCGAATGAAGAAACGATTGAACAATTAACAGGGCTTCAACCCCTCGGATAAGGAGATATGTCATGAAGAAACTAGCTTACGCCGTCCTAGCACCGGCACTGTTACTAGCGGCTTGTGCGAATGGAGAAGCCACGACGACGAAGGTCGTCAAGGATGTACCAAAAGGGGTTCAATCGGACGTCAAGATCGCCGTCATCCGCAACCTAGCATCGGATGATCATACGAAACAATTCCTTGATGGCGCACGAAGTGAAGGCGAAGCGCTTGGCTTTAAAGTCAGCACGTTCATTTCGGAAGGTAACGACGTCAAGTTCAAGGAGCTTGTCGCGCAAGCGATTCAGCAAGATTATGATGGGCTCATCATCTCGCATGGTAAGGAAGACTACGCCTATGACATGATTAAACCAGCGGTCGACAAAGGGCTGAAGGTCGTGACGTTCGATACGGTCACGAAGAAAAAAGGAACGGCGTTAAAAGGTGTGACGGAAACATTCCAAAACGATCATCAACTCGCGAAGCTATCGCTTGATGAAGTGACGAAGGTGACGGACAAAAAGCCGGTCCGTGTCATCAAACTTTGGTTCGGACCAGGTTTTGCCCCGCTCGATCGTCGTCAGGAAATCTATAAGACGTACGAAGCAGACGGTAAGATCAAAACGCTTGAGACGGTTGGACCGACAAACTTCCAAGATGTCCAAGGGGATATTGCAACGAAGATGAATGCGATTCTCGCGAAATATCCGAAAGGAAGCATCGATGCGGTTTGGGGAGCGTGGGACGAAGTCGCAAAAGGGGCTTACAAATCGCTCAAGGATAATAAACGTCAAGAAATCCCGCTAATCTCGATCGATGTCTCGAATCAGGATATCAACCTGATGCGTGAAAAAGGCAGTAACTGGGTCTCGACGAGTGCGGTGGATCCATTCTTGATTGGACAAACGGACATGCGATTACTGGCTAAGAAAATCGCTGGCGAGAAGACACCAGACAGCTTTGATCTCGACGCGAAACTCGTGGAGCAGAAGGCGTTGAAGCAGGATACGACGATGTACAATCTCGATACGATCATCAAAGGATGGAGTACATCGGACAAATTCAATGAACCGTGGATGGACCGGTTGCGTGACGTCCATAAAAAACAATGACGTCTACCAATCATCACTTGAAGATGACCGGGATTTCACTGGCGTTTCCAGGAGTGCAAGCCTTAAAACAAGTCTCGTTTGAAGTGAAATCCGGTGAAATCCACGCGCTTGTCGGTGCGAATGGTGCCGGTAAGTCGACGTTGATGAAAGTCTTATTCGGAGCGGAAACGGCGGACGAAGGAACGATCTGTCTCGACGGGAAGGAGTTGTCCATCACATCACCACGTGACGCGAAACAGATTGGAATCGACCTTGTCCAACAAGAGGTCGATGTGGCGCTTGTCCCGTATTTGACGGTCGCTGAGAATATCTGTCTCGATCTGTTGACGGACGGAACGATGACTGGCTTCGTATCCCAACGCCGTTACATACAGCGTGCCAAGGAAGCGTTAGCGACATTACAGGCGGATATTTCCGTCAAGACACGTGTCGAGGAGTTGCGGCTTGCTGAAAAGCAACTCGTACTGATTGCTCGCGCCCTCGTCCAAGAACGCCGTTTTTTGATTTTAGATGAACCAACGGCACCTCTCAGTCAGGCGGAAACAAGCCATCTCTTTTCAGTCGTGCGTCGTTTAGCCGAACGAGGGCTTGGGATCATCTTCATCTCGCATCGTTTACAGGAACTATATGAGATTTGCGACTCCATCTCGGTCATGCGCGACGGTCAACTCATCTCACGACATCTTTTGACAGACATCACGAAGGAAGCTGTCGTTGAGCAGATGCTCGGGCGTCAGCTTACGTCTGTTGCGAAAACGTCACGGGTAAATGCAACGAACGTATTGACCGTCGAGAGTGCTACGAATGCGGACGTCCACGATATCTCCTTGACGGTTCAAGCAGGTGAAGTCGTTGGTATCGCGGGTCTTGTCGGTGCCGGTAAAACGGAATTATGCAAAGCATTGTTCGGTGATCGCCCGTTTCAGGAAGGGGAGGTTCGGATAGGTGGAAAAGCCCATCGCCTTCGCAATCCACAAGCTGCGATTCAAGCGGGAATCGGTCTCGTTCCAGAAGAACGACGAAAAGAAGGAATTCTTGTTGCCGATTCTGTCGCAGAAAACCTAACAGCAGCGGCAGCTCATGATTTCGTCAACCGCTGGGGGCTGATGGATCGTCGCAAAGAAGCAGATCAGGCATCGCAATGGGTCAAGGAGCTGGGCATTAAAGTGGCAGACGTGAAACAGGAAGTAGGTCAACTATCCGGTGGGAATCAACAAAAAGTCGCCATCGGAAAATGGTTACTGACCGATGTTTCTGTACTCGTCTTGGACGAACCGACAAAAGGTGTCGACGTCGGAGCCAAACAAGATATCTATCGTCTGATTGACGGACTCGCGCAACAACAAAAAGGGATCCTTTACGCGACGAGTGAATGGGATGAACTTTTGACCGTCACGGACCGAATCTACGTCATGTTCGATGGACGGATCGTCCATGAAACGAAGACGGCGGATACATCAGAAGAAACCTTGTTGTGGTATGCGACAGGAGGAGGGCAACGATGAATGAGGTAGTATCAAAACAAACGAACCGAGGGAAGGGTTTACGTCCTGTCCTCGGATTCTTGAACGACTGGGGGATCGTCCTCGCGATCCTTGCCCTCGTCCTGTTTTTTGCGACGACGGCTCCAACATTCCTACAAGGGACGAATTTAATTAATATTTTACGAAGTATCTCCATCGTGACGATTATCGCGATCGGCTTGACGGTCTCTTTGACGGTCAATGGATTTGATTTATCGGTCGGGTCGACCGCGACGCTTGCGAGTTCTTTCGTCGTCTCGTTCTTCGTCTGGTACAGTCTACCGCTCGGTGTCTCGATTGGTTTAGCACTTCTCTTATCTCTTAGCGTTGCTCTGGTGAACATCTTACTCATCGTCTGGTTTAAGATTCCGGATTTGTTTGCGACGCTTGCGACGATGTTCATCGTCGAAGGTGTCGCGATGACGTATACCGGTGGTGGTTCAATCAGTGCCGGAATGCCGCGCTTGGACGGTACACCAACAGTCGGCACGATTCCGGAGGCATTCGCGAAAATCAGCCAGGCACCTTGGATCATCGTCATCATGCTCGTCGTCGTCGCTGTGACACACGTCTTCTTAAGCCATACGCGACACGGTCGTTTTCTCTATATCATCGGCGGGAATCCGGAAGCCGCACGACTGACAGGAATTCGTGTCAACCGCTACCGGGCACTCGCGTATCTGATTGCTGGGTTACTTGCGGCGGTCGGTGGGATTTTGCTTGCGTCACAAGTCGGATCGTCACAAATCAATGCCGGTTCCGGTTATCTGATGCCAGCGGTCGCAGCCGCATTCATCGGCTCGTCGTTCGCAGGACAAGGGAAGCCGAATGCGCTTGGCACACTCGTTGGGGCTTGTCTCGTCGGGATTCTTGAAAATGGTCTTGTCATGTTGTCTGTTCCATACTATTCGTTGAATATCATCAAAGGGCTGGTCCTTGCGGTCGCACTCGCGACGACCTATGCGCGGTATCGGAAAAAATAATTAAAATTCGACGTTTCATTTATAACATATTCGGTAATATTCAATATATGAAAGGATGGTGATGCACATGAATGATTACCAATGTAGAGGGAACGATCGCATGTCGCTTCTGAAAGAAGAGGATCACCGGACTTGACGAACGTTGTCCATTGACACGGATGTATTCGTGTTTTACGTGCAACTGCACGATTCAAGAACGGATTACGGCATGTGTTCGTTCCTGAAACAAATAAGGGGAAACGCTACGGCGTTCCCCCTTTTTCACGTGCTTGAAACTGCTCGTATTTCTTTAAAAGCATAGCGGAATATGAGATGATATAAAAAGTCAGAAAATTCAACTACTATGAGAGCAAGGGGCCTGACAATGCGAACATACACTAAGGAGATTCAAGCGATTATCGACAACGTAGAGAAAGTCATCATCGGTAAGGAAGATGTCATCACACAATCATTGGCAGCACTACTAGCGGGCGGTCACGTCCTATTAGAAGACGTACCGGGAGTCGGGAAGACGATGCTCGTCCGTGCGTTCAGCCGATCGATCGGGTTGACCTTCAAACGTGTTCAGTTCACGCCAGACCTACTTCCGTCAGATTTGACGGGTGTATCGATGTATAACCAGAAAACTAGCCAATTCGAATATAGACCGGGTCCTTTAATGGGGAACATCGTCTTAGCCGATGAGATCAACCGAACATCACCAAAAACTCAATCTGCCTTACTCGAGGGAATGGCGGAAGCGAACGTCACCGTCGATGGTGAGATTCATACGCTTCCGAATCCCTTTTTCGTCATGGCGACACAAAACCCGATTGAACATGAAGGAACGTACCCGTTACCAGAAGCACAACTTGACCGTTTCCTCGTCAAAGTCAAAATGGGTTATCCTGATTTCCAGCAAGAAATGAAGTTGCTCACGCGTTTTGAACGGGATGAACCGATCGAAACACTCGAAGCTGTGATTGGTCGCGAGCAATTGCTCCAGATGAAAGAAGACGTCAAGAACGTCCATGTCTCACAGCCCGTCAAAAAATATATCGTCCATCTCGTCCAAGCGACACGGACGAATGGATCACTCTACCTCGGTGCGAGTCCTCGTTCTTCGATCGCCTTGATGAAGGTCGCGCAAGCGTGGGCGTACATGGAAGGACGCAGTTTCGTTTTGCCGGATGATGTTAAACATCTCTTGATTCCAGTCCTGTCACACCGCCTGATTTTGACAGCGGATGCGCGTTATCACGGTCAATCGTCGGAACGGATTTTGGAACAGATCAAAAAAGAGGTTGCTGTACCCATCCAACAAGACGTGGAGTCCCTATGACGAAGTGGCAAATTGGTTGGCGTTACGCTGTATTACTTTTGACGACGGCAGCCTTATGGGCATATGCGCGCGTTGATGGCGGAAATGTCGCTTCCTTGCTGTTTTACGTCATGGCTGGTTTGACCGTCTACTGGACTCTCTTCCTCATTTGGCCCGTCACGCAGGCACTTGCGACACGCGAAGTATCGAACAAGATGCTCGTTGCTGGAACCGATATCCCGGTTTCCTTACGGGTTCGTCGACGTTTTCCGTTTCTCGTCGGAGCCGTCGAAGTGACGGAGGTGATTCCGAACGAACTCAGTGAAGAAAAACTCGATATTAGCCGTCCACTCCGAGCCCATTACCGGAAGACGGAGCAAATCGATTACACGATACCATCGATTCGTCGAGGGGTGTATCAGATTCCAGGCTGTATCGTCGAAATCACGGATCCATTCGGGTTATTCAAGCGGAAGCGGATGTTTCCGGTCGAGACGTATCTTGCGATCGAACCGGCACGACTTGCCGTTCAGCTTCCCCATGAGGAAGACCGTGGCGATGGGGGAATCTCACCGGTGTCACTTGATCTTCGCCAGTCGTCCTTTACCGTCGTCGGGGTCCGGGAATACGTCAGTGGGGATCGGATGAATCAGATTGACTGGAAAGCGACAGCGAAACGCCAAGGGTTGATGACGAAGACGTTCGAACGAGAGCAAGAACGGGAGACGACGATCGTCTTTGATGAGGGAACGGAGGCAGGTGAAGCCTTCGAACGTGTCATCTCGATGCTCGCAGAAACGACGGATCAGTTGAACAAACGACGACTGAGCTATCGGATCCATCTCGTCGGGCATGCCGTTCAATCATTGTCGTTACCACTTGAAGGAGCGAAACTGACGCATTACCTGATGACGGCGCAACCGAGTCGGACGCGAACGTTCATCGAGTCATGGGAGTATTCGTCTAAGGCGCTTCGATTGAGCGGGAACGTCCTCTTCATCACACCGGATCTTGAATCGAACAATGAACTATGGATTTCGAAGATTAATCAAGAAGCCACCGTTCATGTCTATACACCAGAACGGAGGGGAGTGCGATGATACGACGATTAATCTGGAACGCCATCGCAGCAGCCCTTTTGACTTGTTTCATGCCACCACTTCTCGAACTGACTACATTCGAGCATCTTTGGTCCTTCTTACCGATGCTGTTCCTGCCTTTACTGTTATCGCCTCTCGCGCGACGTTACTTCTTACTTGGCAGTCTCGCGGGGCTACTATTGTCGTTCTACTTGATTTTGACGCCGGGAGCAGCACCGTGGGGCATCTTTACGGAAATCAGCTCAGATGTTCAAAGTGTCATCAATGGTGAGTTACCGGGACGACCAGCCTTTGCACTCTCGATCGGACTAATCAGTTTCTTGATCGCTTATTTAGCACGGCGGACATTCCCGAATCGCGGATTTGTGTTTGGCCTTGCCTTCGGTGTCATCGGATTTATCGCCTATTGCGATACGTGGACGGATTATTCGGGAGAGACGTTCATTCTCTATCCGATCATTCTATCTTTATTATTACTCTATGCGACGGAAGTTAACGAACGACCGCGCGCTTCTTACGTTCGTCCGCTAAGTGCTTTATTCATCATGGGTGCTGTCATCGTCGCTGCTGTCCAAAGTCCTGTCATCAATGCGACATGGCAAGACAGTTGGTACGATTTGACGTCTGGTCTTGAAGGGGAAGGAGAGCCGACAAATGCGATTCAGAAGGTCGGATACGGTAACAATGATGAGCAACTCGGTGGACCGTTTCAGATGGACGATCGAGAAGTTTTCCAAGTCGAAAGTGAAGGGAACCGCTACTGGCGAGTCGAGACGAAAGATATCTATACCGGCAAGGGGTGGGTGCTGTCGGAATCGAATCCGGAAATCGATGCGCGTGGTTTCTTCTCGCATTTCGGAAAAGAGGTCAAGACAAGAAATGAGACGGCAACGTTTGAGATGGCACGTGAATTACCATTCGTGCCATATAACGGTGACAATGTAAGGGTCGAAGTGAATCAGCAACGACAAAATGTGTTGGTTGACCTCGAGAATCAAAAAATTTCGTATCTCGACGAGGCGGATCGTCAACGAAACTATCGAATCGACTATTCGTACCCACTCTTTACGGAAGAACAGCTCCAGACAGATGAACCCGTCAATTTATCGGATAGAGAAACAGAACGGTATCTCCAACTGCCGGAAGGTTTACCACAACGAGTTCGTGATTTAGCGGAACAAATCGTCGAGGGTGAGGAGACACCGTGGGACAAGGCGCGAGCGATTGAAAACTATTTCGAAGAAGAAAACTTCGAATATAATACGGAGGAAGTCGCCGTACCAGGAGAAAATCAAGATTACGTCGATCAATTCCTGTTCGAAACGAAGCTCGGATACTGTGATAACTTCTCGACGTCCGCCGCTGTGTTGCTTCGGGCAGCTGGATTACCCGCACGCTGGGTAAAAGGGTTCACGGGAGGCGAATCCGATGTCATCGGATCCGCCGTGACCAGTTATACGGTACGAAATAAAAATGCCCACTCGTGGGTCGAAGTCTACATTGAAGGACCAGGCTGGATACCGCTTGAGCCGACTGTTAGCTTCGACGGAGCAGGTCAATATACGATTGACCGAGAAACGAACAACGAGACGGAGCAAACAAATCCACAACGCGAAACAGAAAATAATACAGAGACGACGACACCAAATCGTCCGCAGGAAAATCTTCTCGACGAAGAACAGACGACTAGCGCCGGACAGACGGAGCAGAAGTTAATTCCGTTTTGGCCAATCTTCCTGACGGCACTCGCTCTCTTGTTCCTCTACCTGTTCCGAAAACCAATCATTCGAACACTCGCGATTCTCTTCTTCCGGAGACAAATCGAGCGACCAGAAGGATTCCGCCGGATGTATCGCTACCTCTTGCGACGTCTTGATAAAAAAGGATTCCATTATCAAGATGGTCGGACGCTTGCGGAACTGGCGTACGAAGTCGATGGGTACTACGAGACGTACGCGATGCGACCGTTGACGGATGCTTACGAGCGGATGGTTTATGGTGGAGAATCATTGTCGGCTGAGAAAAAACGTGAATATTTCGAAAATATCATTCGTCATGTAGAGGGTTGATATTTACGAAACGATACAGGTACAATGGGAACAACGTAAATCACACACATGCAATCTCCTTTGTATATACTCGCGAATATGGCGCGAGAGTCTCTACCGGGTCACCTTAAACGACCTGACTATGAAGGAGCAGACCCTTCGTATACATTTTTTTGTGAAGCGGCCTGCTCTTTTTCCATTTTATCCATGGGCGAAGAGCGGGCTTTTTTCATAGGGTACGCATGAAATCAGAAAGGCGGGAACAGATTTGGAAGCACATTTGGACCAGGAAATGATTCTCGTCCTCGATTTTGGAGGACAGTACAATCAATTGATCACACGTCGTATTCGGGACCTTGGTGTCTACAGTGAATTGCATTCGCATAAAATCACTGCAGCAGAAGTAAAGGAAATCGCACCTGCTGGTATCATCTTCTCAGGTGGTCCACGTAGCGTCTACGCAGAGGATGCGTACCGGTGTGACCCGGAAATCTTCGACCTCGGTATTCCAATCTTCGGGATCTGTTACGGCATGCAGCTCATGTCACAACATTTCGGCGGAACAGTGGAACGTGCGGGACATCGTGAATATGGAAAAGCCACATTGACGTTACAAGACCCGTCACCGATGTATGCGAACCTACCGCTAGAACAAACGGTCTGGATGAGTCACAGTGACCTCGTCACATCTGTGCCAAACGGATTCGTCGTCGATGGAACGAACGTGTCATGTCCAATCGCTTCGATCAAGAACGAAGAGTTGAAAATGTATGGTGTGCAGTATCACCCAGAAGTAAACCATACGGTCTTCGGAAAAGAATTGCTCAAGAACTTCCTCTTTGAAGTCTGTAAATGTGCAGGCGACTGGTCAATGGAGAACTTCATCGAAATCGAAGTAGCGAAGATCCAAGAACAAGTCGGCGATAAAAAAGTTCTTTGTGCCCTTTCAGGTGGTGTCGACTCGTCTGTCGTCGCAGCCTTGATCCACAAGGCAATCGGTGATCAATTGACATGTATGTTCGTCGATCACGGTTTACTGCGTAAGGGAGAAGCGGAAAGCGTCATGAAGACATTCGCGGATCACTTCCACATGAACGTCATCAAGATTGATGCTCAGGATCGTTTCCTCGACAAACTCCGTGGTATCTCGGATCCGGAGCAAAAACGTAAAATCATTGGTAACGAGTTCGTCTACGTCTTTGATGAAGAAGCTTCGAAGCTGACGGATATGGACTTCCTTGCCCAAGGTACGCTCTACACGGATATCATTGAGAGTGGTACGGATACGGCACAAACAATCAAATCACACCACAACGTCGGTGGATTGCCAGAAGACATGCAGTTTGAATTGATCGAACCGATCAACACGTTGTTCAAGGATGAAGTTCGTGAACTTGGGAAAGAACTTGGCCTTTCCGATGAAATCGTATGGCGTCAGCCGTTCCCAGGACCAGGTCTCGGAATTCGTGTCCTCGGTGAAATCACAGATGAGAAACTCGAAATCGTCCGCGAATCTGATTTCATTCTTCGCGATGAAATCAAAAAGGCGGGACTCGAGCGCGAAATCTGGCAATACTTCACAGTCCTTCCTCCAATCCGTTCGGTTGGTGTCATGGGCGATGAGCGGACATACGACTATGCTGTCGGAATCCGCGCTGTTACGTCAATTGACGGGATGACTTCAGACTGGGCACGGATCCCATGGGACGTGCTTGAGAAAATCTCGGTTCGAATCGTCAACGAAGTCCAGAACGTCAACCGCGTCCTGTACGATGTGACGTCGAAACCACCTTCAACGATTGAGTGGGAGTGATTTAAGAAATTAAGATTAGTAAGTGGCTATAAACCCTTTTATACCAATGGTTTTGAAGCTGTAAGCTGATTTTACCTCCTATCACCTACGACTATTGACTTCTAAAAATACTCTCTTTTATTTGTGTTATTTCGCAAATAGAAGGGAGTTTTTTTGATGGTCAAATTAATTGAACTGATTGATGATTTTCAGCTAAATCAAAGAATCGAAGGGAAAAAGCATTTTTATATTAGTCTTTGTACAACAAGACTGACACGATGGAGAACATATGTAGAAACAGAATTTCAAATAGTTGATTTAGAGGACGTGAGACCCGCTCACATCAAAAGCTACATTCAAGCATGTCAAGGTACTGGGAAAGAAATCAACAGCACGATAAACGGTAGTATAGCCACTCTAAGGGTATTCTTTAATTCATTAGTTGAAGAAGAGTATTTAAGTGAGCATGAAAATCCAATGCGTAGAATCAAAAACTTAAAAGAAGATAAGAAAGTGATCGTGACATTCAACGATGAAGAGGTGAGCCGAATATTAAACGATGTAAAAGAAAACACGTACTCAAATATCAGAGATAAGCTCATTCTAATTTTTCTGTTTGATAGCGGAATACGAGTGAGTGAACTTTGTGATATTAAAACAAACGATGTTTCTAGAAAGCATATTTTGATTCATGGAAAAGGTTCAAAACAACGTCTTATCTACATTTCAAAGCTCATGCGAAAATACATGCGCAAGTTTGAAGCAATTAAGAAAGAACGATTTAACCATAGACCTGATGATGAGGTAGGAGAGCATTATTTTCTAGACCAAAGCGCAGAGCGGTTATCGAGATCGAGGATTAACCAAATACTAAAAGAGCATTGTAGAAGAGCAGGAGTACGAAAAGAAGTGCGCTGTAGCCCACATGATTGTAGACACTATTATGCACAAAAACAACTAAGAAACGGAATTGATGTGTATAGCCTAAGTAGGTTAATGGGGCATTATGATACACAAATTACTTCAAAATATTTAAGAGGCTTGGAGCAAGAAGACATTTTGAATATTGGTCTCATGACTAGTCCTTTAAATAAAATAAAAATAGATAAAAATAAATGAAATAATTGATTGACATACTCGGTATGGCGTGATAAATTAGTTTCAAGACATACTGAGTATGTCAAATAATATTTGGAGATGAGAAAAATGATCGGTTTGGAGTACATAGTTAGAGAGTTTAGAAAAGAATACAAAGAAGTTGCGAACGATTTAGGTGTTTCTAAACAAACAATTCAAGATTGGCTAAAAGAAAGAAGAAAAATTCCAGCAAAGCGGCTAAATCAACTTTCAATAATGTTTAAACTACCTGAAGAGTATTTTCAACAAAAAGAACTTACAAGTATCGAGAAAAACAATGTAAGAATCAAATATCTTGAAATGATTTCTAAAGAGGAAATCATATTTCTTGAAGAAAATGATGAAAAGACCTTTTATCATGCTGCTTCTCCTTATCAAGATGAAATTAATATTATGAAAGAAAATAATGAGTTGACTAAAAATTTTCATGAAATTCAAAAAAAAATTAGCAGTGTCCATACGAAAAGTTTGAGTCAAGTTGGAAGTGACAAGGATGATTCAGCATTTCACGGTGGTTATTCCGATGCACATGCTATTTCGGAGATGTTGGAAACTCTAGAAAATAAAGAACTTAGTAACTATCTCAAAATTTTTGTATATCTTATAAATTCTGATAGAAGTATGTTAGGGAATGTTGAAAAAAGAGTTTCGCAAAAATATAAACCATTTACAAAAAAACTCTATCAAATTTTGAATGAAGAATTTAATGAGTCAGAAAAAGACCAAACTACAATAGAGTAATAGTCACGATTACCCAAACGTAGTTTGGGGAAGCGAAGACATTGAAACCGAGCGCAGCTCGTTTTAATGTCTAGGGTTTTGCGCTTTTAATAATTTTGTTTTTAAGGAACAGTGTGAAAAAACGTTGGTATTAAAGCATTTTTTTGACGAGTTTGCACTTTTGTATTCGGTGCGCTTTATAAACGATAGGGTAGGAGTAGAAGAAATAAACGTATGGGGAAAGTAATTGTAATTGATTCAATAATGGGTAGTGGAAAAACAACGTGGGCAAAAAACTATATGTCAGCACATAAAGATGAAAAGAAATTTATATATGTGTCTCCTTACTTAGATGAGATACAAAATAACTTATTAAAGGATTGTTCCTTCTTAATAGAACCTGATTCTAAGTTAGGGAATGGAAGTAAATTAAGACACTTTAAAAAATTATTGTCGTCAGGTGATAGCATAGTAACAACCCATGCTCTATTTAAATTGTTTGATGAAGAAGTGATAAAGTTGATTCAAGATCAAGAATACATTTTGTTTCTTGATGAAGTAGTTGATGTAGTTGAACGGATAAACGAAATTTCTAAAGAAGATATCAAGTTAATAATTGAAACTAAAACAGCAAAGGTAGAAGACGGAAAATTAAAATGGCTAAATGATGAATATGAAGGCGTATATAAAAGTAAGTACGTAAATCTTCCTTATCATTCGAAACATGGAAACATACACATACATAATAAATCGGTACTTTTTTGGACGTATCCAGTTGAAGTCTTCGAAGCATTTTCAGAAACGTTTATCTTAACATATCTTTTTAAAGGTCAAATTCAGAAATATTATTATGATTTACATAAAATTGAACTTACATATAAATCTGTACATAAAGTTGATGATGTTTATACGTTAGTAGATTATGATGTTCACTTAGAACATAGAAGTCAATATAAACAGTTGATTTCTATTTATGAAGGTTCACTAAATAGAAATTATGTACGGAATAACTCATTGAGTGGCAATGAATTATCTTCGACGTGGTTAAACGACGTTGATGAAATCACTTTATCTAGACTAAAAAAGAATATCTATTCTTTTTTTAGAAACAAAGGAAAAGCTGAACATAACTTATGGACTACAAAATTGTCTGTAAGAAATAAACTTAAAGGTAAAGGATACACTAAGGCATTTATAACTTGGAATAAACGAGCTACGAATGATTATCAAGAAACACGCAATTTGGCGTTTGTATATAATTTGTATATGAATCCAATCGAAAAATCATTTTTTTGTAGTAAAGGTATCAAAGTGGACGAAGACTTATTGGCAGTGAGTAATCTCTTACAATGGATATGGAGAAGCTCAATAAGAAAAAATAAGCCTGAACCGATAAATATATATATTCCAAGCGTACGCATGAGGCTTTTATTAAATCAATGGTTAGATAATAAAGAAATAAAATTTACTTATAAAAAAAATGGATATTAATTACTGTGTGTATCTCTATTAAGTGTGAGTAGAAGCAATAACTTATTAAACAAACCGTACCGTTAGAGTACACCTAAACGGTAATAAATACGAGGAAACAGAAACCCTTTAGTACCAAGGGTTTTCTTTATATTTTTTATTACCGTTTGACTGTTACCGATTTACCTGGGTAAAATCAAGTTAATAACTATTATTTTGGAGGTTAAGCTTATGAGGATTATTGGTTATATCAGAGTCAGTAGTGAAGGGCAGAATATAGCTAGGCAACAGAGATCTTTAAAGGATAATGGTTGTACTGAATTTTACATTGAAAAAATTAGCGGGGCTTCAATGGAACGTCCGAAACTGAATGAAATGCTAGATAGCCTTAGTATGGGCGACATGATAATTGTTCATGAAATAAGTCGATTGTCCCGCTCAACTAAAGATCTTTTAACCATAGTGGAAATAATAAAGGACAAGGGAGCGAAACTTAAATCAATTACAGATAGTTGGTTAGATTTATCCGATGATAATCCGATGAGTGAACTACTGTTTACTATTTTTTCGGGTTTGGCACAATTTGAACGGAAGATGATCAAGCAACGTCAAAAGGAAGGGATAGAGATAGCTAAAAGTGAAGGTAAGTACAGAGGTAAAAAGACTAAATTAGTCGAAGGTGGTAAAGAAGAACAGAGAATGAAAGCTATTCTTGCAGCCTATAAACAAGGGAAATCAATAAACGACATTCGCATGACGTTCAGGGTAGGTACAGGTACTATTTATAGATTGCTTGAGAGAGAAGGACTTAAAAATTAAATTATTTTGCTGATACCTTAGTGGGGGTAATTCTGACCAATTTGTTTACTTCGAGTGTGATTATACGTAATAGTACTCTTACCCCCGCATTCTTTTTATTAATATCGTTCACGTGCGCAAAGTGCTTAGAGTCCGCTTTATAGAGATGATTTTAACTGAATTACTAGATATGCTCGTGAGCAGAAATTAGAGGATAAAATTAAAGTTTTATAACAAGTATTACTTACTGAAAAAACTTTTTTCCGAGACATATGATTGTATAACTGATATATCCCGGCAAAAACCTAAATAAACGTTTCAAAAGAATAAGTAAGAATTATAGAAAGTGTGAGTATGAGAATGGGCATTAATGAAGCAAAGAAATATTTCACTAAAAAAAACTTAAGACAACAAATAGATAATGAGTATTTTGAGTATGATTTATTTGAGAGAGAGATAAACATTAATTATAAGATTTTAAAGCAAGAATATAGAAATGAATACTTTTTTAAAAATATTTTATTTAACAAAATAGTAATGGGTAAATATAGTTTGAACACTACTGGTGCATTTGAGGAAGTACCTATTAAAACATCGAAAGCAGATTTTGTTGTAGTGAATAAAAAAAAATGTATAGTTTACGAGATAAAAACTGATCTTGATAATTTAGATAGATTATCACAACAGTTATTAGATTATTCAACTGTTTTTAGTGAATTATATGTCGTTACAACTGACAAAAATTATTACCCAGTTTATAAAAATTTAAAAGAAATCATTCCTTATATTGGTATTATTGTATTAACCTCTAATGAAACTTTAAGTGTGCGTAAAAAAGCTTCAATATTCATAGACAATTTAAATCACGAAAATTTATTTAAAATTCTTAGAAAGAAAGAGTATGAAAATATATTATTTGAAGTCTTTCATAAACTACCGAATGTCACGCAAGTTGAATATTTTAGAGAATCGATGAAGTGGTTTGAGACTATTGAAATTTTAAAAGCTCAAGAATTAGTTTTTGAACAGTTAAGAAAGCGTATTCCCTTGAGTGATAACGCAGTATTTAAAAGTATTCCTATTCCCATTAGATGGTTGGTCTATTTATCAAATTTTAGTAATGCTGACTTTTCGAAAATTTTAAAAAAGTAATGGAGGAAAAAATATGTATTTCCCGATTATTCGTGGCAGACAATATGATTTGTTAGCTTTAAGAGAATTAAAAGAAAGAGATTTAATTAGTGAAAAAGTTGTTCCTATAATAGAACCAATAAAATTTAGTTCTACACTCAATTCTTTATTATCAGTATTCTTTAATAAACAAAGTAATATCATTTTTATTACTAATCCTAAAGTGGGTTCATTCAAAGATGAAATTGAAATGCCAAGTATAAAAAAAGAGTATCGAAAAATGATATCAGAAAATGAATTTATAATGATTGGACACTACTTGAATAAAAATTCTAAAACTGAAATAGAGAATCTATTTAATGAATATGGTTTTGATCATGAAGATTTAGCAATTATTCATACAGGAGAAGTTTTAGACCAAAGCTATAGTGAAATTTTTAAAGACAAAATTCCATATATTAATGTAATGCCTTATAGTATGTCTTTAAGGAGAAAATTAAGGAATCAAAATTTAGTAGCATTAAGTGATAAATTCAATAAAATGTCTAGAAATTCGGATTATATTGAAAAGCAAAATGAAGAATTTTCGGAAGATCATTTATTTTTCGAAGAAGAAGGATATATAGGCTTTTCAGATTACTCTGTTATAGGTGCGGCTTATGTAGAAGGTGGATTTGCTCCTTATGCCGTAGCGATGCATATTGTGTATCCTAATGAAAATAATGAAATTGATATAGTCCATTTTGTTTCAGATTCAAATAATGATACTAGCGATGCCGCAGGGAAATTTTCGGAAGCTTTGAATAAATTGATTCGGTGGTATAACAACGGTTTCTTAATGAATGAATTAATGGATACTTATGCAATGCGTACACTTTTAAAGCACCATGAAGAAGGGACATACCCAGGGTTACCAACTCTTAAAAAATTATCAATTATGCATCATCTTGAGCTTGTAGACAAATTACTAAATTTGGAGGGAACAGTATGATTTGTTGCGAAAAATGTTTCCTTTCTAAAGTCCTTAAAGATATTGTGAAAAGCTATCAAATTAAAGGCAGTTGTGATTTTTGTAACAGTACTAACGTTTATATCTATGATCTGAATGAAAACGAAGGTCTTGATGAAAAATTCAATGGTTTATTAGGTATATTCCGAAAGAGTGAAGAATTAGAAGAAGACAACTTTCCTGAATTAGAGTTAATTAGTATAAAAGATAACTTTGAAAAACACTGGAATATTTTTAATGAAGATTTTGATTCAAATATGATTCATCGTTTTTTGAGTAACCTTTTGCAAAAGAGATATTCAGATAAAATTTCATTATTGACTAATCAAGTCGGGATACCTCAGTGGATGGTTAAAAGATATTTGGAAGAAAACTCTGTACTAAAAGGTTACAAGTGGGAAGAATTTGTTACGCATATAAAACATAATAATAGGTTTCATAATAACTATGTTAACTATGAAGTTTTGAAAGTATATTTAGAAAGATTAGAAACTATTGTAGAGGAAAGAGTTCTTTATAGAGGTAGGATATCAAATGATGAAGAATTAGATATCGATTCAATGGGCGCTCCTGACCCTGAGTTTGCGAGTGCTGGAAGAGCTAATTCTCAAGGGATCAGCCATTTATATTTGGCTAATGATATTGGGACAGTAATTAACGAAATTCGACCTAGTTTAGGTGATGTGATTTATATAGGAACGTTTCCTGTGCCGAATGATTCGAACTTAAAAGTTATAGACTTTACTAAACTCTCAGAACTAGATGTGTTTGAGTTTGAAGATCCAACTCGTTTTTCCGTCAATCTAAAGACTTTTAAGGAAATGGGAGCAGCTATTTCTAAACCTGTTAGAAGCGGGGATAGTAAATTAGATTATTTGCCTACACAATTTATTGTTGACTTTATTAAAAGTTTAAACGATACAGAAAAAGCTGGTTATCACGGCATAATGTTTGAAAGTACTGTCAGTACAAGTGGGCATAATGTAATGATATTTGATCCTGATTTTTTAAAATGTTCTAAAGTGGATAAAAAAGAAATAAAAACATTACAGTATACGCATGCTCCTTATAGATGAATAAATAATAATTAGTAAGGGGGAGACAATATTACATCTGTTGGGAAACTAGAAAATATATTTTATAAATCTATGTTGGAACTATGTGACGAGTCTAAAAAAATTGGATACAATCCGCATAAAACTAGACGATTAATTTCTGAACAAGGTGGACTCAAAACTGCTCGACAATTAATTAATAGCTCAAAGTTATCTGATGGTTTTATCATTTTGATAGAAAAAAACGCTTAGATCTAACCATAGAAGCATTATGTTTGAATCCGAAGTTTAAGAGTCTTTTTACTGACGAGGAACTAAAAGTTTGCTCGGATAGATTAATTGAGTGGAACTATGAAGTAATCAATGAAAAAAATATCGAACTTCCTAAACTAAAGTCTAATAATAGAGATAGGGAATTTAAAAAGTATAGTAACGATCTAAAAGCCAAAGTATTGTATGAACATTTAATTAATGATAGAACGCATAGATGGTTAGATATAAACATATTAGGTATAACGAGTGGAAATACAAAAGGAAGAGACTCGGCAAATATTCTTTACTATTTAGGTATGAAAGCTGATTATAGAGGTATTTTTAAAAGGCAGGATATTAATAGTGTTATTGAAAGATTAGAAAAAAGTGAACAAGATTATGAAATTGCCATAAAACTATTGAAAACACTTAAGTATGAAGAATTGAGTAACGCTATTGATCTTGATATCGAAGCAGAAAAAACAGAAGACGGTTATGGTATTGAAGGTGGATCTCGAGATTATTATGGAAAACGCTATGAGCGAAACGCAAGAAACAGACTACTTGCTATTCAAGAACATGGTTTGAGTTGTAAAGCATGTGAATTTAATTTTGAAACAGTGTATGGAGAACGTGGGAAAGATTTCATAGAAGTTCATCATGTAAAACCATTAAATACACTAACAAAAGCAATGAAGATAAATCCTAAAACAGATTTAATCCCATTATGTTCCAATTGCCATAGAATGATTCACAGAAGAAAAGATAAGATATTAACGCTTAATGAATTAATTATGATTTTAGGAAAGTGAAAAATTGGATTTTAAATAAAAAATAGTAATGAGTTACTCAATGATTCAATTGCTTATTTCTATTAAATCCCCCCTTTGTTATTTACGAGATACTGCAAATACAGGGGGGGATGACTAATAATAATGGATTAAGAAAACTAAATAACAAGTAAAGAGATTATCTATTTTTCTCATGTTTCCTATGAGAAATTTTTTAATTTTTCTTTGTAGTAGGTAGTTACAAAATCATCAGCTAATTTATATCTATTTTTTATAAAACCAAACTCATTTTCATTGAATCTACTTAAGCGACTTCCTTTATGTATCTCATTTAACATATAGAACATTTGATAAATTTCTACTACGTTTAAGGTTTCGAGTGTGGTAATTTCCATTAATTTAAATTTACATTTTTCATACTCATCTATTTTGAAATTGAAATCAGTATGAATACTATTATGAGAATTACTACCATGCTTCTCAAAAAGAGATGGTTTTATACTATCTAATTGATTTAAATTATACTTAATTTCATTTATTAAAAACGTTTCGACTATATTTTTAGTAATTCTTCTTTTTTCTTGTCTTAAATTTTCATCTAATTCTTTTTGTCTCTTATTATTTAATTCGTTTTGTTCGTCTTGTTTCTTTATTTGTGCTCTAGTTGCCCATACTGATGTGCCAGCAGCAATAAAACCACCAATTATAGCACCTAATAAAGCGAACAAACCATTTGCTAATACTTCGCTCATAAAAATTATTCCTCCCCTTTTTTTTCATTATAATTTAGCGAATGAAGATAAACTACAAGAATGGTATAGAACTAATAAATTCTCAAAGAGATATGGTAATTTGTTGATTTTCATAGAATTGACCTGATACTATTGAAATACAAAATAATACGAATAATTGAAGCCTGTATTTATATAGAAGTTTAATGATCATATCGATAAAACGTTGATAAACCAACGTTTTCGTCAACGAAGTCCAGAACGTCAACCGCGTCCTGTACGATGTGACGTCGAAACCACCTTCAACGATTGAGTGGGAATAATAATGAATCAGCACCACGTTTCTGTAAAAGAACGTGGTGCTATTTTGTTATCTCCTGCTACACTATGAGATGGAACTTATTACTACAGAGGATAGGTAAGGACATTCGTTATGAACAAACGCGATGCATATTGGGATAATGCAAAATTCGGATTGATTACGCTCGTCGTATTCGGTCATTTGATTGAACCGATGATTTCAAAAGATGTCGGTATGACGAACCTGTTTCATTTCATATATCTGTTTCATATGCCAGCTTTTATTTTCATCTCCGGTTACTTTACGAAAGGACACATGACGGCATCTCGTCTTCTTCGACTCACACTAGACTATCTTGTACTGTTTCTACTTGTACAAACGCTATTCGTCGCAGTGACAAAGTGGATGGGAATCACACAATATGCGTTTTGGAAGTTGCAACCAGCTTATATCTATTGGTATCTGTTTGCGGTGTTTATATGGACGTTCGTGTTGTGGGTAATCGTCTGGATCAATCACTTTCTACAAGTGTCATTATGGTACTTTGTCGCGGGAAGCATCGTGATCAGTGTTTATCTCGGCTTTTTTGAAACGATTGGTTGGACACTCAGCGCTTCACGGATTATCGTGTTTTTCCCATTCTTTTTACTGGGCTATACATTCCGACGACACAAGTTAACCTTTCCGACGTCGGGTGGCGCAAAGGTTTTTGGATTAGGGGTGGGCGGAATCGCAATCATCCTACTGTTACGTTACCCAGAGATTTTGAACTTTCAATTGTTGAGTGGTACAAGCGGTTATGCTCCTATGGGTCTCGGTTTAGAAGGAGCAGGTATTCGACTTTCTTTGTATGGTTTGCAACTGCTTTTAGTCTGCGCTTTTTTTGCTTGGATACCACGACGAGATGGAATTGGAACAACACTGGGTGCTCATACATTACCGATTTATGTCGGACACGGTTTTATTGTAAAAGCGTTGGTTGCGATATCGTTTTATAATAATGTCGGGATTTGGCATGGTATAGGGGTTGGTGTGATGACGATTCTAATTTTAGTTTTACTCGGAAAATTCCCAATGACACTACAACTATCGAAATGGATCATGATAAATTCCGAACAGAAGAACGCTTACAAAACCGAACGTTCGGATAAATTAAGTGGTTAAATTTCGTTTTTATGGTTGACCCATGAATTTGACCGTGCTACGATGTGTCTGTTCTTATTTTTCATACCACTAAAAAAACATAAATAATGCCGTATAATTCTGGGGATAGGGCCCGGAAGTCTCTACAGGAACACCGTAAAGGTTCCTACTACGGCGCACACGCAGCATCGTGCGCTTATTGAAACGGCTTTTACCGCTTAGGTAAGGGCCGTTTTTTGTTTTCAAGGAGACGGCTTATTTGGAAGGAAGGCAATCATGAGCACACAATTGAAACAGCCACACCAACCGAAAGCAAAAGAAAATGCGATTGCGCGTTTCTTTGATTTCAATGGGCTTGGTACGAACATGCGTACAGAGTTCATCGCCGGCATGACGACATTCTTCGCGATGGCGTATATCTTATTCGTTAACCCGAATACATTAGCCGAAGCGGGAATGGACGCAGGAGCAGTCTTCGGTGCCACAGCACTCGTTGCGATCATCGGTTCCGTTACGATGGGATTACTAGCGAACTATCCAATCGCGCTCGCACCAGGAATGGGACTAAATGCTTTCTTCGCCTACAGCGTCGTCATCGGAATGGGTATTCCATGGCAAACCGCACTTTCAGGCGTTCTCGTCTCAGGTCTCGTCTTCATGGTATTAACAGCTTCAGGTATTCGTGAGATGATCATCAATGCGATTCCAGAACCGTTGAAAATGGCAGTTGCAGCAGGTATCGGATTGTTCATCGCGTTCATCGGATTAAAAACAGGTGGTCTCGTCGTTGCGAATGAAGCAACACTCGTCTCGCTTGGTGATTTAAGTAAAGGAACAACGCTTCTCGCGGTATTTGGTCTTGTCGTATCTGCGGTCCTAATGACGCGTGGTGTCAAAGGGGCGATCTTCTTCGGAATGATCCTAACGGCAGTCGCTGGAATGATCTTCGGTTTGATTCCGATTCCAACAAGTCTTGGTGAAGTCATTTCAGCACCACCAAGCATCGCACCTACATTTGGACAAGCATTCCTTCACTTCGATGAAATCTTCACAGTTCAAATGATGATCGTCATCTTAACTTTCTTCTTTGTTGATTTCTTTGATACAGCAGGTACACTGGTTGCGGTAGCAAACCAAGCCGGTCTGATCAAAGAAAATAAAGTACCACGCGCTGGTCGCGCATTGATCGCTGATTCAACAGCAACAGTAGCAGGTTCGATCCTTGGAACGTCGACGACGGTTTCTTACATCGAGTCAAGTGCAGGGGTTGCAGCAGGTGGTCGTTCAGGAATGACGGCGATCGTCACAGCTTTATTCTTCGGTCTCGCTTTATTCTTCTCACCATTGCTCGCAATCATCACCGCACCGGTCACAGCACCCGCATTGATCATCGTTGGTGTGTTGATGGCAGCTTCACTGCTCCAGATCGATTGGAAAAAATTCGAGTATGCGGTTCCGGCTTTCTTGACCGTCATCATGATGCCATTAACGTATTCGATCGCAACAGGGATTGCATTCGGTTTCCTCTTCTACCCGGTCACGATGATCGCAAAAGGACGAGCAAAGGACGTACACCCAATCATGTACGTATTATCACTTGGATTCCTCGGTTACTTCATCTGGTTGCACTAATTCAAACTGCGTCTTTCTTCTATATAGAAGAAAGACGTTTTTTTGTTAGGGAGAGGGTAAGGGAGAAGAGAGAGGGTGATTCAGATGTTACAGCAGATTACTGGACCTGTATTCGAGTACTTGGCTGAGAATAAGTTACTCATTCAATTCGCCAG